>DATJIL010000199.1:0-18770 GCA_035493385.1 Rudaea sp.
CTCGACTGCAAGGACCGCGAATTGCGCCTAGACCGCGCGCGCGTCGCTGGTATCGTCAACGTCACGCCGGATTCGTTTTCCGGTGACGGGCGCGCGCTGGCCGATGCGGCCATTGCGCATGGAATGAAAATGGCGGAAGAGCGCGCCGACCTGCTCGACATCGGCGGCGAATCCACGCGGCCCGGCGCGCAGCCGGTGTCGGTGGACGAAGAAATCGCGCGTGTCGTGCCGGTGATCGAAGCGTTGGCGAAACGCATCGAATTGCCGATTTCCATCGACACCTCGAAGCCAGAAGTCATGCGCGCAGCGGTTGCGGCCGGCGCCGGCATGATCAACGATGTGTACGCGCTGCGTCGCGAAGGTGCGCTGGATGCGGCGGCGCAACTCAAGGTGCCGGTGGTGCTGATGCACATGCTCGGCGAGCCGCGCACGATGCAGGACGCGCCTCACTACGACGATGTCGTTTCCGACGTACGCCGCTTTCTCGCCGAGCGCATTTTCGCCTGCGAAATGTCCGGTATCGACAAGAAACGCATCGTTGTGGATCCCGGTTTCGGTTTCGGCAAGGCGCTTGAACACAACCTCGCGCTGCTGGCCAACCTGGATCAACTCGCCGCGCTCGGCGTGCCGCTGATGGCGGGATTGTCGCGCAAGGCCATGATCGGCACGCTCACTGGCCGCGAAAAACACGCGGATCGCGCCGCAGGTTCCGCAGCCGCGGCGATGATCGCCGTGCAAAAAGGCGCCGTGATCGTGCGCGTGCACGACGTCGCTGCCACACGCGATGCGCTTGCGGTTTGGGAAGGTGTGGCTAAAGGGATCGCGCCGCCGAAGAAGGAAGCGAAACCGTTCGGGTCGCAGCGGTTTGAAGAGGATTAGTTCTTCCCCCTCTCCCGCCAGCGGGAGAGGTGAAAATCAGCCGCGCAACGCCGCGCTGTCCCAACCCGCCTTCGGCTCGAAACGCTTGCCGTATTTACCGGCAAGTTCTGCCAGTTGCGCCTTGATCTTGTCGGCGCCCTCGCTGCGAATGTGCTGGATCGGGCCACCGCGAAACGGCGCAAAGCCGGTGCCGAAGATGACGCCGGCGTCGAGCAGGTCGGCATCGTCGACCACACCATCGTGCAGGCAGGAAACCGACTCGTTGAGCATCGGCAGGATCATGCGCTCGGTGATGTCGGCGGGAGCCTGATACTTGGGATCGACCTCGGGTTTGACCGGCTTGCCGTTTTCCCACTTGTACAGGCCTTCGCCGGTCTTCTTGCCCTTCTTGCCGGCCGCGATGAGGGCGTCGAGGCCGTCAGGGATTTCCAAACCGAGAAATTCTCCGACTTCCTTGCCGACGGAAGCCGCAACGTCGAGACCGACCGTGTCGGCGAGTTCGATCGGGCCCATCGGCATGCCGAATTTCTTCGCCGCCTTGTCGAGCACGGGACCGGGCACGCCTTCCTTGAACAGGCGCATGGCCTCGAGCAGGTAGGGCATCAGGATCCGGTTGACGAGGAATCCCGGCGTGCCCTTGACCGGCACCGGCAGCTTGTCGATGGCCTTGCAGAAGGCCAGCGCGTGCTTCTCGTTCGCAGGGTCGAGGTGATCCTGGCGCACGATTTCCACCAGCGGCATCTGCGCGACCGGATTGAAATAGTGCAGGCCGAGGAAACGGCTGTCCTGTTTCACCGCCGTGCGCAACTCGTCGAGCGGGATGCTCGAGGTGTTCGTCGCCAGCAGGGCGCCGGCCTTCATCGAAGGTTCGGTTTTGCGATACAAATCCTGTTTGGCTTCGAGATTCTCGAAGATCGCTTCGATGACGAGGTCGGCATCGGCGATGCCTTTGCCGTCGACGTCGGCCTTGAGGCGATCCGACGCGGGTTTGATGCGGTCGGGCGTTTTCAGGCGTTTGGCGAACAGGTCCTGCGCGCGATCCAGCGCCGGCTGGATGAACTTCATCTCGCGGTCCTGCAAGGTGACATCGAAACCGCGCAGCGCGCACCAGGCCGCAATGTCGCCGCCCATCACGCCGGCGCCGACGACATGCACGCGCTGGATGTCGGCGTCGCCGCCGGCGCCAAGACCTTTCAGACGCTCTTGCAAAAAATATACGCGAATCAGATTGCGGCAGGTCGGCGTCGCCGCAAGCTTGGCCACCGTGCGGGCCTCGATTTTCAGGCGTTGCGTGATGCTCGAACCACCACGCCGCCACACTTCGATCAGGGCAAACGGCGCTGGATACTGGTCGGGACGCGCCTTGGCCGCGGTTTGTTTGCGCACGATGGGTGCAAGGATCTGCCGCACCGGCCAGATGTTCGTTGCCCAGGCGCGCAGGCGTTGCGCGAACGGCCGTGCGTGCGGATGGCGGATCTGTTCCTTCGCCGCGTCCAGCAGCAGTTCCGGCGAAGTCAGCGCATCGACCATGCCCAGCCCGCGCGCGGCTTCGGCGCCCAGCGCCTTGCCGGTGAGCATGACGGGCAGGGCCTGCGGCGCACCGATCAGGCGCGGCAGGCGCGCGGTGCCGCCCCAGCCGGGGATGATGCCGAGCAGCACTTCCGGGAATCCGATCTTGGTCTTCGGATCGCGGGTGGCCACGCGGTAGCGGCAGGCCAGCGCCAGTTCGGTGCCGCCGCCCATGCAGAAGCCGTGGATCGCGGCGACCGTCGGGCAGCGCAGGCGCGCCAGGTTCTGGAACACGCGCTGGCCGTATTCGATGCTGCCGAGCACACCGCCCGGCTGGGCCTCGAAGCCCTCGAATTCGTGGATATCGGCGCCGGCAATGAACCCGTTCGCCTTGCCGGAGCGGATCACCACGCCCTTCGGCGGCTCGAACGACAGGCGTTCGACGATTTGCGCGAGTTCGTCGAGCACGGCCCGGCTGATCGCATTGACCGAGGCGCCGCTGCGGTCGAACGTGAGCACGGCGATGCCTTCGGCGTCGATTTCGGCTTTCCAGTGGGCGAAGCGCAGACCTTCGAACATGGCGGCCTCGAGCGGGCGACGGGCGGGATCGCTATAATCCGCGCAAGCCGCACCCGCGGTCAAATGGGCCGTTCGCATTGCAGTCGCATCCGTCCATCAACGATAGCGCCGCGGGCGAGGTCTTCGTCACGCCGGCGCTGTTCGACCGCATCGTGCAGTCGCCGCAGAATCTCATCGCGATCCAGACGGCGAACGCGGCCGACGTGATCGCGCAGTTCCGCCTGCTGGCGTTGCGTACCGGCCAATCGGTCTATTCCTGGCAGGACGAGGCCGGCATCGCCAGCTTGCGCGAACGCGAGATGCGCGTGCCCGGTTCCAAGCGCGCGACCGACGCACTGCGCTACATCCTGCAGAGCCCACAGTTCGGCGTTTACCTGTTCACCGATTTCTCCGAGCACATGCGTCCGCCGAATACCGGCCTGCTGCGCCAGATCGCGCGCTCGCGCACCGTGGCCGGGCGCAAGGTCGTGTTCGTCGGCGACGAGATCGTCATGCCCGAGGGCATGGACGCGCTGGTGGAATTCATCTCGCACAAGCCGGTCGCGGGAACGCGCCCGCGCCTGCGCGACGGCCGTTGGGTGATCTGATGTCCGCTGCGCAAGCCAATCCGGGCTCTGTATTGATCGTCACTACGGATCGCGACGACCGCCGCGTATTGTTCGACACGCTCGACGCACAGAACTTCGAGGCCGTATATACGGCAAAGGATCTGCCGCAGGCGCTGGCCTTCCTCAAGCAGGACCCGCAGATCGACGTGGTGGTGATGGAATTCGTCGGCGATGCGCGCGAGGCGGTGGCGTTCTGCACCCAGCTCAAGGGCGATGCGCGCCTGGCCAATGTGCCGGTGATCGGCGTCGCCGCGGCCGACGCGGCGCAACGGCACTGGGACTGGTCGCGGGCACCGGCCGGCGTGGTCGATTGGCTGCGCAGCCCGGTCGACGCGAGCGAAGCGCTGGCGCGCGTGCGCAACGTGCTGGCGGCGCATGCGGAGGCTCCTGGCGCGAAAACCGCGAGCGCCGGCAAGGATCGCTATCAATTTGCGTTCGAGGAAAGCCTCGACGAAATCGTGCTGTCGGATCCCAAGACCGGCTCCGTGATCGACGCCAACGCGACGTTCGAGCAACGCTCCGGGTTTTCGCGTGCGCAGGTCATCGGCCAGTCGCTGGATGCGCTCGACACGAGCCACGACCGCAGCCAGCGCGCGGCTCTGCTCGCCACGCTCGCGCGCGAAGGCAGCGTGCAATACCGCTGCAAGCGGCGCCGCGGCGATGGCGGCAGCCGGGCGGTCGAAGCGCACATGCGCCTGGCCGTGCAGGATGGCCGCCTCGTCCACGTGACCGTGTTCCGCGAGCCCTCCGGCGGCGGCGACAGTCCGCGTTACAAGGCCGCGCTCGGCATGATTGCCGCGGCCGCCGAATGCGGTGGCGGCGACGAGGGCATGAACCAGGTGGTCAAGCTGCTGTGCGGCTGGCTCGATCCGGATTTCGTCATGCTGGTGTCGGCGCGGCCCGAGGAAGAAGCCGAAGCGCAGCCGCTGCATACCTACTACCGTTCCAGCCTGCCGGCGGAAGCGCCGGACCCGCTGAAACAGCCGGTACTCAAGCGATTGCTCGACGGGGAGTCGGTGTTCCATGGCGAAAAAGCATGGCAACACTCGGAACAAGGTCCGTTCCTGCAATTTTTCCAATTCGAGGCCTTCATCGGCTTGCCCTTGCGCGACGAGCGCCGCAGTACGCTGGGCGCCCTGATGATCGCGCGCCGCGATGCGCTGTCCGCCGACGCACTGCTGATCGATACCCTGCGCACGATCGCCGCACGTCTCGCGCTGGAACTCGAACTGCGTCGCGCGCGTGAACAAGGCCGTGCCAAAGGCCTGCAGGATGCACTGACCGGACTGCCGAACCGGCTGCTGTTCAACGATCGCCTGGAAACCACGATCAAGGAAGCGCACCGCACCAGCGAGATGTTCGCCGTGCTGTTCGTTGACCTCGACCGCTTCAAGAACATCAATGATTCTCTCGGCCACGGCGTCGGCGACGAGGTTTTGATTGCGGTGGCCAAGCGCCTGCGTGCGAGCGTGCGCGCGTCCGACACGGTGGCGCGCTACGCCGGTGACGAATTCATCATCATCCTGCGCCACATCGTGCAGCGCGACGACGTGATGCGCATCGCCGAGAAGATCGTGCGCGTGATGGAAGCGCCGCTGACCCTGGCCGACGGCAGCGAATTGCACATCACGGCGAGTATCGGCGTGAGCTTCTATCCGGACGATGCGACCAATGCCGAGCGCCTGCTCAAGCACGCCGACGTGGCCATGTACAGCGCCAAGGGCATGGGCCGCAACAATTTCCAGACCTACGTCGCCGTGCCGGAAGAATCGCACCAGCAGCGCCTGGCCCTGGAGTCGAAATTGCGCGTCGCCGAGAAAAATGGCGAATTGCGCGTCTACTACCAGCCGCAGGTCAACACGGGAAGCGAAGACATCGCGGGCATGGAGGCGCTGATCCGCTGGGAGCATCCGGAACTGGGCATGATCAGCCCTGGTTTCTTCATCCCGCTGGCCGAGGAAAACGGCCTGATCGTTCCGATCGGCGAGTGGGTCATGCGCACCGCCTGCGCGGACGCGCGGCGCTGGCAGGACCGTTTCGCGCTCAACCTGCGCGTCGGCGTGAACCTGTCGGCCTTGCAGTTGCGTCAGCAGAATCTGGTCGAAGTCGTGACACAGGTGCTGCACGACACCGGCCTTGAAGCAAATCTGCTGGACCTGGAAGTCACCGAGAGCATCAACGTCAAGAACATACCGAACCTGCTCGAGACTTTGCAGGGCCTGCGCGACCTCGGCTGCCACATCTCGATCGACGATTTCGGCACGGGCCAGTCGTCGCTGGATTACATCAAGCGTTTTCCCGCCGACCGCATCAAGATCGACCAGACCTTCGTGCGCAACATCGGCGTGGATCCGGACGACGAGGCGATCGTGCGCGCCACCATCGGCATGGCGCACAATCTCGGCCGCGCCGTGGTCGCGGAAGGCGTGGAGATCGAGCAGCACCTGGATTTCCTGCGCGGGGAGGGTTGCGAGGAACTGCAGGGCTACCTGTTCTGCCGGCCCTTGCCGGCAGCCAGTTTCGAGAACCTGCTGAGCGAGCGCGAACGCCTGTTCCAGAATGCCCAGCAGGCGGGCGAAACGGCCGCGTGAACTTTGGGGTGGATCGGCGAGTGAACTTGTCGGCCCCAGCTTTGTCTATCGACCCGGCGTGACCGGGACGCCAGTACAGGAGTAATGCCCGGATGGGCGACAACGAGTCGGACCTGGCCCTGGTCGAAAGGGTGCAGAAAGGAGAAAAGCGCGCGTTCGACCTGCTGGTGCGCAAGTATCAGCACAAGGTGATCGGCGTGATTTCGCGCTACGTTTCGGACTGGAGCGAATGCCAGGACGTGGCGCAGGAAGCGTTCATGCGCGCCTATCGCGCCATGGCCGCGTTTCGTGGCGACAGTCAGTTTTATACGTGGATGTACAAGATCGCGACCAACACCGCCAAGAACCATCTCGTCTCGCAGGGCCGCCGGCCGCCTGCCGACGACATCGGCATCGACGACGCCGTGCAGCTCGATGGCGGCATGCGCCTGAAGGACCGCGCCACGCCCGAACACGAACTGATGCGCCAGGAAATTGAACAAACCGTGTTCGATACGGTCGAACAGTTGCCCGAAGACCTGAAGATGGCGATTACATTGCGCGAGGTCGACGGCCTGAGTTACGAGGAAATCGCCGAAAAGATGAATTGTCCGATCGGCACCGTGCGCTCCCGAATCTTCCGGGCGCGCGATGCGATCGATCAGAAGCTGCGTCCGCTGTTGTCGGACGCCAAGGTGAGCGAATCATGAGCCAGGCACTGCGCGAACAACTCTCCGCCCTGATGGACGGCGAACTGCCCAACGACCAGATGCGCTTTCTTCTGCGCGGCCTGGATGCCGACGCGCAACTGGCACAGAGCTGGTCGCGCTACCAGTTGGCCAGCGCGGTGATTCGGCGCCAGGCCGCGTTCGTGCCGGTCGATGCCGGTTTCGCCGACCGCGTCATGCTGGCCGTATCGCAGCAGGTTGAGCCGGGCAGGCAGGGCGTGCGCATCCTGCGCTGGGCGGGCGGTGGCGCCATCGCCGCGGCGGTGGCGGTGATCGCGCTGGTCGGTACGCGTCCGGCGATCCAGTCGCCGACGCCTGCCGCCGTCATCGCGTCGGTTCCCGCCGCGCCGACGCAGCGGCCGCAAAGCGTGTTCATGCCGACCGCGCCAAGTTTCGACTACGCCCAGCCGGCCAGTTTCGATTCCAGCGTCATTTCCCTGCCGCGCTACGACCAGCGCCTGCACTACGCCGAGGGGCTGGTGCCGAATGTCCAAGCGCCTTACGTACTCCTGATCCAGCCGCCGCAAGCGCCCGCGCCGGCGCTGCAACGGTAAAGCCACAGTCTGCGTCCGACCGGCGGCATGTAGCCGCGGCTGGCGCACGCCGAAATTGTCTGAAAAGAAGGATGTTTCCATGTACAAGATTGCCACGCACAAGGCTGTTTTGAACAAGATTCTTGCGCTGCTCGCGCTGGTTTTGCTCAGTACCGGCGCATTCGCGCAGCAGCTGCCGGACTTCACCCAACTCGTGCAGAAAAACGGGCCGGCGGTGGTCAACATCCAGGCCACGACCACCGGCAGCGACAACGCGCAGGGCGGCCAGGTCGATCCGCAGGACGTGCCGGAAATCTTCCGCCGCTTCTTCGGGCCCATGGGGCCAAACGGGGGGCCCGGCGGCGGCCATCCGCGTTTCGACGGCACGCGCGTGTCGGTCGGTTCGGGCTTCATCATTTCCAGCGACGGCTACGTGCTGACGAATAATCATGTCGTCGACGGCGCCGATCAGGTGACGGTGCGCCTGTCCGATCGCCGCGAGCTCGACGCCAAGGTGATCGGCACCGATGTCGATTCCGACGTCGCCCTGCTCAAGGTCGATGCAACAGGATTGCCGACCGTGGCGATCGGCGATTCGAGCAAGCTCAAGCCCGGCCAGTGGGTGGTCGCGATCGGTTCGCCGTTCAATTTCGATCATTCAGTCACGCACGGCATTGTTAGCTACGTCGGCCGTGGTTTCGGCGGCGCCGACCAGCAGTACGTGCCGTTCATCCAGACCGACGTGCCGATCAACCGTGGCAACTCCGGCGGCCCGCTGTTCAACATGGACGGTCAGGTCGTCGGCATCAATTCGCAGATCGTCAGCAACACCGGCAGTTCAGTCGGCATCTCGCTCGCGATTCCGATCGACATCGCGATGAACGTGGTCGAGCAGCTCAAGCAGCACGGCCACGTGTCGCGCGGCATGATCGGCGTGCAGATCCAGAACATCAACCGTGCGATGGCGCAGAGCCTGGGCCTGCCGAACGCCGAGGGCGCGCTGGTCGCCAGCATCACGCCAGGCAGCGGCGCGGACAACGCCGGCGTGCAGGTTGGCGACGTGATTCTCGCCTTCGACGGACATGCCATCGAACAATCCTCCGACCTGCCGCCGCTGGTGGGCAACACCAAGCCCGGCACGAAAGCGAACCTGAAGGTGTTCCGCGACGGCAAGACGCTTGCGATGCCGGTGACCGTCGGCGAACTGCCGCAGGACAAGACGCAGCTGGCAAGCGCGGGCGGCGGTGCGAAGGCGAAATCCGCGAATGCGTTGGGCATCGTGGTCGAGGACCTGACTGCCGAACAGCGCAAGCAACTTGGCCTCAAGGACGCGCAGGGCGTGGTCGTGACCGATGTGCGCGGTCCCGCCGCGCAGCGCACGCCGATCCAGCCCGGCGATGTCATCACCATGGTTGGGCGCAAGGCGGTCAAGTCCGCTGCCGAATTCAACGCCGTGGTCAAAGACGTGAAGCCGGGTGAATCGGTGATGCTGTTGATGCGCCGCGGCGATGCGACCCAGTTTGTTGCGGTGACGGTGCCGAAAACCAAAGGTTGAACGCGAACCACTTATCCCCCTCTCCCGCTGGCGGGAGAGGGCTGGGGTGAGGGTGGTCGGACTGGAATTTGATGCCACCCTCACCCGCGCCTGTGGCGCGGCCTCTCCCGCCAGCGGGAGAGGCGATTCGGCGGAACCGAGCTCATTCTGCGATAATGCCCGCTTTGCCGCGCCAGATGGGTTTGCGGCCTCTGGCAGCCGCATGAACCTGATCCGCAACTTCTCCATCATCGCCCACGTCGACCACGGCAAATCCACGCTCGCCGACCGCATCATCCAGTTGTGTGGCGGCCTGGAAGCGCGCGAGATGGAAGCGCAAGTGCTCGATTCCAATCCGATCGAGCGCGAGCGCGGCATCACGATCAAGGCGCAGTCGGTTTCCCTGCCGTACACGGCGCGCGACGGCAAGACCTACCAGCTCAATTTCATCGACACGCCCGGGCACGTGGATTTTTCCTACGAAGTGAGCCGTTCGCTGGCCGCCTGCGAAGGGGCGCTGCTGGTCGTCGACGCGGCGCAGGGCGTGGAGGCGCAGTCGGTGGCGAATTGCTACACCGCCACTGAAATGGGCCTGGAAGTCGTGCCGGTGCTGAACAAGATCGACCTGCCGACCGCGGATGTCGACAAGGTCAAGGAAGAAATCGAGGCGGTGATCGGCATCGATGCCAGCGATGCCATATCGATCAGCGCCAAGACCGGCCTCAACGTGATCGATGTGCTCGAAGCGATCGTCGCGCGCATTCCGCCGCCGCAGCCGCGCGACACCGACCGCCTGCAGGCATTGATCATCGATTCCTGGTTCGACAATTATCTCGGCGTCGTTTCGCTGGTGCGCGTGATGCAAGGCGAGATCAAGCCGCGCGACAAGCTGCTGGTGATGTCGACCGGGCGCGCGCACGAAGTCGACCAGGTCGGCGTGTTCACGCCCAAGCGCAAGGTCAAGAGCGCGCTCGGCGCCGGCGAAGTCGGCTGGGTCACGGCCTCGATCAAGGATGTGCATGGCGCGCCGGTCGGCGACACGCTCACGCACGCGAGTAAACCCGCGCCGAAACCGTTGCCCGGTTTCCAGAAGATGCAGCCGCGCGTGTTCGCGGGGCTGTTCCCGGTCGTCGCCGACGATTATTCGGCGCTGCGCGAGGCTCTGGAAAAACTCAAGCTCAACGACGCGGCCCTGCATTTCGAGCCGGAATCCTCTGAAGCGATGGGTTTCGGCTTTCGCTGCGGTTTTCTCGGCCTGCTGCACATGGACATCGTGCAGGAGCGCCTGGAACGCGAATACGACCTGAACCTCGTCACCACCGCGCCGACGGTGATCTACGAAGTACTGCTGACGGACGGCAAGGTGGTCCAACTCGATAACCCGGCCAAGCTGCCGGCGACGCAGTATGTCGAAGAGATACGTGAGCCGATCATCGTCGCCAACATCCTCACGCCGCCCGACCACATCGGCAATGTGATCAAGCTGTGCGAGGAAAAACGCGGCGTGCAGCGTTCGATCCATTATCTGGCCAGCCAGGTGCAGATCAGCTATGAGCTGCCGCTGGCCGAAGTCGTGCTCGATTTCTTCGACAAGCTCAAATCGGTATCGCGCGGCTACGCCTCGATGGAGTACCACTTCGACCGCTTCCAGGCCGGACCGCTGGTGCGCGTCGACGTGCTGATCAACGGCGATCGCGTTGACGCGCTGAGTCTGATCCTGCATCGTTCCAGCGCCGACCGGCGCGGGCGCGAGCTGGTCGAGAAAATGAAGGAGCTGATCCCGCGCCAGCAGTTCGACGTGGCGATCCAGGCCGCGATCGGCGCGCAGGTCATCGCGCGTTCGACGGTCAAGGCGCTGCGCAAGAACGTGCTGGCCAAGTGCTATGGTGGCGACGTGACACGCAAGCGCAAATTGCTCGAGAAGCAGAAGGAAGGCAAGAAGCGCATGAAGCAGGTCGGTAGCGTGGAGATTCCGCAAGAGGCTTTCCTGGCGGTTCTGCAGGTGGACAAATAGTAAAGAACGCCTCTCCCGCTTGCGGGAGAGGCCGGCGCGCGAAGCGCGACGGGTGAGGGTGGCAAGCGTTGCGTCCCACCCTCATCCGCCCTTCGGGCACCTTCTCCCGCCAGCGGGAGAAGGGAATTGGCGTTTGAAGGAAATTTGGATGGATTTCGATTTCGCATTGCTGCTGGTCGTGTTGACTGCCGTCACCGGTGTGATCTGGCTGCTCGATCGCCTGTTCTTCGCACGCGGACGCGCGGCTCGCGCGCAGGCGCTGAGCGCGGCCGAAGGCAGCGCGGTGGAGCGCCAGCAGCGCGCCCAGGAAGCGCTGCGCGAACCGATCCTGGTCGAATACGCGCGCTCGTTCTTCCCGGTCATCCTGATCGTGCTGCTGTTCCGCTCGTTCATCGCCGAACCGTTCAAGATTCCGTCCGGGTCGATGATGCCGACCCTGCTGGTCGGCGATTTCATCCTGGTCAACAAGTTCGCCTACGGGCTGCGCCTGCCGGTGCTGGGTACCAAGCTCGTGGATATCGGCGAACCGCACCGCGGCGACGTGTTCGTGTTCAAGTATCCGGGGTTTTCCTGCACGGTCGATGGCAAACCGGTGCGCAGCGGCAAGCCCTGCGAATACTCGCTGGCGCCCGTGCCGAAGCTGGACTACATCAAGCGCGTGATTGGCTTGCCTGGCGACACCATCACCTATCGCAACAAGACCTTGTACGTGAACGGTCAGGAAATCGCGCAGACCGATGTCGGACCCTTCGTCGGCACCGGTATGGAAGGCCGGCGCATGGCCGGAGCAGAGATCCACGAGGAGACGCTTTCCGGCGTGCGGCATCATGTCCTGGAATCGAATTTCCTGCCGCCGGGCCGTGAAGGCACCTGGGTCGTACCCGCTGGACACTATTTCGCAATGGGGGATAATCGCGACAACAGTGAAGACGGTCGCTACTGGGGCTTTGTGCCGGAAAAGAACCTGATCGGCAAGGCCTTCGTGATCTGGATGAACTTCGACGGCGGCATCGACTTCAAGCGAATCGGTACCTTGATCAAGTGAGGACGACCATGCGCAAGCAACACGGCATTACCCTGATCGGCTTTGCCATCGTTCTGATCGTTGTCGGTTTCTTCGCCTATGCGGGGATGAAACTGCTACCGGTCTACACGGAGTATTTCGGTGTGGTCAAGTCCATGAAATCGCTGCAAAGCGACGCCGGCATCCAGAACATGGGCATCGAGGAGATCCGGCGCAAGCTTGAACCGATCTTCGACGTGCAGTATGTGGACGAAACCGACGTGCCGCTGTCCGCCGTCACCCTGATTACCGCCAACGGCCAGCGCAGCCTCAACGTCGCCTACAGCGTGGACAAGCCGTTCATCTACAACATCGACTTGCTGGTGCATTTCAACTACACCGTCGACCTGTCCAAGGGCGCGACGTACTGAGTTTGGGCGCCGCCTTCGCCTACAGGTTTCGCGATCCAGCGCTGCGCGAACTGGCGCTGCGTCACCGCAGCACCGGCGCGCGCAACAACGAACGGCTGGAATTCCTCGGCGACGCGTTGGTCTGGCTGTTTGCGGCGGAGTTGCTTTACGCGCGTTTTCCGCACGCGGATGAGGGCGAACTCACGCGCTGGCGCGCACGCATGGTCAACGAGGGCGCACTGGCGCAGATCGCGCGTGAATTGGATCTCGGCGAGCAATTGCATCTAGGGCCGGGCGAGCTGAAAAGCGGCGGATTCCGGCGCGATTCGATCCTCGCCGACGCGTTCGAGGCCTTGGTCGGCGCCTGTTATCTGGATGGCGGCTACGACGCCTGCCGCCAGGCCGTGCGCGCCATTTTCGAGCCGCGTGTCGACGCGGCCACCCGCGCGCAGGAAAAGGATCCAAAGACGCAGTTGCAGGAATTGCTGCAAGGGCGAGGCCTGCCGCTGCCGGCCTACGAATTGGCCGGATCCAGCGGCGCCGATCACGCGAAGGTCTTCGAGGTGACTTGCGCCATCGTCGCCTTCGATCTGTGCTGCACGGGTCACGGCAGCAGCCGGCGCGCGGCCGAGCAAGCCGCGGCGGCGGTGGCATTGGAACGAATTGCCGAGGCGAGCCATGTCTGAAGCGCATCCGGCGGATTTCCGCTGCGGCACGGCGGCGCTGGTTGGCCGCCCGAATGTGGGCAAGTCGACCCTGCTCAACGCCATGCTCGGCTGGCACCTGAGCATCGCCGGACCAAAACCGCAAACCACGCGGCATCGCATCCTCGGCATCCTCACCCGCCCGCAGGGGCAAATCCTGTTTCTCGACACGCCGGGAATGCACCGCAGCGGCGGCCGCGCGATCAACCGCCAGCTCAACCGCGCCGCACGACAGGCAATCGCCGAGGCGGATGTAGCCGTGCAGATCGTCGAAGCCGGGCGCTGGACGGCCGAAGACACGCAAGTGTGGAATGCGCTGGATGCGCGGCGGCCGCGCCTGCTGGCGATCAACAAGGTCGACGCGAGCAAGAACAAGGCGACGCTGTTGCCGTTCATCGAAAAGATCACTTCGGAGCGCTCCTTCGATGCGGTGTTTCTCGTTTCCGCGCGCCGTCGCGATGGACTCGACAAACTCGAACGCGGCATCATCGAGCGCCTGCCGCATGCTCCGGCCATTTACGCCGAGGACGAACTGACGGATCGCAGCGAGCGCTTCCTCGCCGGCGAGATGGTGCGCGAACAGGCGATGCTGCGCCTGGCGAACGAATTGCCCTATGCCGCGACGGTGGAAGTGACGGAATTCAGCGAAGCAGGCGAACGTGCCGTCGTCCATGCGACGATCTGGATCGAGCGCGAAGGGCAAAAGGCCATTGTCATCGGCGCGGGCGGTGCGCAGTTGAAGGCGATCGGGACGGCGGCGCGTCGGGTCATGGAAAAGGCTTTTGGACGCCGCGTGCATCTGCAACTGTGGGTGCGCGTGCGTGAGAACTGGTCGGACGACGAGGCTGCGCTGAAGCGTTTCGGCTACTCGGAATGATCCGCGTCGAAGCGCAACCGGCTTTCGTGCTGCACGCGCGCGCGTGGCGGGAAACCTCGCTCCTGCTCGATGTACTCAGCCACGACCACGGCCGCGTCGGACTCGTCGCGCGCGGCGTGCGCAGCGCGCGCACGCGCACGCCGCGATCGCTGCTGCAGCCGTTCACACCGTTGTCCGTGAGCTGGAGCGGGCGTGGCGAACTGGCGACGATGACTGCCGCGGAGGCGGCCGGCGCCGCGTTGCCGTTGACCGGCGAACCTCTGCTGTGCGCCTTGTACCTCAACGAACTCGTCGCACGCCTGGCGCCGCGCAATGATCCGCATCCGGATATATTCGCGGCTTACCTCGATAGCCTGGCACGCTTGGCGCGAGCCGATGCGCCTGCGTGGACGCTGCGCCGCTTCGAGCGCGATCTGCTCGGGCATCTCGGCTATGGGTTGCTGCTCGACGCCGAAGCCGATACCGGAGTACCACTGGAACCGGCTGTCGAATATGCGTATTTCCTCGAACAAGGCCCGCTGCGCTGGCGCGGTGCGGGCGACGGTTTGAAATTGCGCGGGGCGGCCTTGCTCGCGCTGGCGCGCGACGTGGAGCCGGATAGCACGGATCTGCCGAGCCTGCGCCGCCTGCTGCGCGCGCTGATCGCCCAGCGTCTGGATGGTGGTGCCCTCAATGCGTGGAATTTGATGGGTGGCGCTCGTAGCGCGGGCGCCAACCTCGCAGAGCTGTAACGGTTTCGCGGCAGACGGCGACGAATGCATCGCGCGGCGCGTTTGCCGATGGACTCCCGGCGCGCAGCGCATCCTGCCAATCCGCCGCTCGCGCGGCCAATGCGCTCGCGCCGCAGAATCCGCAGGACGCACGCAGCCGGTGCAGGCGCTCGCCCAAGCGCGAAGGGTTCGTCGCCAGATCGCCTTGAGTCAGATCGCGTTCGAGTTGCTCCAACTCCAAGGCCAGCAAGCCACGCAAGGCGCGCAGCGCATCCGCATCGCCGCCAATGGTGCCAAGCGCGGCAATGTCATCGAGCAGGATGGGCGTGGTCTTCGGCAAATGCCGCACGACGATCTCGACGATGCGCTGAACCGAGGCGGGTTTTTCCAGAACATCGACGAACCCTGCCGCGTGCAGCTGCGCCGCCGTGGCTGCGTCGATTTCCGCACTGGTGGCGATCGCCGTCGCGGTGATGCCGTCCCTGCGCAGCGCGTGCAGCAATTCGACGCCGTCGATGTCGGGCAAGTGGCGGTCTATCAGCAGCAGATCGAATGCATTGTCCGCAGCGAGCGCCGCCGCGGCGTCGGCAGCGGTTGCAACGACACAGCCGGATTGCTCGACTGCGGCGACGAGAAAGCGCAGCGACACCGGATCGTCGTCGACGATCAGCACGCGTGGTCGCGGCGTCAAGGTTGGCATTGCCGAAGGATGCAAGGCCAGTCGGACATCGTCAATGCGCTGGTATGATGACGCCCCTTTTCCGGTACCCGCGCATGACCGTGTTCGAAACCGACATCACCGACCTTTCCCACGACGGCCGTGGCGTCGCGCATGTGAACGGCAAGGCCGTGTTCGTGGCCGGAGCGCTGGCCGGTGAACGCGTGCGCGCGCATTTCAGCGGCAAGCACCGGCATTACGACGAGGCCGCGGTCGACGAAGTATTGCAGGCTTCGCCGGATCGCGTGACCCCGCGCTGCGCGCATTTCGGCGTTTGCGGCGGTTGCGTGCTCCAGCATCTGAAACCCGAAGCGCAGATCGCCGCGAAGCAGCGCGTGCTGCTGGAAAACCTCGAACGCATCGGCAAGGTCGCGCCGAAAAATATCCTGCCGCCACTTGTGGATTCGCCCTGGGGCTACCGGCGCAAGGCGCGGCTGAGCGTGAAATTCGTCGACAAGAAGGGCAGGGTACTGGTCGGATTCCGCGAAAGCAATGGCCGTTACGTCGCCGACATCGCGCGCTGCGAGGTGCTGCTGCCGGCAGTCGGCGAGCGCATCGCCGACATTGCCGCATTGATCGAAACGCTGGATGCCAAGCGCGATATTCCGCAAATAGAAGTTGCGATCGGCGACGACCTCGCCGTGCTGGTGTTCCGGCATCTGCAGCCGTTGTCCGAGAGCGACCGCGCGGCACTGGTGGAATTCGGCACGAAGTCGAACCTGGGAATCTTCCTGCAACCCGGCGGCATCGACAGCGTCGCGCCGCTGTGGCCGGCAGATGCGCAACTTTCGTTCCGCTTGCCGAAATACGATGTCGAGTTCGAATTCAAGCCGCTGGATTTCGTGCAGGTCAACGCCGGCATGAATCGGTCGATGATCGATCATGCGCTGGGCTTGCTCGATCCGCAGCCGACGGATCGCGTGCTGGACCTGTTCTGCGGCCTCGGCAATTTCACCCTGCCCCTGGCGCGCCGCGCCGCGCAAGTGACGGGCGTGGAAGGCGAGGCCGGCCTGGTGCGCCGTGCCGGCGAGAACGCACAGCGCAACGGCGTGGCCAACGCGCAATTCTTCGCTGCCGACCTCGCCGCCGACCAGCGCGATGCGCCGTGGGCCAAGGCAGATCACGATCTGCTCCTGCTCGATCCGCCACGCAGCGGTGCGGAAGTGCTGCTGGAATACCTGCCGAAAAAATCCGCGCGACGCATCGTCTACGTGTCGTGCCATCCCGGTTCGCTCGCACGTGACGCGGGCACGCTGGTGAACCGTCACGGATTCACCCTGACCAGCGCCGGAGCGATGGACATGTTTCCGCATACCGCCCATGTAGAATCCATCGCATTGTTCGACAGGAAATAAGCATTTTCATGCTGATCATCGGAATCAAGGACAAGCAACTCACGCCGCAGGAATGCGACTGGATTCGTGCGCCGCAGGTCAGTGGCGTGATCCTGTTCAAGCGCAATTTCGATTCGCGCGACCAGGTGAGCGAATTGATCGCGGAAATCCGTGCGGTGCGCGCAGAACCGCTGCTGATCTGCGTCGATCAGGAAGGCGGGCCGGTGCAGCGATTCCATGGCGAATTCACGCGCCTGCCCGCGCTGGCGCGAATCGGCGAGATTTACGCGCGCGACCCGCAACGGGCGCTGGAACTGGCTGGCGAGCACGCCTGGCTGATGGCCAGCGAAATGCGCGCCATCGACATCGACCTGAGCTTCGCGCCGGTCCTCGATCTCGCCATCCGCAACGTCATCGTCGGCGAACGCGCCTTCCACGCCGATCCGAAGATCGTGTCGGAACTGGGGCTCGAATACGTGCGCAACATGCGCCTGGCCGGCATGGCGGCGACGATCAAGCACTTCCCGGGCCACGGCTCGGTACGTGAGGACACCCATCTGGAACCGGCCATCGACCGACGCGCACTCGACGAAATCCGCCGCGACGACATGCTGCCCTTCGCCGACGCCATCGTAGCGGGTGCGGAGGCCGTGATGATGGGACACGTGACGTATCCGGCCGTGGATGCGCTTCCGGCCGGTTATTCGCGCGTCTGGGTACAGGACATCCTGCGCAGTGAACTTGGGTTTGGCGGCGTCGTGTTCAGCGACGACATCAGCATGGCCGCGGCGGAAAGCGCCGGCGGCATCGGCGCGCGCATCGCCGCGCATCGCGACGCCGGTTGCGACATCGTGCTGGTGTGCAAACCCGAGATCGCGCCCGAGGCGCTCGCCGCCTGTCGCGACGCGGGTCCCTGCGACCTCGCCGCGATCGAAGCGCTGCGTGGCCGGGTGGCGCCGACCTGGCAAAGTCTCATCGACAATCCCCAACGCGCGCGCTTCGCCGCGCGCCTCACCGCACTGGAAACCGTAGCCGCATGACACGTCCCGCACTTGCCGAAGCCCTGAAAGACGCGGACTTGCTCCACGACCGCGCCAAACTCGAAACGTCCATCGCACGCATGGGCCACGCCATCGACGCCGCGCTGGCGGGCGAGGTGCCGCTGTACCTGAGCGTGATGCACGGCGGCCTGATTTTCTCCGGTGCGCTCGCGCTGGCCGTTGCCACCGACCTCGAATTCGACTACGTCCATGCCACGCGCTATCGCGGCGCAACGCAGGGCGGCGAATTGCACTGGCTGCGCAAGCCGGCCACGTCTCCGGCCGGGCGCACGGTGCTGCTCGCCGACGACATCCTCGACGAAGGCTACACGCTGCGTGCGATTCGCGACTGGTGCATTGATCAGGGCGCGCGACGCGTGCTGATCGCCGTCATGTGCCAGAAGCGTCACGATCGCACCGCGCCAGGTGTCCGCGCGGATTTCTGCGGCGTGGAGGTGCCGGATCGCTACGTGTTCGGATTCGGCATGGATTTCCATGAGCAGGGCCGCAACCTTCCCGCAATCTATGCGTTGAAGGAATGACGTGAGCCTCGATTTTGCCATCATCGGCGGCACCGGCCTGTACGCGTTTCCAGGACTGGAAAATGTCCGCCGCGAAGCCGTCGCCACGCCATTCGGTGCACCGTCCGGCGAGATCGTGCTCGGAATGCTCGCGGGCCAGCGCGTGGCGTTTCTCGCGCGCCACGGTGAAGCACACACGCTTGCCCCACACCGCGTGAACTACCGCGCCAATGTCTGGGCGCTGCATCGCCTCGGCGCGCGGCGCATGGTCGGCGTGAACGCGGTCGGTGGCATCGCCGACAATATGGGACCGCGCGTACTTGCCGTGCCGGACCAGATCATCGACTACACGCATGGACGGCTGGACAGCTTCTGCGACGTCGAAGGTGCGAAGGTCGAGCACATCGACCTCACCGAACCGTACAGCGCGGCATTGCGCACTGGCTTGATCGCCGCGGCCAAACGCGCCGGCATCGCGGTGGTCGACGGCGGCTGCTAC
>DATJIL010000200.1:0-7059 GCA_035493385.1 Rudaea sp.
CGTCTTGATCGGATTGGCGGTTTCGTTCGCTTCTGCCGCGGCGACCAGCGCGCGCTTATGCTCGTCGGGCAGTTCGGCCCAGTGGCGATTTTCGATCGCACCAGCCAACGCGTAGAGCAGGTTCAGGCTGGGCCGGAAGCCAGCGCGCTTGACCTTCATGAACGCATCGACCGGACCGAGCTTGACGAGGTCGTCCTGCGTGCGCACGCCGACCTGGCGCAGCCACGCGGCACCTTTCGGCCCGACGTTGCGAATCTTGTTGCTGTCGTCCTTGGCCGCCATCTCAATGCGCTCCGCGCAGCGCATCCATGAAGATGCCGGCGAGCGTTTCCATGCCGGCGCGGTCGTCGTCGTCGAAACGCGCAACATGCGGACTATCCACGTCCCACACGCCGACCAGTTTGTCGCCATCGAACAGCGGCACGACGATTTCCGAGCGCGAGGCCGAATCGCAGGCGATGTGCCCGGCAAACGCGTTCACGTCGCGCACGACTTGCGTGCGTCGAGTCGCCGCCGCCGTGCCGCACACGCCCTTGCCGAGCGCGATGCGCACGCAAGCGGGTTGGCCCTGGAATGGGCCGACCACGAGTTCTGCGCCGTCGTAGAAATAGAAACCGGCCCAGTTGATGTCCGGCAGGGCGTGATAGACCAGCGCGGCGAAATTCGCCGCATTCGCGATGCGGTCGCGTTCGCCGTGCAGCAGGCCGCGCGCCTGTTCGGCGAGTTCGGCGTAAAGCCCGGGCTTGCTGTCGGCGTGGATGGTGGCGGCGGCGAACATGCGCACATTCTAGCGTGTGGCGGATATCGGCGCAGCGAATTATCCTGCCGGCATGAACGCACAGGCTCAAAATCGATCAGGCGCCTTCATCGCCGGCACCGACACCGGCATCGGCAAAACCGTGGTGTCGGCAACACTGCTGGCCGCACTCAATGCAGGCGGACATCGCGCCGTGGGCATGAAACCCGTTGCCAGCGGCTGCCGGCAAACGCCGCAGGGGTTGCGCAACGAGGACGCCGAACTGCTGATCGCGCACAGCGCCGGCACGCCGGATTACGCGCTGGTCAATCCGGTCGCACTGCCCGAGGCGATCGCTCCGCATCTGGCGGCGAAACATTCGGGCATGGATATCCGACTCGATCCGATCAATGCCGCATTTGCGGCATTGTCCACAAATCATGATTTTGTCGTGGTCGAAGGCGTGGGCGGCTGGATGGTGCCGCTGTCGGATACGCTGATGCAGGCCGATCTCGTGCACGCGCTGGATTTGCCCGTGATCCTCGTCGTCGGCCTGCGCCTGGGTTGCCTGAATCACGCCCAGCTTTCCGCGCGCGCGATCGTCGGCGATGGCTGCCATCTCGTCGGCTGGATCGGCAACTGCGTCGATCCGCAGATGGATTGCGTCGAGGAGAATCTCGCGACACTGCGCATGCGTCTGCCGGTTCCGTGCCTGGGCGTGTTGCCGCATGCCGGCGCGCCCGACCCGCACGCGCTGGCGGTTCATCTGCGCGATGCGGCAGATGCGCTGCGCGCGCGGGCCTGATCGACCCGCGCCCTGCTCAGTTCTTCGGCTGCATGTGCGCCGGCGCCTTGTTCAGCCCCGGCGGCTGCGGCGGCAGGTTCACGGGTTTGTCCTTGATCTGCTGCTCGAGCACGGCAATCGCCTTGTCCATTTGCGGATCCTTGCCGGCCAGTTCCTGTGCGACGTCCTCGTTCACCAGGATGTCGGGCTCGACGCCCTCGCCCTCGACCGCGTAGTGGCCATCCATGTTCACGATCGCGGCGAATTCCGGCACGTTCACCGAGCCGCCGTCGATGAGCGGACCCCAACTAGTGATGCCGACCACGCCGCCCCAGGTGCGCGTGCCGATCAACGGACCGAGCTTGGCCTGCTTGAACATGTAGCTGAAGATGTCGCCATCCGATGCCGACGTGCCGTTGCACAGCGCCGCGAGATGACCGACATAGGTCGCCGCCGGGTAGGTGCCGGTGATCGAGGAGCCGCGCAGATAGTTGTACGCGAGCACCTTGCGAGACAGGCGTTCGATCATGGTCTGCGACATGAAGCCGCCGCCGTTGTCGCGCACGTCGACGACGAGCCCTGGCTTGCGCAATTGCGGGAAAAACCACTTGATGAACTCGCGCGCGCCGTCGGGCCCCATGTCCGGAATGTGCAGGTAGCCGATCTGGCCATGGCTGGCCTTGGCGACGTAATCGCGATTGGCCTGCACCCAATCCAGGTAATGCAGCGGCATTTCGCTCGCGACGGGATTCACCAGCACCGTGCGCGCGCCTTCGGCGGTCGGGTGCGAGTTCACCAGCAACTGCACCATCTGGCCTGGCGCGATGCGCAGCAGACGGTACGGATTCTCCGCGGCGGTCAGCGGACTGCCATTGATCGCCAGAATGTAGTCGCCGGGCTTCACGTCCACGCCGACCTGCGTCAGCGGCGAACGGTAGCGCGGTTCGTCGTTCTCGCCACGGAACACCGTGGCGATGCGGTAGCGTCCGCTCGCGGCATCCAGCGTGAAGTCGGCGCCGAGCAGACCGACATGCGGCTTCTTCGGCAGGCCCAGGTCGCCGCCGGACACGTAGGTGTGCGAGTTGGACAACTCGGCGATCATCTCGCCGAGTACGTAGTTGAGGTCGGTTCGGTCGCCCACGTACTGCAGCAGCGGCTCGTACTTGGCGCGGATCGCGCGCCAGTCGTAGCCGTTCATGTTGGTGACGTAGAAGTAGTCGCGATAGCGGCGCCACACGTCGTTGAAGATCTCGGCGTATTCGGCCTTCGGATCCACGCGCATGAACAGGCCGTCGAGCTTGACGTCCTTGGCCTCGGGCTTGGCCGCGCTCACGTCGATCGCCTTGAAGTCCTCGCCATCGCGCAGCAGCAGCGTCGCGCCGTTGCCCGCCAGCGCCAGGGCGGGTCCGCCGCCGCCTTCCTCGCCGCCTGCGCCGTGGCTCTTGAAGGTGTAGACGTCTTCGGCCTTGCGCTGCTTGAACGACCACGCTTTGACCTTGGTCGCGACCACGCTGGTGCGGCCCAGGTACGGAGCGCCGCCGGTGGCGAACAGGATCGCCTTGCGCGTGACGGCCAGCCAGCCGACGTTGTCCGGGTCTATCGGCGCGCGGATCGCGCGCTGCTCGATGCCGGCGAAGTCGATGCGGTCGTCGACCGCTGCCTCGGGCTTGCTTTTCTTGTCGGCCTTGTCGTCGTGCTGATCGGCCTTGTCCTTGTCGTCGCCAGTCGCGCTATCGTTGCGCGGCGCGAACGGATCGGCCACGCCCGGGCGCAGTGCGTAGGCGAGGATCTGCGTCGTGCGGTTGGCGGCAAAATCCAGCTCCGCCTGCGACATCAGCGGCGCCCACTCGCGGTTGCCGAGGAAGTACAAGTACTTGCCGTCGGCCGTAAACGCGGGGCTGAACGCGTCGAAATACTCGCGCCCGAGCTCGGTCGCCTTGCCGGTGCCGAGATCGTACACGTACAACCGCGACTGCCCGGTATCCTTGTCGGTCAGCGAATACGCGAGGTAATGCGAGCCCGGGGACCAGGCGTAATCGCGCCGGTTCACGTTGGCATCCTGCGCGATCACTTTTTCGGCGTTGCCGCCGGTCGCTTCGAGCAGATGGATGCGATTGGCCGAATCCACGAACGCGATGTGCTTGCCGTCGGGCGACCAGCGCGGCGCGTACAGGCGGCCAATCACGCCGCGGGTCAGCATCCGCGCATCCGTGCCGTCGGCGTTGCGCGTCCAGATTTCTTCCTCGCTGCTTTCGTCGGAGACATAGGCGATGCGTTTGCCGTCCGCCGACCAGGCGACCTCGCGCTCGTGCGCGCCGGGCGTGCGGGTCAGATCAAGGGTGACGCCGTGTTCGAGTGGCAGGCTGAACACGTCTCCACGGGCGACGATCGCGGCGCGCTTGCCGTTCGCACTCAGGGCGAAATCCTCGACGTGCTCCCTGACGTCGCGCTCGGACGCGCGCGCGGCGACGAGATCGCTCGGCACCGCGATGTCGAGCGCGCGATCCTTGCCGTTGCGGGTGTCGTAAACATGCAGCGCGCCGGTCACCTCGTACACGATCTGGCCGGCCCGATCGCCGCTGGCCCAGCGCGCATCGTCGGTCGCGTAGTTCGTCAATTGCGCGGTCTGGCCGCTGCCGGTGTCGTAGCGATACAGGTTCAGGTGCGGCCCGCGGTCGGACAGGAAATAAATCGCGTTGCCAATCCATACCGGATCGCGATCGGTGTTCACGTCATTGGTGATGTTCTTCGCCGACTTCGAAGCGAAGTCGTAGATGAACAGATCCTGCGCCCAGCCGCCCTTGTAACGGTCCCAGTCGCGGAAGTCGCGGAACTTGGGCGAATACACGATCTGCCTGGCGTCCGGCGAGTAGCGCGCCACGCCCGAGGTCGGCATCGGCAACGCCGTGGCCAAGCCGCCGGCAACCGGCACGGTGAATACGCGTGGATTGGAAATGCTGCGCGATTCGCGCCACGAGCGGAACAACACTGCCGTACCATCCGGCGTCCAGCCGTAGACCTGGTTGTCGAAACCCCAGCGCTGCGGCAGCGGCCCCATCGCCGGATAGAACGTCAACTGCTTCGGCTCGCCGCCGGCGGCGGATACCACATAGACCTGGCTGTCGCCGCCGTACTGGCCGGTGAAGGCGACCTGCCGGCAGTCCGGCGAGAAGCGTGCGGCCATCTCCAGGCCCGGTCCCGCGGTCAGTCGGATCGCGGTGCCGCCCTGCGTGGAAGCGGTCCACAGATCGCCCGCATAGGTGAACACGACGCGATCGCCACAGACGTCGGGAAAGCGCAGCAATTTCGTTTGCGCCGACGCGGCGCTGGCGCTGGCGACCAAGAGCAATCCGGCCAGCAGTCGAATGATGGGCATGCGAGTCATCGTGGAACCCCTGATTCAGGAAGCGAACAGGGGAGTTTAGCGGCTTGCACGCACTGGGGCAGGGGCAAAAGTCATGGATGGGGTCTCGCCCGGGTCTGTTAGACTTGAGAGCTGTTTCTGGAGAGTGCATGTCCACGCAACGCTACTACCTGTCCATCGACGATCTGGCCAAGGCGCGCGGCCAGATCAACGAGTTGTCGTTCCATGGCAATTCGCCCGACAGCTTCGCCGCCCTGCTCCAATCGGCATTGCGCGAGCCCACGTTGTGGCGGCGCTGGCGCGCGATGCAACCGGATCCGGACGCCGTCGATCCCGCGCTGGGCGCGAGCGACCCGCAAGCCACGGTCAGCGCCGAACAGGCCGACATGCACACCGACATCGTCGTTACCACCAGCCTGCCACATGCCATCCTCAAACACCGCCTGACCCTGCTGGTCGGCGCGCACTGGAGCTTGCGCGACGTCAAGACTGCGTGACGCCGGGTGAATCCGTTGTTTCTTCCATTCGTATACTTCGTGGAGTTCTTGCCATGTTCCGAATCCGTTTGCTGCCCGTCGCCATGACTGCCGTGCTCGCCGCCTGCGCGCAAGCACCGCAAAAACCCGAACCGGCCAAGGCCGCCGCGGTCGCGCCGGCGTCGCAGCACGTCAATCCGTTCCTGACGGCCAGCACGCTGCCGTTCCAGGCGCCACCGTTCGACAAGATCACCGATGCCGACTACCAGCCAGCGATCGAGGAAGGCATGCGCCAGCAACTTGCCGATGTCGGCAGGATCGCGAACGATCCGTCGCCGCCGACCTTCGAGAACACCTATGTGGCGCTGGAGAAGACCGGCACCCTGCTGTATCGCGTCATGGCTGTATTCAACGGCGTCAGCGGCGCGAATACCGACGACACCCTGCAAAAATTGCAGGAAACCGAAGCGCCGAAAATGGCCGCACACCAGGATGCGATCTATCTCAACGGCAAGCTCTTCGCACGCATCGACACGGTGTACAACGAACGCGCAAAATTGAAGCTGGATCCTGAATCGCTGCGCCTGGTCGAAGTCGTGCACGCCAACTTCGTGCGCGCCGGCGCCAAACTGTCGGCAGCGAACAAGGGCAAACTCGAAGCGTTGAACAAGGAAGAATCTTCGCTCAGCGCCGGCTTCGTCAACAAGCTGCTCGCCGCCGCCAAGGCCGGCGCGCTGGTCGTCGACGACAAGGCCAAGCTTGCCGGCATGTCCGCTGCCGACATCGCCGCCGCCGCGCAGGATGCCAAGGCACGCGGCCTGGACGGCAAATGGGTGGTACCGCTGCAGAACACCACGCAGCAGCCAGCCCTGCAGGACCTCAGCGACCGTGCCACGCGCCAGGCGCTGTTTGAAGCCTCGTGGAACCGCGCCGAGCATGGCGACGCCAACGACACGCGCGCCACCATCGAGCGCCTCGCCCAACTGCGCGCCGAAAAGACCAAGCTGCTCGGCTTCCCGAACTTCGCGGCATGGAGCCTGCAGGATCAGATGGCCAAGAATCCGGCCACCGTATTCGCCTTCATGCACAAGCTTGCACCCGCCGCGGTCGCACGCGCACGCGTCGAGGCGCACGATATCCAGGCCATGATCGACAAGGATCAGAAAGCGCTCGGCAAGCCGTCGTTCAAGCTCGAACCCTGGGATTGGGAGCACTACGCCGAACAGGTGCGCAAGGCGAAATACGACCTCGACGAAAGCCAGATCAAGCCCTACTTCGAATTGAACAATGTGCTCGAAAACGGCGTGTTCTACGCCGCGCACCAGTTGTACGGCCTGAACTTCAAGGAGCGCCACGACATTCCGGTCTATCAGCCGGATGTGCGCGTGTTCGACGTCTTCGACAAGGACGGTTCGCAGCTTGGCCTGTTCTATTGCGACTACTTCAAGCGCGACAACAAGGCGGCGGATGAGGCCAAGCAAATCCAGGCGATGATCGACAAGTCCGGCCCGCATTTCGATCTCAAGCCCTGGGATTGGGAGATGTATTCGGAGAAGGTCCGCAAGGCCAAATACGATCTCGATCAGAACGAGGTCAAGCAGTACCTGCAGCTCGAGAAACTGCGCGAAGGCATCTTCTGGGTGGCCGGCCAGCTCTACGGCTTCCAGTTCACACCGGTGAACGACGTCCCGGTGTACCA
>DATJIL010000201.1:0-17336 GCA_035493385.1 Rudaea sp.
ATCTCGACCGGTCAGGCCGTCGTCGCTTCGATCGCGCTAAAGCCGGCGTCCAGCATCCTGGTGCCCGGCCACAGCGTGAACCTGCGCGGCGACGAGGTCGAGGTGCGTACGAAGGGCCGCCACGATCCCTGCGTCGGCATCCGCGCCACGCCGATCGCGGAAGCGATGGTCGCGCTGGTGCTGATGGACCAGGCCCTGCGCCATCGCGCGCAATGCGGCGACGTCGGCGAAATCGAACCCAGGATTCCCGGAAGCAGAAAACCATGACGAAGTCGTACAAGGTAGCCATGGCCGGCGCGACCGGCGCCGTGGGCGAGGCCCTGCTTTCCATCCTCGCCGAGCGCAAGTTTCCGGTTTCCGAGTTCGTTCCGCTCGCGAGCGAGCGTTCCGCCGGCGGCAAGGTCGAATTCGCCGGCAAGCAGGTGACGGTGAAGAATCTCGCCGACTACGATTTTTCCGGCGTCGACATCGCGTTCTTCTCGGCCGGCGGCAAGGTCTCGCGCGAGCACGCGCCGCGCGCGGCGGC
Organism: Rudaea sp.; assembly: GCA_035493385.1. Lineage (GTDB taxonomy): Bacteria > Pseudomonadota > Gammaproteobacteria > Xanthomonadales > Rhodanobacteraceae > Rudaea. The sequence continues at coordinate 527 of DATJIL010000201.1, forward strand.
GGCCGGCGCCGTCGTCATCGATAACACCTCGGAGTTCCGCTATCAGGACGACATCCCGCTCGTGGTCAGCGAGGTCAACCCGGATGCGATCGCGCAGTACACGAACCGCGGCATCATCGCCAATCCGAATTGCTCGACCATGCAGATGCTGGTCGCGCTGGCGCCGATCCATCGCGCGGTGGGCATTACGCGCATCAACGTGGCGACGTACCAGTCGGTGTCGGGCGCCGGCCGCTCGGGCATGGAAGAACTGGCCAAGCAGACCGCAGCACTTTTGAGTTTCCAGGAAATCGCGCCATCCAGATTCAGCAAGCAGATCGCGTTCAACGTGATCCCGCACATCGACGACTTCCAGGACAACGGCTACACGAAGGAAGAAATGAAGATGGTGTGGGAGACGCGCAAGATCCTCGGCGACGCTGCCATCGAGGTGAATCCGACGGCCGTGCGCGTGCCGGTGTTCTACGGCCACGCCGAGGCGGTGCACATCGAGACGCGCGAGAAAATCACCGCGGCGCATGCGCGTGCCCTGCTGGAAAAGGCGCCGGGCGTGAGCGTGGTCGACCGCCGCGCGGCGGGCGGTTATCCCACGCCGGTCAGCGATGCCGCCGGCAAGGATGCGGTCAGCGTGGGCCGTATCCGCGAGGACATCTCGCATCCGAGCGGGCTCGACCTTTGGATCGTCGCCGACAATATCCGCAAGGGCGCGGCGCTCAATGCCGTGCAAGTTGGCGAGATCCTGATCCGCGATTATCTGTAAAACGCGCCAGAATCAAACGCTTGTACAATCCGAACCTGACTCCCGGGAATCGGGCAAACTGTGAACTTGTCCAGAGTTTCCCAATAGTTACGTTTGTGTTATAAGGAGTTTTCGAGGTTAGGGTCGAGTTCGGCTACAGTGCCGGCCTCATGCAAATGGCGTAGGGGAAATACCTTATGAAAGGACCTGCAAAACTGTCGCTTGCCATCGCTCTGGCGCTCACCGGCGGCAATGCGTTTGCGCTTGGCCTCGGAACGATCCAGGTCAAATCCAGGCTCAACCAACCGCTCGAAGCGGTCATTCCGGTCATCGCCGACTCGCCGGCCGAAGCCAATGGCCTGGAAGTTTCTCTCGCCAGCGCGGAGGACTTCCAGCGCGTTGGCCTCGACCGCTCGCGCGTGGACGTGCCGCTGGAGTTTTCGGTCGCCACCGAACGTGGGCAGACCGTGATCAAGGTAAGCACCAAGGACATCGTGCGCGAGCCGCTGGTCGATTTCCTGATCGTAGCGAATTGGCCCAAGGGCAAGCTGTTGCGCGAATACACCGTGCTGCTCGATCCGCCGGTGACGGCGCCGGCCGCGGGTGCGGCCCTGAGCCCGGCGCACGAGGCGCCGCGCGCCAAGCCACAGCCCTTGCCGCCCGAACATGAACACGCCGCACCGAAGGCGGCGCACGTCAAGCCGCCACGCGCGGAAACCGCGCAGGCCAAGCCGGCGCAAGCCAAGCCCGCGCCGAAACCCGCCGCGGAGAAGCCTGCAGCGGCGCCGCATGCGGCGGGAGCGGGCGAATACGGTCCGGTCGCCGCCGGCGAGACGCTTTCCGAAATCGCCGGGGCCACGCGCCCGGACGACAAGACCAATCTCGACGCGATGATGTTGGCGATGCTCAAGGCCAATCCGAACGCGTTCTACCGCGACAACATCAATGCACTCAAGCGCGGCGCCATCCTGCGCATTCCCACGGCCGACGAAATCAAGGCCGGCGGCAACGCCGCCACGGTCGCCGCCGCCGTGCGCGACCAGAACCAGGCTTGGGCGGCCAACGCACCGATCGCCAAACCGACCCTGGTCGCCAAGACCGGCGCGCCGAAATCCGAGTCTGCACCGGCTTCGACACACAAGGAAACGCCCGCCACAGGCGGTTCGCATCTGGCGCTGGTGCCTCCGGGCGCCGGCAAGGGCAAGCAGAATTCCAGCGACCGTCCGGGTGCTGCCAGCGGTACCGGCAATGCGCAAGTCGCGTCGGACCTGGCTCGCACCAAGGAAGCCCTGGCCAGCCGCGAGCAGGAAGTCGGTGAACTGAAATCGCGGGTCAAGGATCTGGAAAAGATCGACGGTGACAACAAGCGCCTGTTGACGTTCAAGCAAAACGAGATTGCCGAATTGCAGGCCAAGCTCAAGCAACTGGAAGCCGCCTCTGCGGCCAAGCCTGCCGCTGCTGCGGTGGTGGCTGCTGCGCCTGCGAAACCCGCCGAGGCCAAGCCTGCCGAAACGAAACCTGCCGTAGTACTGGCTGCCAAGCCCGGCGAAGCGGCGACGGCCAAGGAAGCACCGAAGCTGACCGCCAAGGACATCTGGGGCGATATCAACGCCAGCGAAAAGCCGGGTGAAGCGAAACCGGGGGCGGCGCCCGCTCAGGCCGCGCCGCCGCCCGCTGCCAAGGCTCCGGAATCCACCACGCCGGCAACGGTTGCGGCAGCGGCTACCGCTCCCGAGAAGGCAGCCGAAGCCAAGCCCACGGAAACCAAACCCGCATCGACGCCGGTCGCGGTCAAGCCGAAAGCTCCGGCCAAGGTCGAGCCGATTTCCGCGCCGGGATTGCCGTGGTGGCAGAACAACAATGTGCTGATGGCCAGCGGCGCGGCACTGCTCATCATCGGCCTGCTCGTCCTGATGCGCTTCATGCGCAAGCCGAAGGTTGCCGTCGTGCCTGCTGCCGGCGTGTCGGCAGCGCACGAGGAACACCTGGATGCGATGGCCGCGGACGAGCAGCATCTGCTCGATCAGCTGGCACAGCACCCGGGCGATGCGGTCTTGTCGCTGCAGTTGCTGGATCTGTATTACGCGCATCAGGATGCCGCCAGGTTCGAGGCGACCGCCGAGGCCATGTATGCGCACCTCGCCGATCCGACATCGGACGAGTGGCAGCAGGTGCGCGCGATGGGCGAGCACCTGTGTCCGCACAATCCGCTGTTCGGCGGCCACGAGGACTTGGGAGCGACGTTGCACGACATGCACACGGCCACCGAGCATGCCGAGCACGATCACATGCACAGGGACGACGGTCACCTCGATGCCGGCGACTTCCACACTCAGCAAATGCCCAAGCCCGCCGAAGATAGCTTCGACTTCGACCTCGCCGATCACGCCGCTTCCGTGCATGTCGAGCCTGCGCATGCGGAACCGGCCTACGTGCCGCCGCCGGCGCCCGTCCACGCGGAACCGGCCTATGTGCCGCCGCCAGTGCCGGAACCCGTGCACGTCGCCGCGCCGGCTTCCGCGCCCGCCGCGGCGAAGTCGAACGAGGATTTCTTCGCCGGCGAAGACGCGATTGGCACCAAGCTCGATCTGGCCAAGGCGTATCTCGACATGGGCGATCCGGAAGGTGCGCGCTCGATGCTCGACGAAGTGTTGGCCGAAGGCAACGACGCGCAAAAGATCGAAGCGCGCAAGCTGCTGGCGGAAATCGGATAACGCATTCACGTCTCTCCGACGTACGATGTTGGCCGGGCTAGTCCCGGCCTCTTTTTTGGATCGAAAAAAATGCGCATCGCGCTCGGCATCGAATACGACGGCACCGATTTTCTCGGCTGGCAGCGCCTGTCGCATGGGTCGACGGTGCAGGGTGCGGTGGAAGCGGCGTTGGCGGACATCGCCGCCGAACCCGTGCAGGTGACCTGCGCCGGGCGCACCGATGCCGGCGTGCATGCGCGCAACCAGGTGATCCATTTCGACACACACGCACAACGCACGATGCGCGGCTGGACGCTCGGCACCAATTCGCGGCTGCCCGGCAGCGTCGCCGTACGCTGGGCGCGCGAAGTCAGCGATGATTTCCACGCGCGGTTTTCGGCACGCGCACGCCGCTATCGCTACACCATCCTGAACCGGTCCCCACGCCCGGCGCTGGAAGCGCGCTATGTGTGCTGGGAACGTGCGACGCTGGACGCGGTGGCGATGCATGCGGCCGCGCAATACCTGGTCGGTGAACAGGATTTTTCCGCTTTTCGCACTGTCGCCTGCCAGGCGCGCTCGCCGATGCGCTGCGTGCAGGCCATCTGTGTCGCGCGCGAGGGCGACCGCGTCGTGCTCGACATCCAGGCCAACGCATTCCTGCATCACATGGTGCGCAATATCGCCGGCAGCCTGCGCGTGGTCGGGCGCGGCGAACAACCGCCGGAATGGATCGCGCAACTGCTGGCCGGCCGCGACCGCGCCTTGGCCGGGCCGACTTCGGCGGCGCGGGGCCTTGTCTTCCTCGGACCGTTGTATCCTGCCGAGTTCGGGCTTCCCGCCGAGGCGACGCTGCCGTGAACCGCGTGCGAATCAAATTCTGTGGCATCACCCGCGTCGACGATGCGCTGGCTGCGGTTGCGCTCGGCGTCGATGCGATCGGCCTGGTGCTCACGCGCAAGAGCCCGCGCTGCGTCGACGCGCTGCAGGCACGCGAAATCCGCCGCGCGTTGCCGCCGTTCGTCGCGGCGGTCGCCTTGTTCATGGACGACGAACCCGGCTTCGTCGCCGATGCCGTGGCGACCGTGCAACCGGACTTGCTGCAATTCCACGGCCGCGAAACCCAGGGCGAATGCCTGCGCTACGAGGTGCCGTACCTGAAGGCGATCGCGATGGCCGGTGGCGATGCGAGGCCGCAGTTGCACGAACACGCGGCCGCCGTCGGCTTCGTGTTCGATGCGCATGCGCCGGGCGCTCCCGGTGGCGGCGGACGCACCTTCGACTGGACGCTGATTCCACGCGCTGCCCCGCCGCGCGAAATTTCCATTCCGCTGATCCTGGCCGGCGGGTTGACCTGCGATAATGTCGGTTCCGCGATCCGCGCGGTGCGCCCGTACGCGGTCGATGTGTCGAGTGGCATCGAATCGGCACATGGCATCAAGGACGCGGAAAAAATGCGGCGTTTCGTACAAGAGGTGCAGCGTGCCTGCAGCAATGAACAAAAGTAAACCGGCGTTCGATTACACGCAGTATCCGGATGCGCACGGGCGCTTCGGCGACTACGGCGGCGTGTTCGTGGCCGAGACCTTGATGGCGCCGCTGGCCGAGTTGACCGACGCCTACCTGCGCCTGCGCCGCGATCCTGCATTCGTCGCCGAGCTCGACCGCGACCTGAAACACTACGTCGGCCGGCCGAGTCCGATTTACCACGCCGAACGCTTGTCGAAGAAAGTCGGCGGCGCGCAGATCCTGCTCAAGCGCGAGGACCTCAACCACACCGGCGCGCACAAGATCAACAACACGGTCGGGCAAGCCCTCGTGGCGCGACACATGGGCAAGACGCGCATCATCGCCGAGACCGGCGCCGGCCAGCACGGCGTGGCCAGCGCGACGGTCGCCGCGCGCCTGGGCTTGGAGTGCGTGGTGTACATGGGCGCGACCGACATCGAGCGCCAGAAGATCAATGTATACCGAATGAAATTGCTCGGCGCCGAAGTGGTGCCGGTGACGTCCGGCTCCAAGACGTTGAAAGACGCCCTCAATGAAGCGCTGCGTGACTGGGTGACGAACGTTGCCGATACGTTCTACATCATCGGCACCGTCGCCGGTCCGCATCCGTATCCGATGATGGTGCGCGACTTCAACGCCGTAGTCGGGCGCGAGGCGCGCGCGCAGATGCTCGCCGAATACGGGCGCCTGCCGGATGCGCTGGTCGCCTGCGTCGGCGGCGGCTCCAATGCGATCGGACTTTTCCACGCGTTCCTCAACGACGCCGACGTGCGTATCGTCGGCGCGGAAGCGGCCGGCGAGGGGATCGCGACCGGCCATCACGCCGCTTCGCTCGCGGCCGGGCGTCCCGGCGTGCTGCACGGCAATCGTACCTATGTGTTGTGCGACGACAATGGCCAGATCACCGAGACGCACTCGGTATCCGCGGGCCTGGATTATCCCGGCGTCGGTCCCGAACACGCGTTCCTCAAGGACGCGGGCCGCGCCGAATATGTCGGCGTCACCGACGATGAGGCGCTGGCGGCATTCCACGAACTGGCGCGCACCGAGGGCATTCTCGCCGCGCTCGAATCCAGCCACGCCGTCGCGCAAGGCATCAAGCTCGCGCGCGAAATGAACAAGGATCAGCGGATACTCGTGAATCTGTCCGGACGCGGCGACAAGGACGTGCACACGATCGCGGCGCGCGAGGGCATATCGCTGTGAACCGCATCGACGCGCGTTTCACCGAGTTGCGTGAAACCGGCCGCAAGGGCCTGATCCCCTTCGTCACCGCGGGCGATCCGGCACCCGAAGCGGTGGTGCCGCTGTTGCACGCGCTTGCCGGTGCGGGCGCGGACCTGATCGAAATCGGCGTGCCGTTTTCCGACCCGATGGCCGATGGTCCGGTGATCCAGCACGCGAACGAACGCGCGCTGGCCAGGGGCGTGGGCCTGACGCAGATTTTCGGTTGGGTTGCCGAATTCCGCAAAACCGACACGGCCACGCCAATCGTGCTGATGGGCTATCTGAATCCGGTCGAGATTTACGGCTACGCGCGCTTTGCCCGCGATGCCGCGGCGGCGGGCGTGGATGGCGTACTGTTGGTTGATTGTCCGCTCGAAGAAGCGCGAACCGCACCGGCGCTGGACCAGGCCGGGTTGCGCCGGATATTCCTGAGCGCGCCGACCACGTCCGAGCCGCGTCTGGCCGCTCTGTGCGAAGCCGCACGCGGCTTCCTGTACCATGTCGCGTTTGCCGGCGTCACCGGCGCGAATCGATTGAGCCTGGATGCCGTGCGTGAACGCGTCGCTGCAATCAAGGCGTGCACGCGTACGCCAGTCGCGGTCGGATTCGGCGTGCGCGACGCGGCGTCCGCCGCAGCGATCGCACGGTTTGCCGATGCGGTGGTGATCGGCAGCGCGCTGGTCGAAGGACTGGCAGGCGCGAATTCGGCGGAAGCGGCCTGTGCCGCGGCGCGTGAGTTCCTCGCGCCGATCCGCGCCGCGCTGGATACGGGAGCGCAGGCGCATGCCGCGTGAGCGCTATCCGCAAGACGGGCGCCAGCCGCCGGATCAATCGGCATTGAATCAGCCGGTACCGGCCGAGGCCGTGGCGCCGCTGGAAACGGGAGAAGTGGACGACATGAGCTGGCTGCAGAAATTGATGTCCTCGCGCATCCGCACCGAGGGCACCACGGCCAAGGGCAAGGTGCCGGAAGGCCTGTGGGAAAAATGCGATGGTTGCGGCGCGGTGCTGTACCGGCCCGAGCTCGAGCGCAATCTCGAGGTGTGCCCGAAGTGCGGGCATCACCATGCGATCGGCGCGCGCAAGCGCCTGGCCGCGCTGTTCGACGAGGGCGTCGGCGAGGAATTGTTCGCGAACCTCGAGCCTGTCGACGCGCTGAAATTCCGCGACTCGAAAAAATACAAGGATCGTCTTCTCGCCGCGCAGAAACAGACCGGCGAGAAGGATTCGCTGGTCGCCATGCGCGGCCTGCTGAAGACACGACCGCTGGTTGCCTGCGCCTTCGAGTTTGCCTTCATGGGCGGTTCGATGGCCTCGGTCGGCGGCGAGAAATTCGCGCGTGCGGCGGAACTGGCGCTGGACGAGCGCATTCCTTTCGTGTGTTTTTCCGCCAGTGGCGGCATGCGCATGCAGGAAGGCCTGCTTTCGCTGATGCAGATGGCCAAGGTTTCCGCGGCGCTCGCGCGTCTGCGCAACGCCGGCATTCCGTACATTTCCGTGCTCACGCATCCGACCACCGGCGGCGTGTCGGCGAGCCTGGGCATGCTCGGCGACCTCAACATCGGCGAGCCCAAGGCGCAGATCGGATTCGCCGGGCCGCGCGTGATCGAGCAGACCGTGCGCGAGACGTTGCCGGAAGGATTCCAGCGCTCGGAATTCCTGCTCGAACACGGTGCGATCGACCTGATCGTCGACCGCCGCGAGATGCGCGACAAGCTCGCCGATCTGTTCGCGCTGCTGATGCGGCAGCCGAAGGCGGCGTAAGCGAATTGCCTGCGTTTCCGCGTGCCCCTTTTGCCGTGCATCGGTTGATGGGGTCGGGCAGGGCCGGGTTGACGCATACCGCGATTTGGCGTAAGCCTATGTGGTCGGGCGCACCTTCGGGGGCAACTTGCCGTGATCTTCCAGAACTTCATCTGGGCCATCACCCTCACGGGCATGGGGTTGGTAACGTTTGGGTTCATCTACATCATCGCCCAGGTCGGACACCCGCTCGGCGCGGATGTACTTGATCGCTCGGGACGGCGGACGTCTATCGCGAGACGCTGGCTGTTTGCGGCCCTGCTGACCCTGTTCGCCGGCCTCACCTGGGCGACGCTGCACAGTTTTCCGATCCCGCAGCAGAATGAGCCGCTCGCGGCGGCGCAAATCGTCGATGTGACGGGCCGGCAGTGGTCCTGGCAGATGAGCCTGCAAGGGCAAGCGCCTGGCAGCGCGCTGCAACTGCAAACCGGGTCGCCGGTCGAATTTCGCGTCACCAGTGCGGATGTGAACCACGGGTTCGCGATTTACGCGCCGGACGGACGCATCGCGATCCAGACCCAGGCGATGCCGGGATTCACGAACAAGATCCTGTACACCTTCACCGCGCCCGGCAAATACAAGGTGATGTGCCTTGAATATTGCGGGCTCGGACACGCGCCGATGACGACGGCGTTCGATGTCGTCGCGCCGACCGGAGGCTGACATGACTGCGCTGACGATGTATCCGCAAGACGAAAAGCTGACCGGCGGCGAGCGCACCGCATTCAATCTCTACATCATCAGCGCCGTAACCTTGTTTGTGCTGATGATGTTGATCGGCGTGATCATGCGCATGGCACAGGGCACATGGTTGAACGTCGCGCCGGACATGTTCTACCGCCTGCTGTCTATGCACGGCGCGGGCATGGTCGGCACCATGGGCATGGTGACCACGGCGGTGATGTGGTTCTTCCTGCGCAAGTACGTGACCTTGCACCTGTGGGCGTTCGTCGCCAACTTCGTGCTGTTCCTGCTCGGCGCGCTGAGCATCATCGGCGCCATCTTCGTCGGGCACTATGCCGCGTTGTGGACCTTCCTGTACCCACTGCCGGTGCACCCGATGGGATTGTGGACGCCCGGCGCGGCGGCCTTGTTCATGATCGGCTACCTGCTGATCGGCGTAGGCATGCTGTTGTTCTATCTCGACGCCGCCGCCGGGATCATCCGCAAATACGGCAATCTGGGCCGCGGCCTCGGTTTGCAGTGGCTGTTCGGCGGAACCATCGATCCGAATCACCCGAAGGCGGTCGTCGCCAGCACCATGGTGATCATCGCCAACTCGCTCGGCATCCTCGCCGGCGCGGTCGTGCTGGCTATGTGCCTGATCAACATTGTCTATCCGGACATGGCCATGAACGCGCTGGTGGCGAAGAACCTGATCTACTGGTTCGGCCACATGTACATCAACGCCACGATCTACATGGGCGTGATGGCGGTGTACGAGCTGCTGCCGCGCTATTCGGGCCGGCCCTATCCGATCACGCGCCCGTTCCTGTGGTCATGGGCCGCCAGTTGCGTATTCGTCATTATCGTGTTCCCGCATCACCTGTTGATGGATTACGCCGAACCGCGTTGGCTCGCCATCACCGGGCAGATCGTCTCGTACGGCGCCGGCTTTCCGGTATTCCTCATCTCCGCCTGGGGTGCGCTGACCAACATCCACCGCTCGGGCATGCGCTGGGCGATGCCCTCGCGCCTGCTGATCCTGTCGATGTTCGGCTGGGCCGCCGGCATCGTTCCGGCCATCGTCGACGGCACGATCCGCGTCAATGAGGTCATGCACAACACGCAGTGGGTGCCCGGTCACTTCCACTTTTACCTGTTGCTGGGCGTATTGCCGATGGCACTGGCGCTGATGTACCACGTCGTCGGCAGCCTGCGCAGCGCGCCACGCGATAGTGGCGCCGACCGCCTCGGTTTCCCGATCTTCCTGCTCGGCGGGCTGATCTTCACAATGGCATTCCTCGATGCCGGACGCATGAGCGTCGCGCGGCGCATGGCCACGCACCTGCCACAATGGCTGCCGACCGACCATGCCGGCGCGATCGGCGCTTTGCTCGTGCTGCTCGCAATGATCTACTTCGCATTGCGCATCAGCGCCGGCCTGTTGCGGGCATCCGCCGATGCGGGTACTGCGCACGCTGCTGGCTAGTCTCATCCTCGCGAGCGCCGGCATCGCTGTGCTGGCGTTCGCGACGGACGGATTCCGGGCCTTCACCACCGAAACCGCGCGCCGCATCGCGGTGCGCACGCACCCGGTCGCGCTGCCGGATGTGGAGTTGGAAGATTCAGCGGGTCGTCTATTTGCGCTGGCCTCGATGCGCGGCCGCTGGCTGGCGGTGGATTTCATCTATACCCGTTGCATGACCTATTGCACGATCCTCGGCGGCGACTTCGCGCAGTTGCAGCGGAGCATGGCCGCGCCGCTGCGGCAGGGGCACCTGACCTTGCTCAGCATCAGTTTCGACCCGGCGCATGACGATCCGGCCGCGCTCGCGGACTATCAGCGGCGCTTCGTCGACCACGGCGTCGGCTGGATCGCGGCGCGTCCGCTCGATGCGCCGGGCCTGGCGCGCCTGAAGTCGGCGTTCGTGCTGAAAGCGATCCCGGATGGCCTTGGCGGCTATGTGCACAACACCGCGATCGCTCTCGTCGATCCCGATGGTCGCATCGTCGACTACCTCGACGCTGGCGATGCACAGGCCGCCGCGCGCGTATTGCGATCGCGGCTGGCGCAATGATGGCGCTGCGCGACAAGCGGCTTGCGGCCACGGTGGTGGTGTGGCTGATGCTTGCGTTGCCACCAGCGCGGCATGCGCTGGAAGCGTCGATGACCACGCAGATGTTGCTGCAGCTGCCGTTGCTCGCGCTCGCCGGCGCGTGGCTCGCGCGCGGCGTGCCGCCGGCGTGGAGCGCAGCGTGGGCCGCCTGGAACCGCGGCGGCGTGACCGGACTCGTGCTGGCTTCGATGGCATCGATGCCGTGGATGCTGCCGCGCGCCATGGACGCCGCCGTCGACGGTTGGCCGGTCGAGTTGCTCAAGTTCGCGAGCGTGCCGCTGCTGATCGGGCTGCCGTTCGCGCTGACGTGGCCACGCATGGGCTTCGTCGTGCGCGGCGTGTTTTTCAGTGAAACGATCGCCACCTGTTTCCGGCTCGGCTGGTTGTATCGCGTCTCGCCCGAACGCCTTTGCAGCAATTACCTGCTCGACGATCAGCAGCGCCTTGGCAACTGGCTGCTTCTTGTCGGCGCCGCGATTTTCCTGCTGTTGGCGCTGAAACTGATGGCAGGGCGGTTCACGGCGGATGGCGGCCACGACACCGTCTAGCGTTTTCAAGGCCAAGCATTGCGTATGCCCGTGCGCAAAGAAACAATAGCGCATGACCGCAAAGACCCTCGCCGACTGGCTGGATTACCAACAGCGTATCCATCCGCGCGCCATCGAACTGGGACTGGACCGCGTGCGCGAAGTCTGGCGCCGCATGGGCGCGCCGGCGCCTGCTCCGATCGTCATCACCGTCGGCGGCACGAACGGCAAGGGCTCGACGGTTGCGTTCCTGGAAGCGATGTTGACCGCGGCGGGCAAGCGCGTGGGTTGCTACACCTCGCCGCACCTGTTGCGCTACAACGAGCGCATCCGGATCGCCGGCACGGATGCCGACGATGCCACGCTGATCGACGCCTTCGAGCGCATCGAGGCAGCGCGCGGAATCGATTCAATCGAGTCCGTTCCGCTCACGTACTTCGAATTCGGCACGCTTGCCGCATTGTGGATATTTGCGCAAAGTAAACTCGATGTGGCCGTGCTCGAGGTCGGCCTCGGCGGACGCCTCGATGCCGTCAACATCGTCGATGCCGATGCTGCCATCGTCGTCACCGTGGATCTGGACCATCAGGACTGGCTCGGCAACGATATCGACAGCATCGGCCGCGAGAAGGCGGGCATTTTCCGCAAGGATCGTCCAGCCGTTGTCGGCATGCGTTCGCCGCCAAAGGGTTTGCTCGATGAAGCCGCCGGCATCGGTGCGCGGCTGCTGCGGGCCGCAAAGGATTTCAAAGTCCGACCACAGATCGACGCGTGGCGCTGGGAATGCGCTGATGCGAATTTGCTGTTGCCCGGGCCCGAACTGGCCGCGCCTTGCCAGATCGACAACGCCGCCGCGGCGATCATGGCCCTGTACGCCCTGCGCGAACGTCTCGGCTGGGACGTGCACGCCATCGCGCGCGGCGTGCGCGAGGCGCGGATTCCCGCGCGCCTGCAGCGGTTGCATAAACGCGGCGCCCCCGAACTCGTCATCGACGTCGGCCACAATCCGCAGGCGGCGCGCGTGCTCGCGCAGTGGCTCGCCGCGCATCCTCCGCGCGGCCGCAATATCGCGGTATTCGGCGCGCTGTCGGACAAGGATGTTGGCGGAATCATTGCTCCGCTCGTGGCGCAGATCGCACGGTGGCATCTGTGCGGACTCGACGCCGACAGTCCGCGCGGCCTGAGCGCCGTACAACTGCGCGAACGCATGCCTGCGGCGACGACGCTCGAATGCACCGCTGTCAATGCCGCGCTCGATGCCGCATTGGAACAGGCCGCGGCGGACGATCGCATCCTCGCATTCGGCTCGTTTTTCGTCGCCGCGCCGACCCTGGAATGGGCGCGGCGTACAGGTTACGGATGACCGCAGCGGGTATAATCGCGCCGATGTAATCACGCCGATTGTCGAGGAGCCGCTCATGGATTCCGCACTGAAACAACGCCTGATCGGTGCCGCCGTGCTGATCGCGCTGGCTGTGATCTTCGTACCCATGTTCCTGGGCAATGCGCCGCCGCAGCCGCAGAACACGACGCTGAACCTCGACATCCCCAAGCCGCCCGACCGCGATTTCCAGACCCGCACCCTGCCGGTGACCGGCACGGAATCCGCAGCGGCACCGACCGCGAATCCGGACAAGGTCGTCACCGTGGATACGCACGCGGCGCCGGTGGTGGATGCGCATCCGGAGAACTCCGCACCGATTCCCGCGAAGCCTGTCGAAGCGCCGAAGCCGGCGCCTGTCCAGGCCGAAGCACCGAAGCCTGCGCCACCCACCGCGGCGCCAGCGGCTTCGCCGCCAAGCGCAGTGGCAGCAGAAGGTCGCTTCGCCGTGCACCTGGGCGTTTACGCCGACCGCGGCCATGCCGATGCGCTGGTCGCCGCACTGAAGAAGCGCGGATTCGCCGCCTACGACGAGGCCGCCGATTACCAGGGCAAGTCCATGCAACGCGTGCGGGTCGGCCCGTTCGCGGACCGCGCTGCCGCGGAAACCGCGCGCGCGAAGATCAGGCAGGCCGAGCCGAAGGTGCCGAGCAGCGTGATCGAACTTGCCGTCGCGGCGCAGCCAGCCGCCGATGCGCCCGCAAATGCCCTGCCGGCCAATCGTGCCGGCGGCTGGGCCGTGCAGTTGGGCGCGTTCAAGTCCGAGGCCGAGGCGAACAAGTTGCGCGACCGTCTGCGCGTGGCGAGCTTCGCGGGATTCGTCGAGCGTGCCGGCAGCGGCGACGCGGCATTGTGGAAAGTTCGCGCTGGCCCCTACGCCGACCGCGCCGGCGCCGACAAGGCGCGTGGCGATATCGACGCGAAGTTGAAAGTGAAAGGCATCATCGTGACCGTGCCGTGAGAGGCAAACCATGATGGCTGTTCGTTTTGGCCCCGAGTCAAGGGGGCGATCCAACTCTTGCGCAGCGAGAGTTGGATAGGGGCTGTGGCATGAATTGGGCCGATTACTGCATCATCGCCGTGCTGGGCCTTTCGGTACTGATGGGCCTCGTACGCGGTTTCATCGGCGAAGTGCTGGCGTTGGCGGGTTGGGTGCTGGCGTTCTGGTTTGCCTGGCAGTTCGGTGATGCGCTTGCGGCAAGATTCACGGCGATCGAGCAGCCGTCGATCCGCCTTTTGCTCGGCTACGGCCTTTGCTTTTTTGCGGTGTTGCTGGTGGGCGGAGTGGTGAATTTTCTGATGCGCAAGCTCGTTGCGGGCAGCGGATTGTCGGGTAGCGACCGCCTGCTCGGCATGGTGTTCGGGCTGGTGAGGGGGCTCGCGCTGGTCACCATCACCGTGCTGCTGCTCGGCTTCACGCCGCTGCCGCGCGATCCGTGGTGGCACCAGTCGCAACTGCTGCCCGCGTTCCAGGGCTATGCACAATGGCTGTCGGCGCGACTGCCGCCAGAGGCCACGAAGTACCTTGATTTGCGCGGCATCCTGCCGCAGATACCGGTGGTGCCGCAGAAGGCGCCGGACCCTCACAACCATTCCGCGGTCTGATCCAAGAAGGCGAATCCTCCATGTGCGGCATTATCGGCATCGTCGGAAAATCCGAAGTCGCGGCCTCGCTGTACGACGCGCTCACCGTGCTGCAGCACCGCGGCCAGGACGCCGCCGGCATCGCCACGGTCGACGGCGAGCGCCTGCGCCTGCACAAGGGCGCGGGGTTGGTGCGCGACGTATTCGGCACCGCGGACATGCTCAAGCTGCGCGGCCGCATCGGCATCGGCCACTGCCGTTATCCGACGGCAGGATCGGAGAGCACGGCCGAGGCCCAGCCCTTCTACGTCAACTCGCCCTACGGTATCGCACTCGGCCACAACGGCAACCTCGTCAACACCGAGTCGCTGCGCCGCGAGATGTACGAGGACGACCGCCGCCACATCAATACCGATTCGGATTCGGAAATCCTGCTCAACATCCTGGCCCACGAGTTGCAAATCCAGGAGCGCCACGCGCTCACCCCGGACCACATCTTCAAGGCCGTCGCCGGCGTGCACGCGCGCGCGCGCGGCGGCTATGCCATCGTCTCGCTGCTGCTCGGCTACGGCATCGTCGCGTTCCGCGATCCTTACGGCATCCGTCCGCTCGTGCTCGGCGAGCGCAGCACCGATGCCGGCAAGGAATACGCGGTGGCGTCCGAATCGGTGGCGCTCGACATCCTCGGGTTCAAGCGTCTGCGCGACGTGGCGCCGGGCGAGGCGGTGCTGCTGACCGACGATGGCCACCTGCACAGCCGGCACTGCGCCGAGGGTTATCCGCACGCGCCGTGCATCTTCGAGTACGTGTACCTGGCGCGGCCGGATTCGATGATCGAGGATGTCTCCGTGTACAAGGCGCGCCTGCGCATGGGCGAGCGCCTTGCCGCCAAAATCGCGCGCCTGAAGCCCGAACACGACATCGACGCCGTGATCCCGATTCCCGACACCGCGCGCACGGCGGCCAGTTCGCTGGCGCAGACGCTCGGCATCCCGATGCGCGAAGGGTTCGTCAAGAACCGCTACATCGGCCGCACCTTCATCATGCCGGGGCAGAGCGAGCGCGTGAAATCGGTGCGCCGCAAGTTGAACGCGATCGAGCTCGAGTTCCGCAACAAGAACGTGCTGCTGGTCGACGATTCCATCGTGCGCGGCACGACGTCGAAACAGATCATCCAGATGGCGCGCGATGCCGGCGCGAAAAAAGTCTACTTCGCCTCGGCCGCGCCGCCGGTGCGCTTTCCCAACGTCTACGGCATCGACATGCCGGCGCCGGCGGAACTGGTCGCCCACGATCGCACGGAGCAGCAAGTGCAGGAGTTGATCGGCGCCGACTGGCTCGTCTACCAGGATCTCGCGGACCTGGAAGCCGCTGTCGCCGAGGGCAACGAAAAGCTCACGCGCTTCGACAGTTCGTGCTTCAACGGCGAATACGTCACCGGCGTGGAGCCGACCTACCTGCGCGACCTGGAATTCGCGCGCTCGGATCAGGCCAAGAGCCAACGCCGCAAAGCCTGAACCGCGGCGTGGCGATTGCGTGACCCAATGCCGGTCGCGGCTCGTCGCGCCTCTGGCACAATAGCTGCGCAGGGATGGAGATGGGCGTGATTCGACGAAACGATGCCGGCAGTGTGTTCGCCTGCGCTGCGCTGTGCCTGCGGCTGTCCGATCCGGCCGCCAAACTGGCGGCGACTGCGCAAGCGGCGGTGGATTTCAGCGCAGGACGCACGGGGCTGGACGCCAACGCGCCGCCGCCGGAACCGATCGCCGTGCCGGGGCGGCCGTCGCGGCCGCGCCTGGTTTCGCCGCGGGCATTGCCGCCGCGTGGGCTCGGCACTTCGGAAGGCCGCCTGGCCCTGCTGCACGCCGTCGCCCATATCGAATTCAATGCGATCAACCTGGCCTGGGACGCGGTCTACCGTTTCCGCGGCATGCCGCGCGACTACTATCGCGACTGGATCGGGGTCGCCGCCGACGAGGCGCGGCACTTCGCAATGCTGCAGGCGCGCCTGGGTGAACTCGGCGGCAGCTACGGCGATTTCGACGCCCACGACGGGCTCTGGGAAATGGCGGTAAAGACGGCCGATTCGTGCCTCGCGCGCATGGCCCTAGTGCCGCGCGTGCTCGAGGCGCGCGGACTCGACGTCACGCCCGGCATGATCGCGCGCTTGCGCGACGTCGGCGATGCCGCCAGCGCGGAGATTCTCGAAATCATCCTGCGCGAGGAAGTCGCGCACGTGGCCGCCGGTTCGCGCTGGTTCGTTTATTGCTGCGAGCGCGAGGGCCGCGACCCCGACGCCACGTTCGCCGTGCTGATTGCCGAACATGCGCGCGGCGCGCTGAAGGGGCCGTTCAACAGGGATGCGCGACTTGCCGCGGGATTCTCTGCCGCGGAACTCGCGCGCCTGGAAGCCGCCGCGTGATCCGCCGCGCCGCGTGCGCCGTCGCGTTGGCGCTGGTGTGGATCGTCGTGCTGGGCTGGGCGGCGGGCATGTCGTGGCGTACGCCGTTGCGACCGGCATCGACAAGGTCGTTGGCCGGCGAAACATTCCGCGTCGTGCTCGGCGC
>DATJIL010000202.1:0-2525 GCA_035493385.1 Rudaea sp.
CAGTCCGCGCCGGCGCCGGGCCAGCGCCATGCGGCGGATGCCAGCGATCCGCAAGTCAAATTCGTCTCCACGATCCTCGCCAGCACCGAGGACGTCTGGGATCCTTATTTCCAGTCCATGGGCAAGCAATACACGCGGCCCAAGCTCGTGCTGTTCCACGGCCAGACTTCGTCCGGCTGCGGTGCGGCGCAGGCAGCGATGGGACCGTTCTACTGCCCGGCCGACAAACTGGTGTATCTGGACCTGGATTTCTTCAAGGAAATGGACACGCGTTTCCACGCATCTGGCGATTTCGCGCGCGCCTCCGTGATCGCGCACGAAGTCGGCCACCACGTGCAAGACCTGCTCGGCGTCATGCAGCAGGTCGGTCGCCCGACCGAGGGCGCGAACGGCACGTCGGTACGGCTCGAACTGCAGGCCGACTGTTTTGCCGGCGTGTGGGGCAACAAGTCGCAGGCGCAGTTGAACTGGCTGCAGGCCGGCGACATCGACGCGGCGCTGAACGCCGCCGCCCAGGTCGGGGACGATACTCTGCAAAAGGAGTCGCGCGGTTACGCGGTGCCGGATTCGTTCACCCACGGCACCTCGGCGGAGCGTTCGCGTTGGTTCAAGGCGGGATTCCAGTCCGGCGACATCCGCAGTTGCGATACCTTCAATGCCGCCACGCTCTGAAGCGTAACCGATGATGTTCGCGAAAGAATTTCGGCGCCGCCTTGTCGCGGCGCCCCTGCTGGCACTGTTGCTCGCACTCGGCGGATGCGTACGCGCGCCGGTATCGCATCCGCATCCGCACGCGTATTCGCCGCTGATCCTGATTTCCATCGACGGCTACCGCAGCGATTACATCACGCGCGGACTGTCGCCGAACCTGGCCGCGCTCGCCACGAACGGCGTGCGCGCGACGTCGATGAAACCGGCGTTTCCCACGCTCACGTTTCCGAATCACTACAGCATCGTCACCGGCCTTTATCCGGATCATCACGGCATCGTCAACAACCGTTTCCTCGATCCGGCCACCGGCGCGAAGTTCGTCTACAACGACCGCAGTACCACGGACGACCCGCATTGGTGGGCCGGCGGCGTACCGCTGTGGATCAGCGTGGAACGCCAGGGCAAACACGCGGCAACCATGTTCTGGCCGGGTTCGGACGTGGACATCCACGGCGTGCGCCCGGAACATTGGCTGCCCTTCGACGGCAAGATGACGCCGGACGCGCGCGTGGATCAGGCGCTGCAGTGGCTGGATCTCCCCGCCGGTCAGCGGCCGGATTTCCTGACCCTGTACTTCGAACAGGTCGATCATGCCGGCCATAGTTACGGGCCGGATTCGCCGCAGGTCGATGCCGCGCTGCGCAAAATCGACGCCGCGCTCGGGCGCCTGATCGATGGATTGAAACAGCGCGGCATTTTCGGCAACGCGAATATCGTTGTCGTCTCCGACCACGGCATGACCGCAACCAGCGAAGACCGGCTCGTGGTGCTGGACAAGCTCGTCGACATGCACGGCGTAAACGTGGTCACCGCAGGTGTTGTCGCGGGCCTCGCGCCGAAAGCCGGACATGAAACCGAAGTCGATCGCGCCCTGCTCGCGCCGCACGAGCACATGCGCTGCTGGGATAAATCGCGGATTCCCGCGCGCCTGCATTACGGCAGCAATGCCCGCATTCCGCCGATCGTGTGCGTCGCCGATGATGGCTGGCTGATCGAAACGCAAAGCTATCTCGACCGTCCCAACCATCATATTTCCAGCGGCGAGCACGGCTACGACAACGACGACCCGAAGATGCGTGCGCTGTTCGTCGCCGAAGGACCGGCGTTCCGGCGCGGCGCCGTAGTACCGGAATTCGACAACGTCGACGTGTATCCGTTACTGGTGAAAATCCTGGGCATCCGCCCCGCAGCCAACGATGGCGATCTCAACGCGGTGAGCGCGATGCTGGCGCCAAAATCCGAGTAATCGCCTGCCGGTAACGCGCCGCGATGGCGTCCTCGTCGCGGTGGCGGAAATCCCGCACGACCCATTCGCCGTCCACCATCACGTCGCGCACCAGGTTCGCGTTGCCGGCAAACAGGAAAGTATCGAGGACATTTTCCGCATCGCGTCCCGCGAGTAGCGGCGATTCGGCATTCAACACGATGAAATCGGCGCGCGCCCCGGATTCCAGGGCGCCGATGTCAACGCCGGATGCCTGCGCGCCGCCAAATAGCGCATCGCCCCACAGGTTCTCGCCCACGCTGGCGCTCGATTCGGACACCGCGATGTTGCGATGCCGCGTCATCAGGCGCTGGCCGTACTCGAGCCAGCGTAATTCCTCGATCGGCGAAATGGAAATATTCGAATCCGAGCCGATGCCGAGCACGCCGCCCGCTTCACGGTAAGCCGTCAGCAGAAACAGACCGTCGCCGAGGTTCGCTTCCGTGGTTGGGCACAATCCCGCGACCGCGCCGGATTCGGCGAGGCGGCGCGTTTCGTCCGTCGTCATGTGCGTGGCGTGAACCAGGCACCAGCGCGCATCGACCGGCGC
>DATJIL010000203.1:0-3009 GCA_035493385.1 Rudaea sp.
CCGGCCATTGCGCCAGCTCGCTTTCAAGTGGCTTTGATTTAATCAAAGTTTCTAATTGACACGTTTGCTTTGTCAACTCTTGCCAAGCAACTTACCCTCGAAAGCTGAAAGGCTGAGCGAGGGAAATGGCCATGGCCGTCGCAATGGATGTGCTGCACCACCCCACCGGAGCTCGGATTGTCGGCCCCGGGCACACAGCTCAACGTGAAATCCTCAACCCTGATGCGTTGCTGCTGCTGAGCGACCTGCATCGCCGCTTCGAGTCGCGCCGGCAGGCGCTGCTGGCCGAGCGCGCGGCGACCCAGGCGCGCTATGACGCCGGCGAGCTGCCGGATTTCCGCCCCGACACGCAGAGCATCCGCACCGGCGAATGGGCGGTGGCCCCGATTCCCGCCGTACTGGCCGACCGCCGCGTCGAGATCACCGGGCCGACCGAACGCAAGACCGTGATCAACGCGCTGAACTCCGGCGCCAACGTCTTCATGGCCGATTTCGAGGACTCCACCACGCCGAGCTGGGCCAATTTGCTGGACGGCCAGGCCAATCTGCGCGACGCGGTGAATGGCACCATTTCCCACGAGGCACCCAACGGTCGCGCCTACCGGTTGAACGCGCAGACCGCGATCCTGATGGTGCGCCCGCGCGGCTGGCACCTGCCCGAGCGCCATCTGGAAATTGACGGCGAACCGATTGCCGGCGCGCTGTTCGATTTCGCGCTGTTCGCGTGCCACAACGCGCAGGCGCTGCACGCGCGCGGGCTCGGCCCGTTTTTCTACCTGCCGAAATTGCAGTCCATGGAAGAGGCCGCGCTGTGGGACGCGGTGATGGAACACACCGAGCGCGCGCTGAAACTGCCGGTCGGCAGCTTCAAGGCGACCGTGCTGATCGAGACGCTGCCCGCCGCGTTCCAGATGGACGAGATCCTGTTTGCGCTGCGGCGGCGCGTAGTCGGCCTGAACTGCGGACGCTGGGATTACATCTTCTCGTATATCAAGACTCTGCGCGGGCACCGCGACCGCGTGCTGCCCGAACGCGGGCAGGTCGGCATGACCGTGCCATTCCTGCGCCGCTATTCGCAGTGGCTGATCCGGACCTGCCATCGTCGCGGCGCGTTCGCGATGGGCGGCATGGCCGCGCAGATTCCGATCCGCGACGACGAGGCGGCGAATGTGACCGCGCTCGACAAGGTGCGCGAGGACAAATTGCGCGAAGTGCGCGACGGCCACGACGGCACCTGGGTCGCGCATCCCGCGCTGGTGCCGCTCGCACGCGAGATCTTCGACGCGCACATGCCCACGCCCAACCAGGTGCATCTCGAGCGCGAGGACGTGCACGTCACCCGTGACGCGCTGATCGCGCCCTGTGGCGGCACGATCACCCGCGCCGGCTTCGACAACAACGTGGAAGTGTGTCTGCACTATCTCGCGGCCTGGCTGGACGGCATGGGCTGTGTGCCGATCCATCACCTGATGGAAGACGCCGCCACCGCCGAGATCGCGCGGGCGCAGTTGTGGCAATGGCTGCATTACGACGAAGCGCAGCCGCTGTGTTTCGACGACGGCACGCCGATCACCCTCAAAGCGTTCGACCGCGCGCTCGCCGCGTTCGCGCACGAACTGCGCGGCAGCTCGCTGCCGGGCGCTGCGCGCGCCGACGAAGCCGCCGCGTTGATCGGCGAACTCACCCACGCGCCGCGGCTGGCGGAGTTCCTGACGCTGCAGGCATACGAACGTTTGTGACCTGGCTTTCGAGGAGCGAGCTTGCTCGCGAACGACAGAGGCGCTGCGCGCCGATCGCCTGCAAGCAGGCTCCTACTCACCTTTGGAGATGACCCATGACCAAGCCCACGCCGCTCCCCACCGCCGAACAATTGCAACTGGACTGGAACAACAACGCGCGCTGGCACGAGGTGCAGCGCCCGTATTCCGGCGAAGACGTTGCCCGCCTGCGCGGGACGGTGCACATCGAGCATTCGCTGGCGCGGCGCGGCGCCGAGCGCCTGTGGCGCGACCTGCATTCGGAACCCTTCGTCAATGCGCTCGGCGCGCTGACCGGCAATCAGGCGATGCAGCAGGTCAAGGCCGGCCTGCGCGCGATCTACGTGTCCGGCTGGCAGGTCGCGGCGGATGCCAATTCCGCCGGCGCGATGTATCCCGACCAGTCGCTCTATCCGGCCGACTCGGTTCCGGAAGTGGTGCGGCGGATCAACAACACGCTGCTGCGCGCCGACCAGATCGCGCATGCGGAAGGGCAAGACGACACTGACTGGCTGGCGCCGATCGTGGCCGATGCCGAGGCCGGTTTCGGCGGCGTGCTGAACGCGTACGAATTGATGAAGGCGATGATCGAAGCCGGCGCCGCGGCGGTGCATTTCGAGGACCAGCTCGCCTCCGCCAAGAAATGCGGCCACATGGGCGGCAAGGTGCTGGTACCCACGCGCGAAGCGGTGCAGAAGCTCGTCGCCGCGCGGCTGGCGGCGGATGTCGCCGGGGTGCCGGTGCTGATCGTCGCGCGCACCGATGCGATGGGCGCGGGCCTGCTCACCTCCGACATGGACGAGAACGACCGCGCCTTCTGCACCGGCGGGCGCACCGTGGAGGGGTTCTTCGAAACCCGGCCTGGTATCGAGCAGGCGATCAGCCGCGGTCTGGCCTACGCGCCGTATGCGGACCTTGTCTGGTGCGAAACGTCCAGGCCCGATCTGGTACAGGCCGAACAATTCGCGCGGGCCATCCGCGCGGAATATCCGGACAAGCTGCTGGCCTACAACTGCTCGCCTTCGTTCAACTGGAAGAAGAACCTGGATGCGGCAACGATCGCTTCGTTCCAGAAGCAGCTCGGCGAGATGGGCTACAGGTTCCAGTTCATCACGCTGGCCGGCTTCCACGCGCTCAACCATTCGATGTTTGCGCTGGCGAGCGACTACCGCGAGCGGCAGATGGCCGCCTACGTCGAATTGCAGGAAGCAGAGTTCGCGGCGGAAAAGGACGGCTACACCGCCGCGCGCCA
>DATJIL010000204.1:0-10753 GCA_035493385.1 Rudaea sp.
GTTGTCGTTGCCGAAATTCACGCCCATGGAGTTTTTCCGTCGTTGGCTGCTGTCGGCAGCTTCGTAGAGGTTGATCGGTTGCGGGATGCGCGGATGCGCCTTGCTCGGGTAGGCGCGCACCACGTCGACCGGATCGGCGACCAGTTCGCTGATCGGCAGCGATTCGTCGACGATGCGGTTTACGAACGAGGTGTTCGCACCGTTTTCGAGCAGGCGCCGCACGAGGTAAGGCAAGAGATCTTCGTGCGATCCGACCGGTGCGTAGACGCGGCAGGGCACGTTGAGATTCTTTGGCCCCATCACCTCGGCGTAGAGGTCTGTACCCATGCCGTGCAGGCGCTGGAACTCGAACGGGCGTCCGCGCGCCATGTGGTGGATCGCGGCGATCGTATGCGCGTTGTGCGTGGCGAAGGCTGGGTAGAACGCATCGCCATAGTCGAACATCTTCTTCGCGCAGGCAAGATACGACACGTCGGTGTTCGGCTTGCGCGTGTACACCGGATAGCCGGCGTGGCCGCCTTCCTGCGCGCGCTTGACTTCCGAATCCCAGTACGCGCCCTTGACCAGGCGCACGCAGAAGCGGCGGTCGACTTTCTTCGCAGCTTCAGCGAGCCAGTCGATCACGAACGGTGCGCGCTTCTGGTAGGCCTGCACGGCGAGGCCGAAGCCCTGGTAGCCGTCCAGCGACGCATCGGCATGCACGGCCGCGATCACGTCGAGCGACAATTCCAGGCGATCGGCTTCCTCGGCATCGACGGTGAGGCAGATGCCGTTGCGCTTTGCCAGTTGCGCGAGTTCGAGCAGCATCGCCGTGAGTTCCGCATGCACACGCGCGCGCTTGGCGACTTCGTAGCGCGGATGCAGGGCGGAGAGTTTGATCGATATGCTGGGTGCGTCGAGCACGTCAGTGAAGGGGCCGCGCGCACCGAGCGCCGCGATCGCGTCGCGATACGCCTGCATGTAGCGCGCGGCGTCGGGCTGGGTCAGCGCCGCCTCGCCGAGCATGTCGTAGGAATAGCGGTAGATGCGGTTGTCTTTTTCGTTGGCGCGGTCGAGCGCTTCCTTGATGCTGCGGCCCATCACGAACTGGTGGCCCATGATGCGCATGGCCTGGCGCACGGCGAGGCGGATCACCGGTTCGCCGGAGCGGCCGACCAGGCGCCGCAGCGCGCCGGTGAAATTGCGCCGCGTGTCCTCGCCCAGGTTGATGAACTTGCCGGTGAGCATCAGGCCCCAGGTGCCGGCGTTGACCAGCACTGAGTCGCTCTTGCCGAGGTGCTTTTCCCAATCCGCCTCGCCGAGCTTGTCGGCGATGAGCTTGTCGGCGGTGTCCTTGTCCGGAATGCGCAGCAGCGCTTCGGCCACGCACATGAGCAGTACGCCTTCCTCGCTGGAAAGATCGTACTGGCGCATGAAGGATTCGACCGCGGACTGCTGGCCGGCCTTGGCGCGCACGCGCGCGACGAGATCGGTGGCTCGGGCGAGGACGAGGTCGCGTTCGGTTGGCGGCAACGCGGTGATGGCGAGCAGCTCGTCCATCGCAAGCGTTTCGTCGCGGCAATACGCGGCGGTCATGCGCGCGCGCGCAGCGTCGGCGGCGGGCAATTCGGAAGCAAGGATGGGGTTCATCGCGGCGGTTCGTTGGGGGCGGGTATTGTAATTCGGGCGCGCCCGTGCGGCCTAACCGAATGATCGAGCCGAAAAGTCAAGCCGGAAAGTCAAACTTGCCGCAAGTGGGCGCGCTCACTATCATTGACAGGTTGGCGTTCCAGCTTGCAATGATCCGGGTAGCCAAAGACACTGCGCTGCACGATGCGGTTTCGGTGGTCGTCCTGCCGCATCGCTCGCTGTCGCGCGCCGGTTTGCTCGGCTATCTGCTTGCGCAGAGCATCGCCGCGCTGGGATTTGCCGGGCTGGCAGCCGTGCGCGGTGTTGTACTGGCACCGTTTTTCGCGGTGCTGGAACTGGCCGTGGTGGCGTGGTGCGTGGCGTGGGTCTGGCGGACTTCCGCCCGCGGACAGGTCGTCACGATCGCGCCGGACGGCGTGGAGGTAACGGCAACGGCGGGAGCGCCGGCGGCGCACTACCATCCGTACTGGATGAAGGTGCGCCTGGAGCCGGGACGCTGGCCGGGATGGCCGAGCCGGCTGCTGGTCGGCTCGCATGGACGCGAAACGGAAGTGGGCGCGTGCTTGAACGACGCGGAGCGCCGGGAACTGGCGCAACGATTGATGCAACTGCTGCGCGACGTGCAATCGCGCGGCAGCGAACCGGGACACGGGACAAGGTAGAACACGATGAAGGCTGGCGGATCGATGCGTAGCAAGTTGGGATTGGGACTCGTGCTGACCGCCGTCGCCGGCGCCGCGCATGCGCTGGCGGAGCCGTGGCAGTTGAACATGGCGCCTGGAGTGACGCAGACCTCGCGCGAGGTCTACGCCCTGCACATGTACGGGTTCTACGTATGTGTCGCGATCGGCGTGATCGTGTTCGGCGCGATGATCGTCGCCATGTTCAAGTTCCGCAAATCCAAGGGCGCCGTGGCGGCGACCTGGAGCCACAACACGGTTGCGGAAACGATCTGGACCGTGGTACCGATCCTGATCCTGGTTTCGCTGGCCTGGCCGGCGACCAGCGTCATGGTCAAGATGGCCTACACCGAAAAGTCCGACATGACGGTGAAGATCACCGGCTACCAGTGGAAGTGGGGTTACGACTACATCAACGTCGGCGACAAGCCCTACCACGTGCGCTTCATCTCGCGCCTGGATACGCGCTCGGACAAGACCCGCGAATTGCGCTCGGGCCTGGATCCCTGGGCGGTCAAGGACAAGGATTACGGTGGCACCGAACGCAACACCTACCTGCTCGACGTCGACCACCCGCTGGTGCTGCCGACCGACACCAAGATCCGCTTCGTCGTCACCGGCGACGACGTGATCCACGCCTGGTGGGTGCCGCAGCTGGGCTGGAAGCAGGACGCGATCCCGGGAATCATCAACGACGACTGGACCGAGATCCACGATCCCGGCATCTATCGCGGCCAGTGCGCCGAATTGTGCGGCCAGGACCACGGCTTCATGCCGATCGTGGTCAAGGCCGTGCCGAAGGCCGAATTCACCAAGTGGCTGGATGAGCAGGAAGCCCTGGCCACCAAGGCCAACGCACCGGCCGCGCCGGCAGCGGCTCCGGCCGCGCCGCAAGCTCCCTGATTCCGCCTACGCAAAAACAGATTTTTGAGGTTGCCATGACCACACATGCCGTTGCGCACCACGACGATCACCACGACGACAAGCCGCACGGCTTCCTGCATCGCTGGGTGTTTTCGACCAACCACAAGGACATCGGTACGCTGTACCTGGTGTTCTCGTTCATCATGGTGTGCGTCGGCGCGGCATTTTCCGGCGTCATCCGCACCGAGCTGATGAAGCCCGGCCTGCAATTCGTGCAGCCGTACTTCTTCAACGAGATGACCACGATGCACGGCCTGGTCATGATCTTCGGCGCGATCATGCCGAGCTTCGTCGGCCTCGCGAACTGGATGATCCCGATGATGATCGGCGCGCCGGACATGGCGCTGCCGCGCATGAACAACTGGTCGTTCTGGATCCTGCCGTTCGCGTTTTTCCTGCTCCTGTCCACGCTCTTCATCCCGGGCGGCGCGCCGGCCGGCGGTTGGACCATGTACCCGCCGCTGTCGATCCAGGGCGGCGACAGCGTCGCGCTGATGGTCTTCGCGATCCACCTGATGGGCATCAGCTCGATCATGGGCTCGATCAACATCATCGCGACCATCCTCAACATGCGCGCGCCGGGCATGGACCTGCTCAAGATGCCGGTGTTCGTGTGGTCGTGGCTGATCACCGCGTTCCTGCTGATCGCGGTGATGCCGGTGCTGGCGGGCGCAGTGACGATGCTGCTGACCGACCGCTATTTCGGCACCAGTTTCTTCAACGCCGCCGGCGGCGGCGATCCGGTGATGTACCAGCACATCTTCTGGTTCTTCGGGCATCCCGAGGTCTACATCATGATCCTGCCGGGGTTCGGCATCATCTCGGAGATCATCCCGACGTTCAGTCGCAAGCCGTTGTTCGGTTATCAGGCGATGGTCTACGCGCTCGCTTCGATCGCGTTCCTGTCGTTCATCGTCTGGGGCCACCACATGTTCACGGTCGGCATGCCGCTCGGCGGCGAGCTGTACTTCATGTACGCGACGATGCTGATCGCGATCCCGACCGGCGTGAAGGTATTCAACTGGGTGTCGACGATGTGGGGCGGCTCGCTCACGTTCGAGACGCCGATGCTGTGGGCGATCTCGTTCGTGGTCCTGTTCACGATCGGCGGCTTCTCCGGCGTGATGCTGGCGCTGGTGCCAGCCGACTTCCAGTACCAGGACACCTATTTCGTCGTCGCCCACTTCCATTACGTGCTCGTCACCGGTGCGCTGTTCGCGATCATCGCGGCGATCTACTACTGGTGGCCGAAATGGACCGGCCGGATGTACAACGAGACCTGGGCCAAGTTCCACTTCTGGTGGACCATGGTGTTCGTCAACGTGCTGTTCTTCCCGCAGCACTTCCTCGGCCTCGCCGGCATGCCGCGCCGCATTCCCGACTACAACGTCGCCTTCGCCGACTGGAACTTCGTTTCCACGATCGGCGCCTACGGCATGTATCTCACCCCATTCATGTTCTTCTTCATCCTCTGGCATTCGAAGAGGCACGGCGCGCCGGCCGCGGCGCGGGCATGGGAAGGCGCGCATGGCCTGGAGTGGACCGTGCCGTCGCCGGCGCCGTTCCACACGTTCGCCACGCCGCCGGTCATCCGCGACGAAGACCTGGCGCACGGCGATATCAGTCATTGATTTGTGCGTTCATCCCTGAACGCGAAGATCAAGAAGCGTCCATCCATGGACGCACTTTCAAAATGAAGCAGACATCCGTCAAATCCGATTCCGAGCAACGCCGCGCCGCCGCGCGGCGCACGGCGTGGATCGTCGCGATCGTGGCAGTGGCGATCTACCTGCTGTTCTTCCTGTCGCAAGGGTTGTCGCACTGATGTCCGGCGATACCACCTGGCGCAACCGGCGTTTCCTCGTGCGCGCACTCGGCGTGTGCGGCGCGATGTTCCTGTTCGGGTTCGCCTGCGTGCCGCTGTACCGCATCGCCTGCGAGCACGTGTTCCGCAACAAGATCTACAACACCGCCGACAGCGGCAAGGGTTTCACGGTGGACGAATCGCGCTGGGTCACGGTGCAGTTCGTCGGCAACGTCAATAGCCAGCTCGACTGGCAGTTCGCGCCGGAGCAGGTCGAGATGAAGGTGCATCCCGGCGCCGTCAACGATGCCTGGTACGACGCGGCGAACAAGGCGCAATCCGCCATCGTCGGCAACGCGGTGCCGAGCATCGCGCCGTCGCAGGGCTCGCCCTACTTCAACAAGATCGAATGCTTCTGCTTCACCGAGCAGACGCTAAAGCCCGGCGAATCGCGGCGCATGCCGGTGAAATTCATCGTCGATCCGAAATTGCCGAAGACCATCGATACGCTGACGCTTTCGTATACGTTCTACAACAACCGTGCGGCGACCAGGAAACTGGTCGAACAAGCGCCAACCGAAACACCACCCAAAAGTTGATTGACGGAATCCGACCATGTCCTCACAAGCACAAGGCGCTTACTACGTTCCGCACGGCACGCACTGGCCAATCCTCGGCTCGTTCGGCCTGTTCTTCACGGTCGGCGGCGCCGCCTTGTGGATGAACGAATTCGAGCCCGGCAAATACCTCATGGTGCTCGGCGTCGCCTGCCTGCTGTCGATGCTGTTCGGCTGGTTCCGCACGGTGATCGGCGAATCGCTCGGCGGCCTGTACACCAAGCAGGTGGACACGTCGTTCCGCATGGGCATGATGTGGTTCATCTTCTCCGAAGTGATGTTCTTCGGGGCGTTTTTCGGCGCACTGTTCTACACGCGCATGTTCTCGGTGCCGTGGTTGGGCGGTGAAGGCGACGGTGCGCTCACCAACTTCTTCCTGTGGAAGGATTTCGCCGCCGCGTGGCCGACCAACGGACCCGCGCAGGTTGGCGGCGTCTTCCAGACCATGCCGGCATGGGGCGTGCCCCTACTCAACACGCTGATCCTGCTGTCGTCGGGCGTGACGATCACGATCGCGCACCACGCATTGCGCGCCGGCAACCGCAAGCATCTGCTGATCTGGCTCGGCGCGACCGTCGTGCTGGGTGCGCTGTTCCTGAATTTCCAGGCGCATGAGTACATCGAGGCCTACACCAAGCTCAACCTCACGCTCGACACCGGCATCTACGGATCGACGTTCTTCATGCTCACCGGCTTCCACGGCATGCACGTGACGCTAGGCGCGATCATGCTCAGCGTGATCTGGTTCCGCTGCCTCAAGGGTCACTTCACCAAGGATCACCACTTCGCGTTCGAGGCGGTAGCCTGGTATTGGCACTTCGTGGACGTGGTCTGGCTGGGCCTGTTTATCTTCGTTTACGTTTTGTAGAGCGCCTAGCGACCGACGTTGTGCGGGTGTATGACGCCGGTCAGGATGCCGACGATCACGAGCAGGATCAGCAGCACCGACAGGCCGATGCGCCAGGTCAGCGCCTTGACCGTACGGTCGGTGGTGCCCTTGTCGGTCATCATGTAGTAGAGCCCGGCGCCCAGGTTCCAGAGAATCACGACAAAGAATGCGATGACAATGTACGTGGTCCACATGGGCGCATTTTCCGTGGCGAAGCGCGGCGAGTATAACGCCGCGGCGCGATGACCGCCCGCCGCTGGCAGCGTCCAACGGCGTTCGCCTGGATCTTGACCGCGTTCGGCGTCGCGGCGTTTTGCGCGCTGGGCGTGTGGCAACTCGATCGCGCGGCACAGAAGCGGCAACTGTTTGCCGCGTTCGCGAATGCCGCAAGCGCACCGACACAGGATTTCGCGCAGGCGAGTGCGGCGGCGCAGGACGCGCAGCGCTATCCGCACCTGCGGGTGGCGGGTCGTTACCTGCCCGATCGCGGCTACTGGCTGGACGAGCAGTTCAACGGCAATCGCGTCGGCGTGCACGCGATCGGCGTGTTCGCGATCGACGGACAACCCGATTTGCTGCTGGTGGATCGCGGCTGGCTGGCGTGGGATCACGTGCCGGGAAGCGCGCCGATTGCGCCCATGTTGCCTGCCGGAGAGATGGCTTTGACCGGTTTGTATGCGCCGTTTCCTGGCAGTGGATTGCGCCTGGGCGGCAACGCGCTGCCGGGACAGGCGAAGTGGCCGAAGCTGACCTTGTTTCTCGACGCCAAGGCCATTGCTGCAGACCTCGGTGTCGCCGTTGAGCCGCGCATTTTGCTGCTCGATCCGCAGCCGGCGAGTGGTTTCGAGCGGGTCTGGAAGCCACAGGTATTTCCTCCCGAACGGCATATCGGCTATGCGTTCACCTGGTTTTGCTTCGCCGCGGTGGCGATCGCGATCCTGATCGTCACCCATCGGACAACAGTGGAAAATTGATGACAATGAACAAATCCAACCGTGGCCGGCTCGTCCTCGTCGGCATCGCCGTGCTGTTCGCGATCCCGCTCGCCGCCGCGTTCCTGCTGCGCGGCAGCGACTGGCAGCCGGCACGCACCCTGCAAAGCGGCATCCTCGTGCAGCCGCCGCGCAACGTGTCTGCCGCGCCGGTGACGTTGGCCGACGGCAGCCGCTATGCGTGGCAGGACCCGCAGTATCGCTGGACGCTGGTGATGCTGCCCGGCAGCGCGTGCGCGCAGAATTGCCAGACCCGCCTCGACGAAGCCCTGCGCATGCGCATCACCCTGGGCCGCAACGCCGATCGCCTGCGCGTGCTCTACCTCGGCCCCGCGCTGGCAGCGGATTTCCTTGGCACGCGTGCGTCGCTTGCCGCCGGGCGCGATGACAGCGGCGCGTTTGCCTTCGCGCGCGCGCAAGGCGCCGACGACCTGGCCCTGGCCCTGGTCGATCCGCGCGGACAACTGATGCTGCGCTATGCGGACGGCTACTCCGCGCAGGGCCTGCGCAGCGACGTGGTGAAAATCCTCTACTGAGATGAAAATGCCTTCGCCTGGATTGCGCCGACTCGCCTGGGCCGCCGCCGCCTTCGCCCTGCTCGTGATCGTGTTCGGCGCCTTCGTGCGCCTGTCCAACGCGGGACTGTCGTGTCCGGATTGGCCGACCTGCTACGGCAAGTTGAGCTGGCCGACGCAGGCGCACGAGATCGCGCACGCCGACGCGGCGTTTCCGCAAAGACCCTTCGAGGCCGACAAGGCCTGGCGCGAGCAGGTGCACCGCATGCTGGTCGGCGTGCTGAGCCTGCTCACATTCGCGCTGGCAGGGTGGGCGTGGTGGCGCCGCCGCGAACTTGGCCGTCTCGTGTTGGTTCCCTGCGTTGCCGCCGGATTCATCTTCTTCCAGGCCGCGCTCGGCATGTGGACGGTGACCTGGAAACTGCTGCCGCTGGTGGTGACTTCGCACCTGCTCGGCGGCATGGCGATGTTCGCGCTGCTGGCCTGGACCGCGCTGCGCCTGACCCTGCACGAACCGGCGCCGGCGGACGGCGCGAAGCTGCGGCGCATGACCATCGTCGGCATCGTCCTCGTCGCCATCCAGATCGCGCTCGGCGGCTGGACCAGCAGCAATTACGCCGCGCTCGCCTGCGGTACGGATTTCCCGACCTGCCTCGGCCAATGGTGGCCGCCCACCGATTTTCAGCAGGCCTTTATCGTGCTGCGCCACATCGGTGTGGACTACGAGGGCGGCATCCTCGATGGCCCCGCGCGCACCGCGATCCAGCTCGTGCATCGCATCGGTGCCCTGGTCGTGTTCGCGCATGTGCTGCCGCTCGCGATCCGCGCCATGCGCACGCGCGTGCTGCGAAATTATGGATTCGCCATCGGCGGATTGCTGATCGCGCAAGTGTGCCTTGGCATCAGCAACGTTGTGTTCGGCCTGCCGCTGCCCGTGGCGGCCGCGCACAACGCCTGCGCCGCGCTGTTGCTGCTTGCGTTGCTCGCGCTGGCGGTTCGGCTGCGGCCGGCGCCGCGCTAGACTGCACGCATGTCCGCCATCGCCCGCCAGTACCTGGAACTGACCAAGCCGCGCATCGTCGCGCTGCTGGTGTTCTGCGCCGTCATCGGCATGTTCCTCGCCGTGCCCGGCCTGCCGCCGTGGCGCGCGCTGGTGTTCGGCACGCTTGGCATCTGGCTCGCGTCGTCGTCCGCCGCGGCGTTCAACCAGCTCATTGACCGGCGCATCGACAAGCTGATGGCGCGCACCGCGCACCGGCCGCTGGCGACGGGTCAACTGACGTCGATCCAGGTTTTTGTTTTCGCGACCCTGATCGGCCTGCTGTCGATGGCGATCCTGATCTGGTGGGTCAACGCGCTCACGGCAGCGCTCACGTTTGCCGGACTGATCGGCTACGCCGTCGTCTATACGGCGTTCCTCAAACGCGCCACATCGCAGAATATCGTGATCGGCGGCATCGCCGGCGCGGTGCCGCCGGTGCTCGGCTGGACCGCGGTCACCGGCCAGCTCGATCCCTACGCGCTGCTGCTGTGCCTGATCATCTTCGTGTGGACGCCACCGCATTTCTGGGCGCTGGCGATCTTCCGCCGCGACGATTATTCGCGCGCGCAGGTGCCGATGCTCCCGGTCACGCATGGCGTGGAATACACGCGCTGGCATGTGCTGTTCTACACGGTGTTGCTCGTCATCGTGACGGTGCTGCCGTACCTGACCGGCATGAGCGGCCTGTTCTACCTCGGCGGCGCGCTCGTACTCGGTGCGGGATTCCTTTACTACGCCGTGAAGTTGCTGAACCCGCCGGACGAGCGTTTCGCCATGCGCGTGTTCAACTATTCCATCGTCTACCTGATGGCGCTGTTCGCGTTCATGCTGGTCGACCACTACGTCGATTCCTCGCCGTTGCGGCACACCGTGTTCGATCTGCATCGGATCGGATGACGCGCTACACTTCGGCACCGATTCTGTTGGGAGCCGTACCGTGACCAGCATCTACGATTTTTCCGCCAGGACCATCGACGGCGACGAGCAGAAATTGGCCGCCTACAAGGGCAAGACCCTGCTCGTGGTCAATGTCGCCAGCAAATGCGGCTTCACGCCGCAGTACACGGGCCTGGAAGCACTGTACGAGAAGTTCAAGGACAAGGGGCTCGTGGTGCTCGGTTTTCCCTGCGACCAGTTCGGCCACCAGGAGCCGGGCGACGAGAATGAGATCAAGAATTTCTGCTCGCTCAACTACGACGTGAAATTCCCGTTGTTCGCCAAGATTGAGGTCAACGGCGCGAATGTGCATCCGCTGTACAAATACCTGAAGGCGCAGGCCAAGGGGCTGCTCGGCAGCGAATCGATCAAATGGAATTTCACCAAGTTCCTGGTCGATGCGGATGGCAAGGTGGTGACGCGCTACGCACCCACGGATACGCCTGAGAAGATCGAAAAAGACGTGGCGCGCATGCTGTGAGCAAGGCCGCGGACGAATTCGACGCCATCCTCGTCGGCGGCGGTCACAACGGCCTGACCTGCGCGGCGTATCTCGCGCGTGCGGGCTTGAAGGTTCTCGTGCTGGAAAAGCGCGGTGTGGTCGGCGGTGCCGCGGTGACCGAGGAATTCCATCCGGGCTTCCGCAATTCGGTCGCGGCCTACACGGTGTCGTTGCTGCAACCGAAAGTCATCCGCGATCTCGACCTTGCCGCGCACGGATTGAA
>DATJIL010000205.1:0-24262 GCA_035493385.1 Rudaea sp.
GCCCGAGAAACTGGGGAGCCAGCCGCCGCTGGAGATCGTCGATGGCACCACCACGGCAACGAGTTTTGCGCTTGTCGCGCGCATCCGCGAAGCCACGCTGCAGGAACAGCAGCGCTCGATCGTGGCCAGCAACCTGACCACTTTGCGCAATCGTGTCAACCAGCTTGGCGTGTCCGAGCCGCTGATCCAGCAGCAGGGCGCGAACCGCATCGTCGTGGAATTGCCTGGCGTGCAGGACACGGCCGAGGCGAAGAAGATCCTCGGCGCGCAGGCGACGCTGGAATACCACGCGGTCGACGAAAACACGAATCCGCTCGAGGCGGCCAAGACCGGCATCGTGCCGCCGGATTCGCGCCTGTACTACACGCAGCGCCTCGGCCCCGACGGCAAGCCCATGCCGATCGTGCTGAAGAAGAAGATCATCGTCGGCGGCGACGACCTCGTCGACGCGGCGGCGATTCCAGATCAGCAGACCGGTACGCCGGCGGTGTCGGTCACGCTCAACGCGCTCGGCGGCAAGCGCATGCTCGACTACACGCGCGAGAACGTCGGCCACCGCATGGCCGTGGTCTACATCGAGCGCATTCCGGAAACCAAGATCGTCGATGGCAAGGAAGTCCACACCGCCAAGGTCAATGAGGAAGTGATCAACGACGCGACCATCCAGGGCGTGTTTTCGAACAAGTTCCAGACCACGGGCCTGGAAAGCCTGAAGACCGCGAGCGAGTTGTCGCTGCTGTTGCGCGCCGGTTCGCTGGCCGCGCCGGCGGACATCGTCGAACAGAACGTGATCGGTCCGAGCTTGGGCCAGGACAACATCGAGAAGGGCGGCCGGGCGGTGTTGCTGGGCCTGCTTGCAGTGCTGATCGCCGCGGCGCTCTACTACCACCTGTTCGGCCTGATCGCCGACATCGCGCTGGTGCTGAACCTGGTCCTGCTAATTGCGGTGCTGAGTGTGTTCCAGGCCACCCTGACCATGCCCGGCATTGCCGGTATCGTGTTGACGCTCGGCATGGCCATCGACGCGAACGTGCTGATCTGCGAGCGCATCCGCGAGGAGTTGCGCAACGGCCTGACGCCGCTGGCCGCGATTCGTGCCGGCTACGACAAGGCGTGGGCGACGATTCTCGACGCGAACGTTACCCACCTGCTCGCCGCGTTCGGCCTGTTCGCCTTTGGCTCCGGCCCGATCAAGGGCTTCGCGGTGACCCTGGCGATCGGTATCCTGACCTCGATGTTCACCTCAGTCACGGTCACCCACGCCATCACCAATCTCATCCACAGCGGCCGCAAGCTTCGCGGCCTGGCGGTCGGCGGCGGTCACGCGCGTCCGGCGGGAGCCTGATTCATGGAAATCTTCAAACACGACGCATCATTCGACTTCCTGCGCTGGGGCAAGATCAGCCTGGTCATTTCCGCGTTGCTGGTGATCGGATCGATCGGTGTGATCTTCACGCGCGGCCTGAACTACGGCCTCGACTTCACCGGCGGCATCCTGATCAGCGTCAAATACGAGCAGCCCGTCGACATCAGCGATGTACGCAGCGCATTGGATACGGCCGGTTTCGACCACGCGGTCGTGCAGAGCGTGGGCGGCGCGCGCGAGGTTTCGATCCGTCTGCAGCCGAGCCGCGACAAGGCCGCCGACGCAGGCGCCGGCACGGTCAAGCAGAGCGACAAGGTCGCTGCCGACGTGATGACCGCGCTCAAGGCCAAGCGCAGCGACGCGACCATGTCGCGCGATCCCGATTACGTCGGTCCGGAAGTCGGCGATGAACTCAAGAGCGATGGCGTGACCGCCGTCATCTTCGTCATCATCGGCATCATGATCTACATCGGCGTGCGCTTCGAATGGCGCTTCGCCATCGCCGCGATCGCCTCGGAATTCCACGACACGCTGTTGACGATCGGTTTCTACGCGCTCACCCAGCACGAATTCGACATCACCGTGCTCGCTTCGGTGCTGGCCGTGGTCGGCTACTCGATCAACGACAAGGTGGTCGTGTTCGATCGCGTGCGCGAACTGTTCCGCGCCACGCGCAAGGGCGAGCCGGTCGATATCCTCAACAAGGCGATCAACTCCACCCTGTCGCGCACCATCATCACCTCGGTGTTCACCGGCATCACCATGATCGCGCTGTATTTCCTCGGCGGTCCGGCGGTGCACGGCTTCGCCCTGACCATGATCATCGGCATCGTGATCGGCACGCTGTCGTCGATCTTCTTCGCGAGCCCGATCCTGCTCTGGCTGGGCGTGTCGAAGAAGGACCTGATGCCGGTGACGCGCGACAACCCGGAGTTGGCGCGCAGGCCGTAAGCGCAGCTCGTCAGCCGAGCAGCTCCGGCGTCGCGTTGGCTGTGATGATCTTCGTCATCGCCGTGGCGACGTGAATGTTCCCGGCGATGAGATTGCCGCTGGCCGGCATTCCGTCGCGGCCGGCGAAATCGCAGAACTTGCCGCCGGCTTCGCGCACGAGCAGACAGCCGGCGGCCATGTCCCACGGTTGCAAACCCGGCTCAAAATAGCCGTCAAGGCGCCCCGCGGCGACGTAGGCGAGATCGAGCGCGGCAGAACCCGTGCGGCGCAGGTCATCGGCCTCGCGCAGCAGCGCGCGTGAGATCGCGAACTGCGCGTCCAGATGCTGGTGCTGACGTGGCGGAAAGCCCGTGCACAGAATCGCGCCGGCCAGCGACTCGCGCTTGCTCACGCGCATGCGACGGTCGTTGACGAAGGCGCCGTCGCCCTTGCTGGCGGTGAACAGCTCGTCGCGCAGCGGATCGTAGATCACGCCGTGGACGAGGTCGCCGTGATCCATGAAACCGATCGACACGGCGTAATGCGGAAATCCGCGCAGGTAGTTGTGCGTGCCGTCGAGCGGATCGACCACCCAGACCTTGTCGGATTTGCCGGACTTGCCGGTTTCCTCGCCGAGGATGGCGTGGCCGGGGTAGGCGCGGCGCAGTTCCTTGACGATCTCCGCCTCGGCCAGCTTGTCGACTTCGCTGACGTAGTCGTGGCGCGATTTTTCCTCGACGGCAAGTCCTTCGACACGGTTGATGTAGCGCAGGATCACGGCTCCGGCGGCGCGCGCGGCGCGAACCGCGACATTGACGGCGGGTCTGGGCATGACGAATTCCTGCGTTTATGGTCGGAAAGAACGTGGTGCGGTCGGCCGCACCGGGCGCGATTTTAGCAGAAGCGAGGCTTCCGTCCTGCGGCCGGCCGGTTTTGTGTGACACCTGCGATAATCAAGCCATGAGCGAGAAAGAAGCTTTGTCCAACACGAACAACCGCATCCGCTTTGTACTCGTGCGCACCTCGCACCCGGGCAACATCGGTGCCGCGGCGCGCGCGATTCGCACGATGGGATTCGACCGCCTGGGCCTGGTCGCGCCGCACAAGTTTCCGCATCCGGATGCCGTCGCAATGGCTTCGGGCGCGAACGCCGTGCTCGATAACGCGGCGATCGCGCCCACGCTGGTCGACGCGGTCGCCGATTGCACCCTCGTGCTCGGCTGCACGGCACGCGCACGCGCAGTGCAACTGGAGGAACTGACGCCGCGCGAAGCCGCTGCGCGCGCGCTCGCCGCCAGTGCGCAAGGACCGGTCGCCATCGTGTTCGGCAACGAACGCACGGGACTTGAGAACGACGAACTGATGTCGTGCCACGCCGCGGTGCGGATTCCGAGCGTGGAGGATTTCCCCTCGCTCAATCTTGCGCAGGCCGTGCAGGTGCTGGCCTACGAATTGCGTTTGGCGATGCTCGAACGCATGCCACAACCAGCCGATGAATCGAAATCCGATCCACCGGCCACGGCCGAGCAATTTGAGTACATGTTCGATCATCTGGCGCAGATGCTCGACGACATCGACTTCCACAAGGGCCGCTCGCCGGTGACGATCATGAAGCGCCTGCGCCGGCTGTTCCTGCACGCGGGCCTGGATCAGCGCGAAGTGCGCATCCTGCGCGGGATTTTCGATGATGCGCAGCGGATGGCGAAGATCGCGAAGCAGAAGGGCTGACTGTTCAGCCGCTCCCCTCGGCTTCCGCTGCCACCGGCACGCGCGCGGCAAGGATCTTGTCCACGCGCGCTCCATCGAGATCGACGACTTCGAAGCGCCAGCCGCGCCAGTCGAAGTGCTCGCCGGCCTGTGGAATGCGGCCGAAATGCGCCACTACCATGCCGGCGACGGTGTTGAAGTCGTGCTCGTCTTCGGCGGGCAACTCGGCGAGTCCGAGCAGTTCGCGCAGGTCGTCAGTGCCGAGTGCGCCATCGATCAGCCAGCTGCCGTCGTCGCGCTGCGTGACCGGTTGCGCCTGCGTGGCCGGTACCGGCGCGGCGCCGGGTCCGACCACGGCGCCGAGCACGTCGTTGAGCGTGACCAGTCCCTCGACATCCCCATACTCGTCGACGACGAGGGCGAGGCGCGTTTCCGCGTCGCGGAATTCCTCGAGCAGGTCCAGCGCACGCGCGGTGCCGGGTACGTAAAGCGGCTTGGCCAGTCGCGCGAACAGATCCACCTTCGCATTGCCAAGCATGGCCGGCAGGCGTTTCAGGCTGAGCACGCCGAGCACGTCCTTGTCGTTGCCGTGGTAGACGGGATAGCGCGAGAACGGCGTGTCGCGCATCACCGCGAGGTTTTCTTCGAGCGACGCGGTGGCATCGAGCCATGCGATGCGCGGCCGCGGCGTCATCAGGCTGTCCACCGCGCGATCGCCCAGGCGCAGCACGCGGTTGACCATGTTGCGCTCGTCGGAGTCGATCACGCCTTGATCGGCGCTTTCGGCCACGAGCAGGCGAATTTCCTCTTCGCTGACCTGTTCGGCGCCGACGCGATCCATGCGCAGCGCGTGCAGGATCAGGCGGGTCAGCCAGATCAGCCCGAATGCGAACGGCGTGGCGGCCCAGGTCAGCACGCGCATGGGCACTGCCGTCGCCACGGCGTAACGTTCCGGGTTGACCAGGGCGACGCGCTTGGGCACAAGCTCGCCGAGCAGCATGTTCGCGAACGTGATGGCGGATACGCTCAACGTCACGCCGAGTGCGGGTGCGTACGGCGCGAGCCAGTCCAGGCGCGTAGCGTCGAGCAGGTGTGCGAATTCCGCGCCGAGGCGCGCGCCCAGCGCGGTGCCGGTGCCGATGCCGATCAGGGTGATGAACACCTGCACCGTGGCGAGGAAGCGTTCGGGCGTCTGCGCGAGCTTCAGCGCGATCTGCGCACGCCGGCTGCTGCGCGCCAAGTGCTTGAGACGGCTGCGCCGCGACGTCATCAAGGCCATTTCGCTGAGCGCGAAAAAGCCGTTGAGCAGGGCAAGCAGGACGATTAAGGCGAGTTCCAGGATCATCCGGCGGACCGTGTAGTCATGCGTCGGAGTCTAGCAGAGCACGCCGCCGCGCCGGCCCGGCAAAGGCCGTCACAAAACGGTAAACTGCGCCCGCGCCGCCGACCTGGCCCGCGCATTCAATCCGGACGAGGCGAGCGCATGTTCTCCCTGCAAACGATTTTCGGCAAAGGCGACAAGTTCTACGGCCTGCTCGAAGCGAGCGCGGACGCCGCGCGGCAGAGCACGCGCGCGCTGATCACGATGCTGAACGGGAAGTCGCCGAATCCTTCGCTGGACGAATTCAAGGTCGCGCGGCGCCGGGAAAAGGAAATCATGGCGCAGATCAGCCAGGCCCTGGTCAACACCTTCGTCACCGCGATCGAGCGCGAGGACATCGAGGCGCTTTCCGGCGCGCTCTACAAGATTCCGAAGACGGTGGAGAAGTTCGCCGAACGCTATGCCCTGTTCGCTGAAAAGCTGGTCGATGTCGACTATGCCTCGCGCGCCGCGATGCTCGAGAAGGGCGTCGAGATCATCGTCGAGATGGTGCGCCAGTTGCGCCGCGGCATGAAGCTCGAGGAAATGAAGGCGCTCAACGACCGCATGCAGGCGATCGAGAGCGAGGCCGACCGCCTGATCCTGGAGTTGTACAAGGAGATGTTCTCCGAAACCAGCGATGCGGTGCGCCTGCTGCTGCGCAAGGACCTGTTCGAATTGCTGGAGAAGGCCATCGACCGCTGCCGCGACGCCGGCAATGTGATCTACGCGATCGTGCTCAAGAACTCCTGAGGGCCCGCCGTGACCCTCACTCTGGTACTCGTCGTCCTCGCCGTCGCCCTGATCTTCGAGTACATCAACGGCTTCCACGACACCGCCAATTCCATCGCCACCGTGGTGGCGACCAAGGTACTCAGTCCCGGACAGGCGGTTCTGCTTGCGGCCTGCACGAACCTGCTCGGCGCAATGTGGGGCACGGCCGTGGCAAAGACCATCGCGTCCGGCCTGATCGACACCGGCGTGGTGGCGATGACGCCGGAAATCCTCATCTGCGCGCTGCTCGGCGCGACGATCTGGGACCTGATCACGTGGTGGGTGGGGTTGCCGTCGAGTTCTTCGCACGCGCTGGTCGGCGGTTTGTGCGGCGCGGCGCTGGCCGCGGCTGAAGGCAACTGGCAGGCGATCGTCTGGTCGGTGCCGGCCGATCATTGGTGGCATGCCAAAGGCGTGCTTAACAAGGTCATCCTGCCGATGATCGTGTCGCCGCTGGCCGGATTCGTCATCGGATTCCTGGTGATGGGCCTGCTGTTCGCGCTGCTGTCGTTCTTCAACGGGCTAGGCGGCGCGGCGACGCGCGCGACGCGGCCGCGCACGGTCAATACCGTGTTCGGCAAATTGCAGATTTTTTCGTCCGGCTTCATGGGTCTGTCGCACGGTATGAATGACGCGCAGAAAACCATGGGCATCATCGCGCTGGCGCTGGCCGGCGCGACCACGGCCGGATCGCTCGATCACCTGCCGGCGTGGCTGCATTTCCTGCGCGTGCCGACCGATGCGCAGGGCCAGTTCGGCATCGCCGTGTGGATCAAGGTCGTCTGTGCGCTGACCATGGCGGCGGGCACTATGGTCGGCGGCTGGCGCATCATCCGCACGCTCGGCCACAAGATGGTCAAGTTGCATCCGGTCAATGGCGTGGCCGCCGACATCACCGCCTCGGGCGTGATCATCACCGCCTCGGTGCTCGGCTTGCCGGTTTCGACCACGCACAACGTGTCGTCGGCGATCATGGGCGTGGGCGCGGCCAAGAGCCTGAACGCGATCCGCTGGACCGTGGTCGAGCGCATGGTCTGGGCGTGGCTGCTCACCTTGCCGGTAGCAGGCGGGCTCGCTTACGCGCTGGTGCGCGGACTGCAAATGCTCGGCTGGCAATAGCCATAGCGCGGTTCGACTAGAGCGCGTCGCCGCCGGCCGACATGGCCTTTTCCAGCCGATCGCCGAGCGGGCCGATTTCGTCGATCAGGCGCGTGAGTTCCTTCTCGTTCAACAATTCGTAGGGGCGGTTCTCGCACAGGTGCAAATAGGGTGTGCCGTCGAGGTCGCTGATGGCGAGATAACCCACGCGCTGTTCCCAGTTGAAACGCAGGCAGCGCTTCGCATCCACGCCCGCGGTCGCTGCGATCGGCGTGGACAGGCGCAGGAACTTGCGGCCGTCCTCGCCCTCGATCTCGGCCAGGTGCAGACTCTGGTGGCGGCTGCCGTCACCAATGGCCAGGTCGAAACTTATCAGGTACGGATCGTTGATGCGCAACGCATGCCTGGCCTGGATGCTGGAGCGGATTTCCTCGAACGAGTGCATTGTCGTGTCCTTTTGAACTTGCCGCGTATGCTAACGTGTCGTGGCAATGAAGTCAGGCACGGCAGCCATTCCGCCCGAACATGCGGCCATCCTGCGCGTGATCCGTTTGATTCCGCGCGGGCGCGTGACGAGCTATGGCGAAATCGCCGCACGCGCCGGCATGCCGCGGCACGCACGCCTGGTCGGCCGCATCCTCGGCGAGTACTCCGCGCTGAAACTGCCGTGGCAGCGCGTGCTGCGCGCCGACGGGCGCATCGCGTTTCCAGCCGGCAGCCGCGGCCATCGCGAGCAGCGGGCATTGCTGGTCGACGAGGGCGTGGTAGTGCGCAACGGTCGCGTCGATCTTTCGCGCTTCGGCTGGCAGCGCGATCTGGATGCCGAACTGTGGGCACCTAAATGACCAAGGAGTGTTTCTGACATGCCGAATTTGCCGCCCGTCACGCGCGCCCTGCTGGTCGCCAATATCGCGATTTTCCTTTTGCAGATGGCCGGCGCCGACGCCACGATCGTCGCGCATTTCGCCCTGTGGCCGCTCGGCCAGCAGCAGCTTGCACGCATGGCCGACGGCAGCGTCATCGCGCTCGGCTTCGAACCATGGCAACTCATCACCTACAGTTTCCTGCACGGTGGCGTGCCGCACATCGCGTTCAACATGCTCGCATTGTGGATGTTCGGCGGACCGGTCGAAAACGCGCTCGGCGCGCGCCGGTATACATTTTATTATTTCGCCTGCGTGCTCGGCGCGGCATTCGCGCAGTT
This sequence comes from Rudaea sp., assembly GCA_035493385.1. Taxonomy (GTDB): domain Bacteria; phylum Pseudomonadota; class Gammaproteobacteria; order Xanthomonadales; family Rhodanobacteraceae; genus Rudaea. The sequence continues at coordinate 8,440 of DATJIL010000205.1, forward strand.
GGCGACGATCGCATTGTTCTCGCCGCAGGATTTCTATCCGACCATTGGCGCCTCGGGCGGCGTTTTCGGACTGTTGCTCGCCTTCGCCGTGTTGTATCCGCAGGCGAAAGTGTTCTTCTTCCTGATCCCGGTGCCGATTCCGGCGCGCATTGCCGTGGTCGGTTACATGATTCTGGAACTGTTTCTCGGCGTCACCGGCACACAGGCCGGGGTCGCGCACTTCGCGCACCTGGGCGGCGCCGTGGTGGGCTTCGGCTTGATCCAGTATTGGCGGGGCAGGGCGCGCAGGCGTTGATGCTGCACCAATGAAAACGCCGCGGAAACCGCGGCGTTTTCGTTTCACCTGATGATGGCCGTTACCAGATCTTCACCTGCTTGTCGCCGCTGCGCACCATCGCATCGCCAGTCTTGCACGAGAACGACTTTGCGAAGGCGGGCATGTTGGACGGCGCGCCGATGGCGCGGAATTGTGCGGGCGAGTGCGGATCGGCGTTGAGCAGCACCAGTTGCCGCTGCTCGCGCGTGGAGCCGCGCCATACCCGCGCCCAGTTCAGGAAGAAGCGCTGGTCCTGGGTGTAACCGTCGATCTTCTCCGCGGCTTCCTGCGGATGCTTCGCCAGTGCCATTTGCAGCGCGTCGTAGGCGGCGTTGATGCCGCCGAGGTCGCCGATGTTCTCGCCCAGGGTCAGACGGCCGTTGACGTGCTTGTCGGGATGGTTGGGCAGCGGCGCGTAGGCGTCGAACTGGTCGACCAGCTTTTGCGTGCGCTCGTCGAACTTGGCGCGATCTTCCTTCGTCCACCAATTTATGTTGTTGCCGTCGCCGTCGAACTGGCTGCCCTGGTCGTCGAAACCGTGGCTGGCTTCATGGCCGATCACCGCGCCGATGCCGCCGTAGTTGATCGCGTCGTCGCCGTTGGCAAAGAAGAACGGCGGTTGCAGGATCGCTGCGGGGAAGTTGATCGTGTTGTCGGTCGGGTTGTAGTCGGCGTTGACCGTCTGCGGCGTCATGAACCACTCCTTGCGATCGGTGGCCTTGCCGATCTTGGCGATGTCGTAGTCGTAGTTGAATTTGCGCGCGGCCTGCAGGTTGCCGAAGTAGTCGTCCGCCTTGACGGTCAGGCCGTCCCACGAGCGCCACTTCTCGGGATAACCGATCTTGGGCAGGAAGGTGTTCCACTTGGCGATGGCCTTGGCCTTGGTGGTGTCGCTCATCCAGTCCAGGTGCTCGATGCGGTTTTTCAGCGCATTGCGCACGTTGTCGACCAGTTCGGCGGCGCGCGCCTTGGCCTCGGGCGGGAAATATTTGGCCACGTAGAGTTGACCCAGGCCCTGACCCATCGAGTGGTTGACGGCGCCAAGCACGCGCTTCCAGCGCACCTGTTGCTCGGGCTGGCCACCGAGCGTCTTGCCGTTGAAAGCGAAGCTCTCGTCCTGGAAGGGCTGCGACAGGTACGGCGCGGCGCCAGCGATGGTGTGCGCGGCCAGGTAGTCGCGCCACTGCTGCGCCGGCACGGCAGTCAGCATCTTGTCGAATTCGGCGAAGAACTTCGGCTGCGACAGCGAAAAGCCCTTGTCGACGGCAACGCCCTGCGACTTGAAGAAGGCGTTCCATTCGAAATGCGGGGTGACCTTGTCGGCTTCGGCAACGCTGACAAAGTGGTACTGGTTTTCCGGCTTGCGCATCTCAACGCGCGGAATCGAATGCTGCGCGAGGCGCGTCTCGAAGGCGAGTACGTTCGCCGCCTTCTTCGCCGCTTCGGTGGCCGGCACGCCGGTCAGCTCGAAAAGCTTGGCGACGTGCTTCACGTAGGCGTCGCGGATGTCCTTGTATTCGGGCTTGGTGTAGTAGTCGGTGGTCGGCAGGCTGAGGCCGCCCTGGTCGGCATTGGCGATCTGCAGCTTGGCGTTCTTGTAGTCCGCGCCGGCGCCGAAACGGAATACCCGCGCATCGCCCTTGGCGAACGACTGCTGCAGCCACGCGACGATGTCCTTGGGCGTCTTCAACGCGGCGATCGAAGCCAGATCCGGCTTGATCGGATCGAATCCGGCCTTGTCGATGGCCGCTTCGTCCATGCCCGAGGCGTACAGCAAACCGACCTTCTGCTCGACGGAACCCGGCGCCGCATGCGCGGCGTCTTTCGCGGCGGCCTCGACGAGCGCGTGTTGGTCGTTCAGGCTTTTTTCGTTGAGCTCGTTGAATGAGCCCCAGCGCGTCTGGTCGGGCGGAATCGGATTGGCCGCCACCCATTTGGCGTTGACGAAGTCGTTGAAATCCTGGCAGGGACTGTATTTGTGGTCCAACTGGCTGGCGTCGAAGTCGGCGGATGCGACGGCGATGCCGGCAAGACCCAGGCCGATGGCCAGAACGAGTGGTTTGAAGATGCGATGTCGCATGGGATTCCTCCGAAGTGTGCTGCGTTGTTTACGATTACCAGATTTCCACGATGGCCGAAGCCGGGCGCACCATCGCGTCACCGGCCTTGCAGGCGAACGCGCTGGCGAACGCGGGCACGTCGGCGAGCGGGCCGTTGGTGCGGAATTTCGCCGGCGCGTGTTCGTTGGATTGCACTTGCAGGCGCAGTTGCGCTGGCCGCTGCGCGGTACGCCAGGTCTGTGCATAGGCGTAGAAGAAGCGCTGGTCCGGCGTCAGGCCGTCGATCTTTGCGTCGCCCTTGCCCTGCGCCGTTAGCTTGAACGCGTCGTAGGCGACGAGCAGTCCGCCCAGATCGGCGATGTTCTCGCCGAGCGTGAGTTTGCCGTTGATGTGCAGGTCGTCGACCGGCACGTAGGCATTGAACTGATCGACAAGTTTCTGCGCACGCGCCTCGAATTGCTTGCGGTCATCCGCCGTCCACCAGTCCGCAAGATTGCCTTGGGCGTCGAACTGGCTGCCCTCGTCGTCGAAGGCGTGGGTCATCTCGTGGCCGATCACGCTGCCGATGCCGCCGTAATTGAGTGCGTCGTCGTTCGTCACTTCAAAGTAGGGCGGCAGCAACTGCGCGGCGGGGAACACGATCTCGTTGCCCATCGGGTTGTAGTAGGCGTTGACCGTCTGCGGCGTCATGTCCCACTCGCTGCGGTCCACAGGTTTGTCGAACTTGGCAAACTGGCGCTGCGCTTCGAATGCGCGTGCGGCGCGCACGTTGGCGATCCACGAGGTACGCGTGATTTCCAGTTTCGAGTAATCGCGCCATTTGTCCGGATAGCCGATCTTCGCCACCATGGTGTCGAGCTTGGCGTAGGCGGACTTTTTCGTCGCCGCGCTCATCCAGGTCAGGCGTTCGATGCGCGCACGCATTGCCGTCTTGAGGTTGTCCACCAGATCCAGCGCGCGCTGCTTGGCCTGCGGTGGAAACACCTGTGCGACATAGGCCTGTCCGAGCAACTCGCCGACCACGCGATCGGCACTGCGGATCGCGCGCTTGTAGCGCGGCAGGTTCTGTTTCGCCCCGCGCAGGACGCCGCCCTTGAAGGCGAAATCGGCGTCTACGAAGGGCTTGGAAAGATAGGGCGCGTCGGCATCGACGAAGCGCCAGCGCAGCCAGGCCTGCCAGTGTGCGATCGGAATTTCTGCGAGCGCGGCGCCGGCCGCCGTGAAGAACTCGGGCTGGGCCAGCGAAAAGGTTTTCACGTCGTCGCGGCCGGCCGCATGGAAAAACGCCGCCCATGAAAAATGCGGCGTCTTCGCATCGGCCTGCGCCAACGTGACGATATGGTACGAATTGGATGGATTGCGCAGGGCGACGCGGTCAAGCGAGGCTTTCGCAAAGCGGGTTTCCAGCGCCATTACCCAATCGGATTCGTCTTTCGCATTCGCATCACCGAGCAGACTCAACATGCGTTCGACGTGCTTGCGGTATTGCCCGCGCAACTGTTTGGATTTCGCGTCGGCGCGCAGGTAGTAGTCGCGGTCGGGCAGGCCGAGTCCACCCTGGCCGGCATAGGCGATGTCGGTGGTGGAATGCTTGAGGTCGGGCTGGGCCTCGAAATCGAACAACACGTCATCGCCGCGCGCCTGCCTGCCGGTAATCAGCGTGGCGACATCGGCGGGTGTCTTCAGCGCGGCAATGGCGGCCAGGTCGTTTTGCAGCGGCGCGATGCCGGCCTTGGCAATGGCGGCCTCGTCCATTGCGGCGGCGTAGAAGTCGCCGATTTTCTGCGTCGCGCTGCCGGACGCGCCGGGATGCGCGGCGGCGTCTTCGAGGATGCGTTTGAGGATGGCCGTGTTGCGCTCGCCGATTTCGTCATCCAGGCTCCAGGTGCTGTACGCGGCCGGGATCGGGTTGGACGCGAGCCACCCGCCGTCGGCGTGCTGGAAAAAATCCGTGCACGCCGACGTGCGCGCATCGAAATTGCGCGGGTCGATACCCTGCTCGTTGGTGTGCGCAGCGGCGCCTGTTGCGGTCAACAACAGGACCGGCGCCAATAGTTGCGCGCAAACAATACGCATGGAAGCTCCAGCAGGGGACGCCAGTGTAGGGGCTATCGTCCCGCCGTCGATGTGTCGAAGGTCATTGCCCGCGTGGCAACGCAGTCTCTGGATGCGCCCCATCCGGCAGCTTGTCCGGCCCGACCGCGCCGCCGGAGAGGATGAAGGCCATGGCCTGATCCATGCTCCAGTCGGTGGCTACGAGTTTTTCCATCGGCACGATTTCGAGGTAGCCGCCGGTGGGATTGGGCGTGGTCGGCACGTAGACCGCCGCCACTTCGCGCCCGGCGCTGTCGGCGAACACGCGGGTGACAAAGCCGATCGATTTCAATTCCGGCGAGGGAAAGTCGATCAGCACCACGCGCTGCGTGCCGGCCGGTTTGGTCGAGAGCATGGTCATCAGCTTTTTCGCGCCGCCGTAGATCGTGTGCACCATCGGGATGCGCGAGATCAGGTTTTCGAAGGCATCGAGCAGACGCTGGCCGAATACGCGCGAGGTGGCGAAACCGACGACGTAGAACGCGATCACGGTGGCGATGAAAGCGATGATGGACTGGAACCACTCCTGGTTCAGCCAGCCTGCGGCGCCGGGAAACTCCGCGGAGATACCGGTGAACAATCCGGCTACGACCGGCGCGCCGACGTGGGACAGGAAAGTGAAGATGAATTTGAACACCAGCCACGTCAGCCACAACGGCACCAAGGTGAGCAGGCCGGTGATGAGGTAACGCTGGATGTAAAGTCGTTTCATGGAGGTCGCGCTGTGGAACTTGTGCAATGATAGCGGCAACTCCGATTCTGAGCCGGTCATGCAGGAAGAATCTTCAGCCGCGGTTCCGGGAGCCGCCGTGCCGGCGCCGGGTGCAAGCGCCGGGAGACCCGTGGTTGTCGCCCTGATCGGCCTGCCGGGTGCGGGCAAGACCGTGGTCGCGCGCGCGCTGGAAGATCAACTCGGCCTGCGCCGCGTCTGCCGCGACGCGATCCGCCACGCTATGTTCCCGCGCTGTGCCTACAGTTTCGCCGAGAAACGTGCGGCTTTCCGCGCCCAGTTGCTGGCGCTGGAAATCAACTGCATGCTCGGCGAATCCAGCGTGCTCGACGGGGTGACGTTCACGCGCCGCCGGGATCTCATGCGCGTGGACGCGGCGATCCGCCGCTATGGGTTCACGCCGATTCCGATTTATCTGGAATGTCCACCGGACGTGGCACGTGCGCGTATCGCCGCCGACGTGGAGACCGACCGGCATCTCGCGCGCGACCGCACGCCCGATGTGGTGACCGAAGTGTTGTCGCGCTTCGACCCGCCGCCGCCGAATGCGCTGGTCATCGACGCGCGCAAACCGGCGGCGGAAGTCTGCCGGCTGGCGGTTGAAGCCGTGGCGGCGATGCGCGGAATCCGACTACGCGCCGCGGTGGCAAAATCCTGACGTTTAGATCTTCGCCGGCTTGAGCTTCGCCCCGCGGAAATACTTCACGCGCAGGTCGAGTCCGCGCTGGCTCTTGCCGATGAATACGAAGCCGGTGCTTGGCCACCAGGCGCGCTTGAGCGCTTCGCCGAAGCGCGTGTTTTCCAGTTCCAAAACCACACCGATGCATGGGAAATCGTGGCTGCGAGCGAACTTTTCGAGCACGTCGCAGGTACGATTGAGCAAGTGCAGGACCAGACGCGTCTTGCGCCAATCCTTGCCGACGAAGCAGCGGAAGTAATACGTCGGCTGGCCCAGACGTGGCAGGGTCATCGGGACGGCAGTGGAAACGCCGGCGACACGGCCATCGGCATCGCGCGCATCGAGCACGACCTGGCGCAGGCGCTCACGAGACTTGACGTCGTTGGCGAGGGCGCCTTCGCGTTCCCAGAATTGCAGCACGGCGTCGTCGTTCTCGGCCGACTCGATCTGCCAATGCGGCACGAAACTGAAGCCGGCGATTTTGTTTTCGGCGTCGTTCATTGGGCGGTACTCGTCTCGGCAGCAGGTGCGGGCGGTGCGTCCGGCGCAACATAGCCGGTAGCGGGTGTTTCGGGTTTCGGCTCCGGTGGCGGAGAGAAGCCGACTTCCTTCAGCGCCTTGTCCGGCAACGCGTAGGAACTGCCGAGCAGTTCGCCTTCGTGCACGATTTCGGGGAACAGCACGCCCTGTACCGATTGCACGGCGAAGATTTCCTGCACGCCGCCGGTGAACTTGAGAAAGGCGATGGTCTTGCCCGTGCCGATGTGCACGGCCCACACGCCCGACAGGCGTTCGGCATTGTCGTCGGTGATGGGGATGTCGGTGAATGGGGTCGTGCCGCGCAATTGCGACAGGCCGATGAACGCGACCGGTCCGATGAAATCGATGCCGCGGCAAAATCCCGGCACGCGCGCGATGTCGTGGCGCTCGCCAGTTTTCGGATCGACCGTGCACAGCGCGCCGCGACCGGATTCGAGCACCCACAGGCGGTTGTCGTACCAGCGCGGCGAATGCGGCATGGAAAGCCCACGCGTGACGACGCGGTTGGTGGTCACGTCGATGATGAGTCCGCCGTCGCGCTTGTTCGCGCGCCAGCCTTCGCGCGTGTTCGTCTCGCCCAGCGCGGTGACATAGCGCGGGATGCCGTTGCGCATGGCGAGGCCGTTCAGATGGCAGCGATCTTCCGGCGCGTAGTGGCTGACGAACTTCGGGCGCCAGCGCGGCACGAAACTGGATTTCGTGTCCAGCGTGCACAGGCACGAGAACGCGGTGTTGACGAACCAGATCGCGCCGTCGGCGTCCCAGGCCATTTCGTGGATGTCGATGGCGCCGGTGATGTGGCCGCGCCGCGCCATGTACACCGCATCGTGGCGCGGTGGATCGTGCAGGCGCTTGGCCACGTCCGGCATGTTGCGGAATTCGACGATCTCCATCAACGCGCCGAGCATCAGGCGCTGGCGGTCGGCGGCCATGCCCATCGGCCGGTTGAAGGTGCGGAAATGCGTGTTGATCGAGTTGCCGTCCGGGCGCAGGATGACGAGCTTGCCGGCCTGGTAGGTGCTGACGATCAGGCAGCCGCCGAGCTCGCGCAACAGGTCCGGAAAATTGGACGTGTGGACGCTACCGAGTACTTCCTCGACGGTCTTGTGTTCGGCCTTGGCATCGGGTTGCGGCGTATAGCCAGCGCCCGGCAGGCTTTCGTCGTCGGCCGCTTCGGCCTTTTCGATTTCGTTCATCGGCGGCATTGTCGCCCAATGCCGTGTCGGCGCCTAGCCCGGACCGGGGCTAGAACAGCAATGGGCAACCGTCGAACCCGGCGTTGAAGACGACGTCGCCGGGATCGATCTCGAAGGCGCCGATATCGGGATTTGTTCCAAGGCTGCGCGGGTAACCGGTTCCACGCTGGTCGTAGTGCGCGCCGGTGGCGGTGGACGTGTCGTTGCCGACGTCGAAGGCCGGACTGTGACTGAGCAATTGATGCGTCTTCGTCGAGGCGCCGTTGTCGCGCAGCGGTCCGAGCAGGGGACACGCGCTGACGAGGCCACCGCCGGATGGCAGCGCGGCGCCGGAAGCCGGTGCGAAAATCAGGTTGTCGGCGCCGGTGGCGGCAATCGTGTTCGCGCCGGATGTTGCCGTTCCGAAATCGCTGGCCGTCGGCGTGTTGCCGAAGCTGTTGTTGGACAACAACGTGCCGTTCATATCCACGGTTATCGAAGCGTACTGAGCCTTTGCCGACAATCCGGCTGCGGATGCGCCACTTGCTGCCGTGTTGAATGCGATGGTGCTGCTGCGCAAGGTGAGCGGAACGTTTGCGTAAACGCCTCCAACCGCGCCGGTGACGGCACGATTGCCGGAAATCGTGCTGTTGCTGATCGTGGCGGTGGGCGGCGACGCCGAAAAGCTTTTCAATCTCACGCCGCCGACACTGCTTCGCGCCGCATTACCGGAAATCGTCGAATTGCTGATGCTGGCGCCACCGCGCGTGTCCACGCCGCCGCCGGTACCGGCGCAACCCGCGTTGGGGCATGCCACGTTGTTGCTGATCGTGCTGTATTTCGCGAGGAATTCGCCTCCCGAAAACACGCCGCCGCCGTAAGTGTACGCACTCAGCGACGTCGCGAGGTTGCCCGTGATCGTGCTGCGCGTGGCGATGACCGGCCCGCTGGCGAAAATTCCGCCGCCGTAGACGCGGCCATGCAGGCTGTTGGCGCTGCAATGTGCGACGTTTGAGTCCGTCAGAAACACATTGCCAGACGACGCGATGCAGCCGCCATTCACGCCGGGTGCCGGATTGCTCAGGCTGCCGTCGTAGGCACGGCCGTATTCGATGTCCAGCCGCGCGAGCGTGAAATTGAGATTGCCGGTGTGGGTGAAGATGCGATCCTTTACCCCGCTGCCGAAGGCCGTGATCTTCGTATGCGCGCCGACGGGGCCGTTGATCGTCAGCGTATTCTGGGCAACGGGAATCGCTCCGGTGGAAAGCGTGATCGTGCCGCACGCGGAGGTGTCCACCGTGCTGCTGTTCGCGGCGGTCGCGATGATACCGCGCAGCGTGCCCGCGCCGCTGTCGCCGCAGTCGGTGACAGACACTGCAAAGGCATCGTTCGCCAGCGCGCAGGCGACGATCACGGACGCCGCGAGCAGTTTGCGTCGCGCCAGAGTGCGCGAGGTCGAATCGAACATGAAGTTCTCCCCAGACGATTTATCCCCTGCGGTGCAAATGTACGAAAAACCCCTGTGCAGAATCCGTGAAAACCCTGCCTTAAAATAACAGCGACGCCATCTTTCTGCGGTAACTGCCGATGAGTTCCTCGTCGTCGAGCACGCTGAAGGCGGCAATCAGGCGCTTCTTCGCCGCGCCATCGTTCCAGTCGCGCTGTGTTTTCAGGATGTGAAGGAACTCGTCGAGTCCCGCGGCGGCATTGCCGTCGAGCAACAGGCGCACGCCGAGCAGGTCGCGTGCGGCGTGGTCGTTCGCGTTTGCGGACAGGCGCGCGCGCAGCGTGGCCATATCCGGCGCGCCTTGCAACACGCGGGCGAAGTCGAGCTGGTTGTGCAGGCGCTTGGCGCGTGAGTCCTCGGCCAGATTGGCGGGCAGGGTGTCGAGTTCGGCCTGAGCGGCATCGGCCTGGCCGGTCTGCATCAGCGCGAGTGCCAGATCGAGTTTCAATTCCGGCTTGTCCGGCACAGCCGCGATTTCCTTGCGCAGGCGCGCGATGGATTGCTCGGTCGTTTCCGGCGCGGCGGCCGGAGCGGGAGCGTCAGGCTGCTCGGTCGGCGCGGCGAGATGGCGCGACAGGAATTCGTGCACCTGGCCTTCCGGCAGCGCGCCCATGAAGCCGTCGACCATCTGCCCATCCTTGACCAGCACCACGGTCGGCAAACTGCGGATACCGAAAATCGCCGCGAGCTGCTGTTGCGCGTCGGTATCGACCTTGGCCAGCTTGAGCGCGCCGTTGTAACCCGCCACCACCTTTTCCAGGATCGGCGCGAGCTGCTTGCACGGCCCGCACCACGCGGCCCAGAAATCCACCAGCACCGGCGTGATCAGCGAAGCCTGGATGACCTCGGTCTCGAAATTGGCTTCGGTGGCGTCGAAAACGTGCGGCGAATCGGACATGGCTTTTCCTGGCAATGGATCACGCCACATATGGCGCTGCGGGGCTATGCTATCAAGTGCGCACCCGCGCCGACGAAATTCCGATGACGATGACTGCTGCCGCCAACGAGCTTCCGCAAGCGTTGTTCGAACGCGTCTACCAGGAACTGCGCCGCATCGCGCGCGGCCAGCGCCGCGCCGCGGGCAGTCCGGCGACACTCGACACCACCGCGCTGGTGCATGAAGTGTATTTGAAATTGCACGACGCGCCGGAAGCGCGATCCATCGGCCGCGCGCATTTCCTGTCGCTGGCGGCCCGTGCGATGCGCCAGATCCTGGTCGATCATGCGCGTGCACGCGGACGCCTCAAGCGTGGCGGCGATGTCGCGATCACCGGCCTGGACGAGCGCGTCGGCACGCCATCCGACATCGTCGACCTGGTCGCGCTGGATGTCGCACTGTCGCGGCTCGCCGACCTCGACGCACGTTCGGCCCAACTCGTCGAATGGCGCATCTTCGGCGGCCTGGAGTTCGAAGAGATCGCGCAGTTGCAGGGTCTCACCGAGCGCACCGTATTCCGCGACTGGCGCCGTGCCCGTGCCTTCCTCGTGCGTGAGCTTGGCCTGGACTGAGCGCGGGACAGAACATGGATACGCAACGCTGGCAGCGCATCGGTTCGATCTTCGACGAGGTCGCCGAGGCGTCGGCCTCCGAACGCGACGATTTGCTCGTGCGCCTGTGCGGCGACGACGCAGCATTGCGCCTGGAAGTCGAAAGATTGCTCGCGGCAGATGCGCGGGGCACGCATTTCGAGCGCGGCACGCACTCAGCGCGTGCGTCGGCGGCGGCAGAGTGGGCGGACGCTGCCGACGTCGATGTCGATGTCGACAAGGATAGTCGCATCGGCTCATGGCGCTTGCTGCGCGAGTTGGGCCGCGGCGGCATGGGCGTGGTGTGGCTGGCTGAGCGCGCCGACGGCCAGTTCCAGCAACACGCGGGGCTCAAGCTGATCAAGCGCGGCATGGACTCGGACGCCGTGCGAGCGCGCTTCCTGCGCGAACGCCAGATTCTGGCGCGGCTGGAACATCCGCATATCGCGCACCTGATCGACGGCGGCATCGCGGCCGATGGACGCCCGTATTTTGCCATGGAATATGTCGAAGGCGAGCCGCTGCTGCCGCATTGCGCTGGCAAGAGTGCGAGCCTGCACGAACGGCTGGCACTGTTCCTCGATGTCTGCTCGGCCGTGCAGTTCGCGCACGGCCAATTGATCGTGCATCGCGACATCAAGCCGTCGAACATCCTCATCACTCCCGCAGGCGAGGCGAAGTTGCTGGACTTCGGCATCGCCAAGCTGCTAGACGATTCACAAGGCGGCACCATCGACACCCGGCATCGCCCACTGACCCCGGCCTATGCGGCGCCGGAACAATTGCGCGGCGAGCCGGTGACGACCGCGACCGACATCTACGCGCTCGGCGCCGTGCTGTATGAGTTGCTCAGCGGCGTACGCGCGTTTGCCGCCGCGGATGGGCCGAGCCCGGAAGCCGCGTTGCGCACGCTGGAATCGGGAACCCTCGCGCCGCCGAGTCGCGCCGGTGGTCCCGGTGCACCGCTGCCCTCGCGGCTGCTGCGAGGGGACCTGGATACCATCGTGCTCAAGGCCATGCAGCGCGATCCGCAGCGGCGCTACTCCACGGTCGAGGCATTGGCGGGCGATCTGCGGCGTTTTCTCGCCGGGCGGCCGATTTCCGCGCGCCGCGACCATGCCGGATACCGCCTGCGCAAGTTTGTCGGCCGACACCGGCTCGGCGTGGCGATGTCCACGCTTGCCGTTCTTGCCCTGATCGCCGCGCTGGCGTTCGCGCTGGGGCAGGCGCGCGAGAAGTCGCGTCAGGCACAGGTTTCCCAGCAAGTCACGCAATTTCTTGTCGGCCTGTTCAGTGGTGCCGATCCGCAAAGCACGCGCGGCGCCAGCATCACCGCGCAGGATCTGCTCGACAGCGGCACGCAGCGCTTGCGCATGGATTCGCGCATTGAACCCGATGTGCGCGCGCGACTGCTGCAGACGGTGGCGACGACCTACACGAGTCTGGGCCTTTACGATCGTGCGTTGCCGGTGGCTCAGCAGGCGTTGGCATTGCGCCGAACCGATCCGACGCGGGTCGATGCCGACGTCGCCGAGAGTCTTGACGGCCTCGGTCGCATTTACCGGCTCAAGGCCGATTTCACGCAGGCCGAGCCGCTCTTGCGCAGCGCGCTGGCGATGCGTCGGGCGGTGCTGCGCGCGGACGATCCGGCAATCATTGAAAGCCTGGATCATCTGGCCGCACTCGATCGCGCCAAAGGCGATTTCAAGGGCGCCGACGTGTTGCTGGCAGAGGCCGTGCAGTCCGCGCGGCGCCGCTTCGGGGGCGAAGCGGTCGAAACCGCACGTTATCTCGACGACTTCGCGGCGAATCTGGACGACATGGGCAAGCGCGGCGATGCACTGGCGCTTTACCGGCAGGTGCTTTCGATCCGCGAAAAAAAACTCGGCGCGGACGATCCCGAGGTGGCGAATTCGCTGTTAAGCCTCGGCGTACACCTGGACCAATCCGGCAATTTCGACGCTGCCATGCCATTGGTCGAGCGCGCACTGGCAATCCGCAAAAAAATTTATGGTCCGCATCATCCGCTTGTCGCGTTCGCGGAAATCGACGTCGCCGGCGTTTACGAGGACGAAAATCGCCTCGACGCCGCGGAAGGCCTCGCGCAGGACGCGCTGGCAATCAGCCGCGCCAGCCTGCCGCCCGATCATCCCAGGATCGGCGAAGCGCTGAACATGCTGGCCATGCTGCGCATGTTGCGCCGCGATTATGCCGGCGCGGTGCCGATGGCGCGGGAAGTGCTGGATCGCTTCACGAAAACGTTGGGTCCGGATCATCCCGATACACTCACGGCCAAGAACAATCTCGCTTATGCACTGTTGCATGCCGGGCGTGCCGCTGAAGCCGAAGTTCTGCTGCGCGATGCGCTCGCACGCAAGCGCGTCGACAATGGGCAGGGTCTGGACGCGACCGACTACGAAAATCTGGCGAATGCGCTGGCCTTGCAGGGCAAGCATGCCGAAGCGGTGGGCTACGCACGCCGCGCGGTCGATATCCAGAAGCAGCGCGAGGGCGAGATTTCCGGGAATACCGCCGTGGCGCTGCGCAGTCTGGCGATGGCCGAAGAGTCGAACGGCGCGGCGGCGGACGCCGAGCGTGATTTCCGCGCGGTGCTGGCGATAGGCGAACGTCTGCACGCCACGCAGAAAATCGAGATGTACCAGTGGCGGCTGCCGCTGGCGGATTTCCTGGTTGGCGCGGGCCGTTGCGCGGAAGCCGGGTCGCTGCTCGATGCCGTGAACGCCGAATTGCGCCCGCTCCTGCCGCTGCGCGATCCCTTGCCCATCCTGCAGATGCATCTGTTGCAGGGCGAATGCCGGGGCGGCAAGGACGGCGCCGCCCTGCAGGCACAGGCGCGGCGCGAATTGGTCAAACTGCCGAGTGTAGAAGTGGATTTGTATCCAACGTCCGCCCGCTTGCTGGTGGCGAAAGGACGCTAGTCGAACCCGTACGCGAAGATCACGCCGCACACTTGCGCGGGTTCCGAGGAATTGAGGTCGTCGATACGCTGGTACAACTTCGTGTAGCCGGGCAACGCATCCAGCGCCGCGCGCGTGTAGTCGGCCTGGGCTTTCATCCAGCGCTGCATCTGCGGATCTTTCAGGTTCTCCATTCAGCGATAGTTATCGACGACCTTCGTGCCGAAGTAGTCGTCGGTGAACGGGTGCGCCGGCGCCGAGGGCGGCGGCGTGGCCGCAAACGTCGCGGCGGAAGCGAACAGGGCAGCGGCAAGACAACTTTGCGGGTAGTTCATCGTGCGCTTCCCTTCAAACCATGATTCATGCCGGTGGTGCCGTCAGCCACGCCGTGAACGAGTGCCATGCGGATGTGCCCGCTGCCCACGTGGCCAGGTAATCGTTGCCGACGAGGAGCAATCCGCCGAGCACGAAGGCCGGATGCAGGCGCCGATAACGGAAAGTGTCGATGGCGACGCAGGCCAGCATCAGCAGATTGCGCAGCGTCGACGGATCGATGTTCCAGGATGTGTAGTGATTGATGAAGCGAGCGAGTGCCGCATCGAGCAGCAGGATCGCCGCCAGCAGCATCAGCCGCTTGTGCCAGTCGCTGCGTCGCTTGCGCAGTACGATCGCCGCACTGACCAGCACTGCGAAGGTTGCCAGGTTGAATAATCCGAGCGCCAGGAACAACGGCGCCGGCATATGCGGTGGCATGTGGTCGCCGCCGAGGCGGCAGGCGACGATCAGCGTTGCCGTATCGGCCATGACCACCACAACTGCCAGCGCAGCGCCGAAGATGCCCAGGCGCATGTGCAGATCCACGCGGTGGCGTGCTACCAGCAGCGCCTGCACGAAGAACAGGGCGATCCAGGTCAGCATCACCATACCGTGCACACGCACCAGGACGCTTACACTGCCGAGTTGCGAAAGCAGCGGAATATCGATGCTGAAACCAGCCAGCACCACGACGATCACGCCAATCGCGGCCGTGACGTAGTAGCGGTGTTCACCAACGCTTGGCAGGGCACGTGCATTCATGCGAACAGCCACTGGTCGGGGCGAGTAGCAATTTATTGGGGCGGCCAGGAGAACTCCGTGCTTGCGCATGTCGTTCTCCTGCGTGATCGTCAGGAGCGTGGTCGGGTCACGAGCTCTGGCAGGTTTCCTCGTCGGTCTTGACCCACTTGCCGCTCTTGTCTTTCATCCATCCGGCATGGCTGTTCAAGCCGGATTGGCCGCTGGTGAAGACGTCGCGGAAGGACACGCTCTTGCCGTCCGAGGATTCATCGAACGTGATGCTGTCGCCCTGCCAGCCGGAGCTGGAACCCGTGCTGTAGCTTTCGTCCGCGTTGTCGATGAGCACCGAGACATAACGTTTTTTCGAAGCGTCGTAGCCGAAGTACTGCACGACGTGAAAGGGTTTGGAATTGGCCGCGCTCGGGTCCTCGTCGTAGCGGATTTCCACCCAGCGACCGTCCATGATCTTCTCGCCGTGGAACTTCGCGGTGGTGGCGTGGCCTGGATTCTTGCCCATGGCCATGACGTTGCCCGTGCAGGTGCCGCTGCCGAGGAACTTGTCGAGCGCGTTGGATGGCGTCGACGTTTCTGCGGCGATCAGGGTGGTCGATGTACAGAACAAGGATACGAATAAGATGGACGGAACGTGTTTCATGGGTGCTCTCCGGTCGGGTTTACAACGGTGACATGGAATGACGGTATATCGAAAGCGTCCTGCAAATGACGCCAATTCGGTACGGCGCGGTCGAAGCTCGCGTAGAAGATGCGATCGTTCTGGAGCTGTTGTCCGCGTCTCCGATCCACATGCGGCGATGTGCATCGCGAAACAATTGAAAGACGCAACGCCATGATCCGCTCCAACTTCCGCCATTTGGCAGGTTCGGAACGGGTTACGTCATTCGTGGCGGGTTACTGACACGGGGTTGTTCGCAGCTTGTTATCGGCGCTTGACGCTCGACGTCTTCATGGCGCCGGACAAATCGTGTCGCCGACGCCGGGATCACTGGCGCCCGTCGGTATATAGCTGTTGATCATGTTGTTGATTTGGGTCTGCATCTGCTGGATCACGTAAGGTTGCACGAACGAAGTTGCAGCGTCGTAAAGTGGTCCGCAGCCCTGAGTGGACAGGTTCGTCGTCAGTCCCTGCACCTGGGCGTCAACGAATTGGTAGACAAATGCGTCGCCGAGGTAGTCGTGCGAAGCCCAGTATGTCGTGTCCAG
>DATJIL010000206.1:0-5986 GCA_035493385.1 Rudaea sp.
GTGGTCAGGTTGCTGGCCACGATCGAGCGCTGCTGTTCCTGCAGCGTGGCTTCGCGGATGCGCGCGACAAGCGCAAAACTCGTTGCCGTGGTGGTGCCATCGACGATCTCCAGCGGCGGCTGGCTCCCCAGTTTCTCGGGCTGGTTCACGTCCTTGGCGATGACATTGCCGGCGGTCTTGCGGTCCTCGTCCGAACGCAGTACCACGACGATGCCCTGCGCGCCGGCATTCACCGACTCGTAGCGAATCTTGGCGTTGCGCAGTGCGGTGCGGATATCGTCGACGTAGCGCGTCTGCATCTTGTCGAGCGCCGCCTTCTGGTCGATTTCCATCAGGAAGTGCACGCCGCCCTGCAGGTCGAGGCCGAGCGGCATGCGATTCGCGCCGATCGCACGCAACCAGCCGGGCACCGTGCTGGCGAGGTTCAGCGCGACGATGTACTGGTCGCCGAGCGCGGTCTTGAGCGCGTCGGAGGCGGCCAACTGCACTTCGGTGTTCGGAAAGCGCGCGAGCAGGCGGTCGCCGTTGAGCTCGACGTCCTTGAACGCGATCTTTCCGGTCTGCAGGATGCCGAGCACCTTTTCCTTCAGCGCCGCGTCGACGGTCGCGCCGCGGTTCGCCGAAATCTGTACGGCCGGCTGCTGCGGGTAGATGATCGGCAGCGCGTAAACAATGCCGAGCAGCACGATCACAGCAACCAGGATGTATTTCCAGCGGGGAAAGTCGTTCATCTCAAAACCCTTTACACCAAAAAGCCCGATCGCATTTCACTTCGATCGCGCGTTATCCATCCACATCCCCACCCGTTGCTGCGCAACGGGCCGCCCCCTTGACTCAAGGGGGCTTGGAGAATAATTACGCCGACTTGAGAGTACCTTTCGGCAACACCATCGAGATCGCCGTCTTCTGCAACTTGATCTTGACGTCCGGCGCGATTTCAAGGGTCAGGAAACTCTCGCCGATGTCGTCGATGCGGCCAGCGATGCCGCCGTTGCTCACGACTTCGTCACCCTTGGCCAGGGCCGCGATCATGGTCTTGAGTTCCTTCTGCCGCTTGGACTGCGAGCGGAACATGAAGAACATCATCACGACCATGATGCCGATGAAGACGAGGGGCGAGGCAAGCAGGCTCGACTCGGGGTTCGTACCGCCAGCCGCTGCCTGCGCGTAGGCGTTGGAAATGAGGAAATCCATGGAGTTCTCGCGTTGTCGTCCCGCCGCAAACCGGCGGGTGTGTCAAAAGACTGGGGATTATGCCATGCGGATGCGGGGTATGCACCCGCCCCGGACCTCAGCGTGGTTGAGCCTGCGCCTCATGGAACCCGGCCACGAAGTCCGCCAGCGTGCGCGTGGCGATGGCCTCGCGCAGGCCGCGCATCAAATCCTGGTAGTAGTGCAGGTTGTGGATCGTGGCCAGCATCGGCCCGAGCATCTCGCCGCATTTGTCGAGGTGCCGCAGGTAGGCACGGCTGAAACCGGATGCGCAGGCATAGCAGGCGCAGGCTTCGTCGATGGGACGCGTGTCGCGCTCGTACTGCGCGTTGCGCAGGCGCAGCACGCCGCTGCGCGTGAAGATGTGCGCGTTGCGCGCGTTGCGTGTCGGCATCACGCAGTCGAACATGTCGATGCCGCGCAGCACCGCCTCGACGATGTCCTGCGGACGCCCCACTCCCATCAGATAGCGCGGTCTGTCAACGGGCAGCAACGGCACCGTTTCTTCCAGCGTGCGATTGCGCTCGGCCTCGGGTTCGCCGACCGCAAGACCACCGACCGCATAGCCGTCGAAGCCGATTTGCAGCAGCCCGCGCGCGGATACCTCGCGCCACTGCGGATACGTGCCGCCCTGCACGATGCCGAACAACGCATTCGGATTTTTCAGGTCGTCGAAAGCACGCCGCGAACGCTCGGCCCAGCGCAAGGACAATTCCATCGACGCCCGCACTTGTTTCTCGGTCGCGGGATACGGCGTGCATTCGTCGAAGATCATGGCGATGTCGGAATCGAGCGTGCGCTGGATGCGCATGGATTCCTCCGGCGACAGAAACACGCGCGAACCGTCCACCGGCGAGGCAAAACGCACGCCCTCCTCCGTGATCTTGCGGCGCTCGGCCAGCGAAAACACCTGGAAACCGCCGGAATCGGTGAGGATGGGTTTGTTCCAACCGATGAACTTGTGCAGGCCGCCGAACTCGCCGATCACATCCAATCCGGGCCGCAGCCATAGATGGAACGTGTTGCCGAGGATGATCTGCGCGCCGGTCTCCGCCACCGAACGCGGCGTCATGCCCTTCACCGATCCATAGGTGCCCACCGGCATGAACGCGGGTGTCTCGATGGTCCCGCGCGGAAACGTCACCCGACCGCGGCGCGCGGAGCCATCGCTGGCAAGCAACTGGAATTGCATCGAACTCATTCGTTGGCGCCTTTCGGCAAAATCAGCATGGCATCACCATACGAGAAAAACCGGTAGCGTTGTTCAACGGCATGGCGATACGCATCAAGCATCAGCTCGCGTCCGGCGAACGCCGACACCAGCATCAGTAGCGTGGATTCCGGTAGATGGAAATTCGTGATCAGCGCATCGGCGCTGGCGATGCGATAGCCGGGGAAGATGAAAATCTGCGTCTCGCCGGCGAAGGGCTGCACCTGCCCATCGCGCATGGCCGATTCCAGCGCGCGCACCACCGTAGTGCCGACCGCGATGACGCGTCCGCCGCGCGCGCGCGTGTGGCGGATTTTTTCCACGAGTTCCGCACCGACGTTGAGCCACTCGCGGTGCATGGTGTGATCTTCGACGCGCTCGCTGCGCAACGGCTGGAACGTGCCCGCACCCACATGCAGGGTGACGTAGCCGAAATCCACGCCCTTGGCGCGCAGCGCGTCGAGCAGCGGCGCATCGAAATGCAGGCCGGCGGTCGGTGCCGCGACCGCACCGGGCGCCTTGGCATAAACGGTTTGATAGCGTTCGGCGTCGGTGGCCTCGTCGGCGCGCGCGATGTACGGCGGCAAAGGCATGTGGCCCAGGCGCAGCAGGAGTTTTTCCAGCGCCTCGGGGCCTTTGTGGCGCAAAGTATAAAATTCACCATCGCGACCGAGCACTTCGAGCGCGCTGCCGTCTTCGAGCACGATCCTGCTGCCGGCCTTGGGTTTCTTGCTTACGCCGATCTGCGCGATCGCTTCGTGCGCGCCGGAGACGCGCTCGATGAGGATTTCCACCGCGCCGCCGGTTTCCTTCCTGCCATACAGACGTGCCGGCAGTACGCGCGTGTCATTGAACACGAGCAGGTCGCCGTCGCGCAGGAATCCGGTCAAGTCGGTGAAGCGCTTGTCGGCAAAGCGTTTCTCCGGCACATCGACCACGAGCAGACGGCTAGCCGAACGCTCGGACAAGGGCGCCTGCGCGATCAATTCGGGCGGAAGGTCGTAGTGAAAGTCGGATTTCTTCACCGCGTGATTGTACGCGGGCGAGATGACTGGTCGAAACCAAGCACCATCCATGGATCTCCTCCGTTCGACATCCATGTCTCACCTGTAGCCTCGCGCAAGCGCTGCGCTTCAACGCAGCGCCGCGCGAAGCTATAACCAACCTTTCATCCTGGCCAATCGATACGCCTCGATCCGGTTACTCACGCCGAGCTTGCCGATCGCCTCGGACAGGTAATTGCGCACGGTGCCCTGCGACAGATGCAGTTGCGCGGCAATGTCGCCGGCGGACAGGCCCTCGCCCGCGAGGCGCAGCACCTGGCGCTCGCGGTCGTTGAACGGATCGTCGCCGGACCATGCTTCGAGCGCGAGCTGCGGATCGATGGCGCGTCCGCCGCGATGCACCTTGCGGATCGCCTCGGCGAGCTGTTCGGCGGGTGCGTCTTTCAACAAATAGCCGCCGACGCCAGCGTCGAGCGCGCGGCGCAGGAATCCCGGTCGCGCAAATGTGGTCAGGATGATGACCTTGCCGCCGATCTCGCGGTCGCGGATGCGCTGCGCAAGTTCCAGCCCGGTCAACTTCGGCATTTCAATGTCGGTGACGACGACATCGGGCTTCTCACGCTGGCATAGCAGCCACGCCTCCTCGCCGTCGGCGGCACAGCCGATCACATCCAGATCCGATTCGAGTTTGAGCAACGCCGACAGCGCGCCGCGCACCATGGCCTGGTCTTCGGCGAGCAGTACGCGAATCATGTTGTGCGCAATTCGATCGCGGTGGCGATGCTGGCCTCCTGCTGCGGCAGCGGCAGGCTTGCCGTCAGCGTCGTGCCGTGGCCGCGTTGCGATTCCACACGCAGTTCCGCGCCGACCGATGCCAGTCGTTCGCGCATGCCGGCCAAGCCATTGCCCGGGACGATGTCGCCGCCACGGCCATTGTCGGCAATGCGCAGGATCAATCGACCGCCGGCACGTTCAAGCGCAATGCTCGCGCGCGTCGCACGCGCATGGCGCTGGATGTTGGTCACCGCTTCGCGCACGGTCATCGCCAGCGCGGTTTCGATCTCGGCGGGCATGGCAGCGTCGGCGAGTTCGTAATCCAGATGCACGCCGTTGGATTCGAGCAGCAGTCTCGCGGAGGCCAGTTCGGCGGCGAAGCCCGCGGCGCGGATGCCGGTGACCGCGCGGCGCACCTGCGCCAGCGCGTCGCGCGCAACGCGCTCGACGTCGGCCATTTCGCGTTTGGCAGCAGCGGCGTCGCGGTCAAAAAGTTTGTTGGCCAGTTCGGATTTCAGCGTGATCAGCGACAGTGTGTGACCAAGCAGATCGTGCAAGTCGCGGCCAATGCGTTCGCGTTCGGCGGTCGCGGCGAGCTTGCGTACCTCCTCGTGGCTCAGGCGCAGTTCGGCATCCTTTTGCATGCTCAGGCGATAGAACAGATTGCCGGCTCCGACGGATGCGGCGATCATGCCCATCATGATCGTGGCCACCCACGGCCAATGCTGCCATTGGCTCAACAGCGCAAAAGCCGCAATCGTCGAAATGATGCCGGCTATGCTTTGCCGCACGGAACCGAAAAACGCGAAATACGCGGAAGCATAAATCGCGTAGCAGACCCCACCACTGTGGTTCCATGGCATCACCGCGTAGCCGAGCAGAGCCATGGCCGCCGCGTAGTAACCGATCTGCCGGCGCGTACGCACGTTGGCCAGGTGGTACAACACCAGGAACACCGGAAAGCTCAGCGCCGTGGCGAGATACCAGTTCGCATCGATCTTGCCCCCGAAAATCAGGTCTGCGAAAACCCAGATCGTCCAGGCCAGATTGAATAGCCGGTAGCGGAGCGACAATTCGGCGCCACTCGGATCGTGACGACAGGAAATCGAATCCGGATCGGGCTGGAAAAAGCGCTCGAGCATGACGCATTATCCCCGCAATCACCCAGCTCGCGCCAATCCGCGCCGCACTTGCAGATTCACGCCGTCCAGTGCCTGCGACTTGCCGTAACGCTTGCTCGCACCTTGCAGACCTGCCACCACGCTGTCGTCCGTCGTCATCACACAGCTCCCACTGAAGTTGCAGAGAGTTTGCGCGGTGGACGGCCGTATCGGCAGTCGCGCCAGTCAGGATTTGTCCGTGACAAGTGTCAGTACGAAAACCCGGCAACGTGACGCAGGCAGGGTTTCAAGTGGCCCCATGAACCACGCTCAAAAGCGGCCCCGCCAGCAGACCGCTTTCGCGTGATAAAATACCTGCCGGAACAGGGATTTCGTATTCTTTCGACGCGCCGCGAGCGGTGCGTTTCTACCGTTTGTGGAGGTGCAACATGTCCATCATCGCCAAACTCGAAGAACTGCGCCGCAACGCGGGCAAAGTCCGCACCCAGGGTCTGCCGGACGCCACCATCGAACGCATGGCCGCGCAGTTTCCGGAACTGGCCGAAGCCGTCGACGACGCGCTCGTCGCGCAGCGTGCGCTGGCCGCTGAATTCCCCGACTTGATGAAGCTCGACGAGGCCACGCAACTGGCGCGCGTGCAAGCGGACTTCGTGAATTTCTACGCC
>DATJIL010000207.1:0-5309 GCA_035493385.1 Rudaea sp.
AATCATGTTTGGCGACTGCCGCGAGTGCGTGGATTTGCCCGCTGCGG
Source organism: Rudaea sp. (assembly GCA_035493385.1). Lineage (GTDB taxonomy): Bacteria > Pseudomonadota > Gammaproteobacteria > Xanthomonadales > Rhodanobacteraceae > Rudaea. The sequence goes on from DATJIL010000207.1 coordinate 48, forward strand.
CAGTTCGACCCTACTCCTTTGCAGCGACCGAATCAACCGCATTTTTGCGGACCTGCAAGTCGTTAATCCGGCAAGAAAATCCCGTTCAGGACTCTACTTGTCCTCAAGAATCACATCCACCCGCCGGTTGCGCGCTCGGCCTTCCTCGGTGGTGTTGTCGGCGACCGGCCGGCTCTCGCCAAGACCCACCGCGGTGATGCGATTTGCGGCGACGCCGGCAGCGACCAGCGCATCGCGCACCGCGTCCGCGCGACGTTGCGACAGCACCTGGTTGGCGTGCGTGTTGCCGCTGGCGTCGGTGTGGCCCTCGATGCGGATCGGCTTGGACCGATCGCGGTTCACGAACGCGACGAGCTTGCCCAGGCTCGATTTCGCCGCCGGGCGCAAATTGGCCTGGCCCGGCGCGAAGGCGATGTCGTCCAGCGTCATCTGCATGCCTTCGGCGCCGCGCGTGGCAGAGAGATTGTTCAGGCGCCGACGCAGGTCGGTATTGGCCGCTTCGGCGAGTTGCGCCTCCTTGCGCGCCAGTTCCGTCGCCTTGGCCTGCGCGGCGATGAGCTTTTGCGCCTGATCGGCCTGCGCCTGCGCGGCCTGGGCCTCCTGCGCGCTCTGTTCCCCTTCGGCGCGCAGCCTGTCGACTTCCTCGGCGCGGATCATGTTCTGCAAGCGCTGGCGTTCGGCATCGGCGCGCGCCTGTTCGGCTTCGCGTTGTGCCGCCTGCAACAGGATTCGATCGTGCTCGCGGCTGAGTTCGTCGAGCTGGTTCTGCTGATTGGCGGCCTGCGCCGCGGCGTAGGCGATATCGACGCGCCGTTCGGCCACGTACACGCGGAACGCGCGTCCGTCCTTGCCGCCGGAGCGATCCGTCACCAACGTTTGCACCGCCTGTTCGGCGAGTCCGCGTTCGCCGGTCGCGAGCTTGCCCAGCACGGGATCGGCGGCGAGCGAATCCAGACTCGCGCGCAGACGTTCGTAATCCAGATCGGGTTTCGCGGCGAGGACGCCGCCGGCGGCAATCGCCAGGACGCATCCCAAAACGAGACGCGCGTTCATCGGCCGCCTCCCGTCGCCGCACCGCCGCTGCCCGCCGCCTGTTGCAGGCGCGCATTCTCGCGCGTCGCTGCATCGACTTGTTCGCGCAGCTTGCCCAGCCTGGCCTTGACCTGCGCCAACTCGCTGTCGGCCTGGGATTCCCTGGCCAGGCGCGCGGAATCCTCGTAATGGCGCTTCTCGGCGAACGCGCGGGCCTGGCTCAGGTGATCCTCGGCGCTGCGCAATTCCAGCGGCGCATAAGTCGGCGCTCCGGCCGCCCGCGCCGTTGCCAATGCCTGCGCAGCATCGTCCAGTCCGGTGTCCGGTGGCCGCGTAGGCCCGCACCCCGCCAGTGCGAGTGCGCCAATGAGAACGGCGCAATGGATTTTTCGCCAATTTGGTGTCATAAGAGCCATAATCTTGAACAGGGGCGGGCGCGGGTGAGCCTAGTCCGAGATCGGTAGTGGCGCAAGCCGCGCGCCGTGGCCTCTCACCCGCTGCCGGCAAACGCGCCGCGACGCGGCGCACGTGGCAATGCGAGGCAATCATGGATATCGGCTATTTTCTGAAACTGATGACCGAAAAAGGTGCGTCGGACATGTTCCTGACCACCGGCGCACCGGTCAACATCAAGGTCGAAGGCAAACTCTACCCGCTCGGCAACACCGGCCTGCCCGGCGGCATGGTGAAGAAAATCGCCTACTCGCTGATGGACGAAGGCCAGGTACCACAGTTCGAGCGCGACCTGGAGCTCAACCTCGCCATCGCGGTGAAGGACGCTGGCCGCTTCCGCATCAACGTGTTCAAGCAGCGCGGCGAAGTCGGCATGGTGATTCGCGCGATCAAGAGCGAAATCCCCTCAATCGAGCAGTTGCGCCTGCCGGTGCTGTTCAAGGAACTGATCATGGAGCCGCGCGGCCTGGTGCTGCTGGTCGGCGCCACCGGTTCCGGCAAATCGACCACACTGGCGTCGATGATCGACCACCGCAACACCAACGTCTCCGGCCACATCCTCACGATCGAAGACCCGATCGAATACCTGCACCGGCACAAGAAATCCGTGGTCAACCAGCGCGAAGTCGGCCTCGACACGCACAGCTACCACGAGGCGCTGAAGAACGCGATGCGCGAGGCGCCGGACGTCATCATGATCGGCGAAATCCGCGACGTGGAAACGATGGAAGCAGCGATCGCGTTCTCGGAAACCGGCCACCTGTGCCTGGCCACACTGCACTCGAACAACGCCGACCAGACGCTCGAGCGCATCCTCAACTTCTTCCCCGAGTCCGCCCACCGCAACATCCTGATGAATCTCGCGCTGAACCTGCGCGCAGTGATTTCGCAGCGCCTCGTCATCGGCAAGGATGGGCGCCGCCTGCCCGCGGCCGAGGTGCTGCTGAACACGCCGCTGATCCGCGACATGATCCGCCGCGGCCAGACCCACGAGATCAAGGAAGCGATGGACCGCAGCCTGCAGGAAGGCATGCAGACCTTCGATCAGGCGCTCATGACGATGTACAAGGAAGGCAAGATCGACCTCGAGGAAGCGCTGTCCAAGGCCGATTCGCGCGATGGCCTGGCGCTGAAGATCCGCCTGTCGGAAGGCGGCGACGCGGCGATGCCCGAGGCTTACGACGCCGCGGCGTTTTAAGCCTTTGGCGCGTCCGGCTGATTTTCGGGTCGCGCGTTCGCGAACGCCGCCAGCCTGGCACATTCGGCATCGATGCGGGCGATGGTCGGAAACGGGCTGAGGTCCACCGACCAGCGCCGCGCGTTGTAGACCTGCGGCACCAGGCAGATGTCGGCCATGGTCGGCTCGTCACCTTCGCAGAACACGCCGGTCGAGGGATTGTCGGCAAGCAGGCTCTCGAACGCCGCGAAGCCTTCACGGATCCAATGCTGCGCCCAGCGTTCGCGTTCCACTTGCGGCGTGTTGAACTCGCGTTCCAGGTATTGCAGCACGCGCAGATTGCCGAGCGGATGAATGTCGCAGGCAACGATCTGGGCGAGTCCGCGCACACGCGCGCGTTCGCGCACCGTGGTTGGCAGCAGTTTCGCATTGCCCTCGTAGGCTTCTTCCAGATATTCGATGATCGCCAGGGACTGGCGGACGATGCGCTCGCCATCGACCAGCACCGGGATCAGTTCCTGCGGATTGAGTTTGCGGAACGCATCGGCGTGCTGGGCGCCACCGTTGTCGGTCAAATGCACGGGCACGATCTCGTGGGGCAGACCCTTGAGATTGAGCGCGATGCGCACGCGGTAAGCCGCGCTGGATCGCCAGTAGCCGTACAGTTTCAATCGTTCGGCAGCCATTCGACACCCCCATGCAACGGCGCAACATGCGCAGCCTAGCCGCAGTGGCAGGCAAAAATCAAAAAAACGCCCTCATCCGGGATTTTTCGCCTGCGCTATGGCCTGTTCGATCGCGCCGAAAATACTGTGCCCGGCAGCATCGGTGATCTCGATGCGCAAGGTGTCGCTGAATTTCAGGAACGGCGTGGACGGTTTGCCGTCGCGCAGCGTTTCCACGGTGCGCTGCTCGGCCAGGCAGGAGGCGCCCTTGCCCGTGTCCTGGTTGGCAATGGTGCCGGAGCCGACGAGGGTGCCGGCCGACAGCGGCCGCGTCTTCGCCGCATGCGCGACGAGCTGGGCGAAACTGAATTGCATGTCTACACCGCAGTCGGCTTCGCCGAACCACTTCGCGTTGATCCAGGTACGCATCGGCAAATGGACTTTGCAGTCGCGCCACGCATCGCCGAGTTCGTCCGGCGTGACGAATACCGGCGACAGCGCCGAGCGCGGCTTGGATTGCAGGAAGCCGAAACCCTTGGCCAATTCCGCCGGAATCAGGTTGCGCAGGGAAACGTCGTTGACCAGGCCGATCAACTGGATGTGTCCGACTGCCTGCGCTGGCGTCACCGCCATCGGCACGTCGTCGGTGACGACCACGACTTCGGCTTCCATGTCGATGCCGTAGTCTTCGCTCGTCACCAGCACCGCATCGCGCGGACCGAGGAATCCCGCGCTGGTGGCCTGGTACATCAGCGGGTCGGTGTAGAAACTCGCCGGCACTTCCGCCCCGCGCGCGCGGCGCACGCGTTCGACGTGCGGCAGGTAGGCCGAACCGTCCACGAACTCGTAGGCGCGCGGCAACGGCGCGGCAAGCGCGGACGGATCGAGCGCAAAGACTTCCTCGCCATTGATGGTCTGCGCCTTGCCGGCCGCATTGATCAATTCGGACACGCGGTTCAGGCGCGGCGCCGTGTTGTTCCAATCCTCGAGCGCGGCTTGCAGCGTGCGCGCGATGTCGGTCACGCGCACCGCGCGGCTCAAATCGCGGTTGACGACCACGAGCGTTCCATCGCGTCCGCCTTCCTTCAGGCTTGCCAGTTTCATGCGTGGTTCGATCCGTCAAGCGCGCGTTGCGCGAAAATTGTTTTCCAGTCCATTCCAGCACTCGGCGTAATCGCGCTGCAACCGCGCCGATTCCAGCGCCTGCCGCGCCGGCCGGATCACGGCTCGGGTTTCGAACATGAAGGCCATGGTATCGACGATGTGATCAGGTTTGTCGGTGCCCGCCGCGCTGGCCTTGGCGAACGTAGCCGCATCCGGACCGTGGCCACTGAAGCTGTTGTGCAAGGACGCGCCACCCGGCACGAAACCTTCGGCCTTGGCGTCGTAGGCACCGTGGACCAGGCCCATGAATTCGCTGGCGACATTGCGATGGAACCAGGGCGGGCGAAATGTGTCCTCCGCAACCAGCCAGCGCGGCGGGAAGATCACGAAATCCATGTTGCTGGTGCCGGGCGTGTCGCTGGGCGAATGCAGGACGAGGAAAATCGAGGGATCCGGATGATCGTACGAGATCGATCCGATCGTGTTGAAACGGCGCAGATCGTACTTGTACGGTGCGTAATTGCCGTGCCAGCCGACAACGTCGAGCGGGCTGTGCCCGATCGGCGCGCGCCACAGGTGGCCCTGGAATTTGGCGATCAACTCGAGGTCGCCATCGACGTCCTCGTAAGCCGCGACCGGGGTCAGGAAATCGCGGTGATTCCGCGCGGCATTCGTTTCCGCATCGAGCTACCCGATGGCACGGCGCGCGGTTATGTGTGCGAAAATTTCGGCGCGCTGCTGCGCCTGCCGGACCTTGGGCCCATCGGCAGCAACGGCCTGGCCAATCCGCGTGATTTCCTGATGCCGGTCGCGGCTCACGAAGATGTCGAT
>DATJIL010000208.1:0-19431 GCA_035493385.1 Rudaea sp.
CCGTTTCGAAGGGATATCAGGAACTCGTGGACGAACAACTCGTGGAAAAACGCAGGGGGCTGGGCATGTACGTGACCGATGGCGCGCGCGCGGCGCTGATGAAATCCGAACGCGAACACTTCCTGCGCGAGGAATGGCCGGCCCTGTTCGCGCGCATCCAGCGCATGAACCTCGACCTCGCCACCCTGATAAAAAACAGCGAAAACAAGGGAGAAAAATCATGACTGCCGTCGTGCAGGCAAAGGGACTGTCCAAGCGCTACGGCAACACGGTCGCACTGGACAACGTGAACCTCGAGATCCAGCCCGGCCGCATCGTCGGCCTGGTCGGGCCGAACGGCGCCGGCAAGACCACGGCACTCAAGGCCATCCTCGGGCTGGCCGAATTCGACGGCCAGTTGTCGGTGCTCGGCCTGGATCCGCGCACGCACCGCACCGAGCTCATGCAACAGGTGTGCTTCATCGCCGACGTGGCCGTGCTGCCGCGCTGGCTGCGCGTCGGCGACGCGGTGGATTTCGTCGGCGGCGTGCATCCGCGTTTCTCGCGCGAGAAATGCGAAAAACTCCTCGCCCGCACCAAGATCAAGCCGACCCAGCGCGTGCGCGAACTGTCCAAGGGCATGATCGTGCAGTTGCATTTGGCCCTGGTCATGGCGATCGACGCCAAGCTGCTCATCCTCGACGAGCCGACCCTGGGCCTGGATATCCTGTATCGCAAGGAGTTCTACAACAACCTGCTCGGCGACTATTTCGACGAGCAGAAGACCATCCTCGTGACCACGCACCAGATCGAGGAGATCGAACACATCCTCACCGATCTGCTGTTCATCAAGGAAGGCCGCATCGTGCTCGACGCGACCATGGACGACGTCGGCGAGCGCTTCGCGGAAGTGATGGTCAATCCGGACAAGGCCGATGCGGCACGTGCGCTCAAGCCGTTGTACGAACGCCAGGTCTTCGGCAAGTCCATCTTCCTGTTCGACGGCATCGACAAGGCGCGCCTGGCCGAACTTGGCGAACTGCATAAACCGAGCGTTGCGGACTTGTTCGTCGCGACCATGAAAGGAACGTACGCATGAACGCCAGCACCATGAACCCGATTACCGCAACCAGCAAATTCCTCTGGCAGGTCAAGCGCGAATACTGGGAACACCGCGGCGGATTCCTGTGGACGCCGCTGATCATCGCGCTGGTCATGCTGGCCTTCATGGCGATGGGCCTGATCACCGCCGAATTCACCGCGCACCAAAACGGTTTCACCTTGAACGGCATCCATCTCGATCAACTGACGAGCCACATCGATGCCGACGCGATGGCAAAATTCCAGGGCGCGCTCGACGTTGGCCTGATCACGATGGGCATGCCGATCCGCATCGCCCTGTTCGTGGTCGTGTTCTTCTACGCGCTCGGTGCGCTGTACAACGACCGTGCCGACCGCAGCGTGCTGTTCTGGAAATCGCTGCCGCTGTCGGACACACAGACGGTGCTCGCCAAAGTGACGGCGGGACTCGTCCTCGCGCCGGCGCTGGCCGTGCTCGGCATGATCGTGCTGCAACTGGGCTTCCTGATCCTCATGACGCTCTACGCCGCCATCCACGGCATCAACGCCCTGCCGTACCTGTGGTCGCCGACGCACTTGGTCGCGATGTGGGTAAAGCTCGCCGTGCTGATCCCCGTCAACGCGCTGTGGGCCCTGCCGACGATGGGCTGGCTGCTGCTGTGCTCGAGTTATGCGCGCTCCAAGCCGTTCCTGTGGGCCGTGATGCTGCCGATCGTCGCCGGCGTAATCGTGTCATGGGCTCAAATCACGAACTCGTTTTCGTTCAGCGGCTGGTTCTGGCGGCATATCGTCGGCCGCATCCTTCTCAGCCTGATTCCGGAAAGCTGGATCAATCTCGACAGCCTGCGCGCGCTCGAACACGCAAACGCGGACCCCGGCATCGCCCTGGGCAACCTGTTGTCGTTCGGCGCGATCGCCGACCAGTTCGCCTCGCCGAATTTCCTGATCGGCGTGGCCGCCGGCGTGGCGATGATCGCGGCGGCCATTTGGCTGCGCCGCTCGCGCGTGGAAGCCTACGCGTAATCCAACGAGGACCCGACCATGACTCATCTGAAAATGTCGATCCTGCTGGCGCTATGCGCCGCAACCGCCGCATGCAGTCACGGCGATTCCGAATTCCAGCATCTGAGCGTGCTCGACGATAGCCACATCGCCGTGCACGCGCCGGGACTCGCCGACGCCGTCATCGACTCATCCGGCGCGCTGAGCATCGCCGGCACGCCGGTGACCGTCAATGCGGCGCAGGCGCAAATCGCCGTGCGCTATTTCGCCAGCGCCCTGGCACTTCGCAACGACGCCATGAAAACGGGCGCTGCGGGAGCTTCGACGGCGGCGACGGCCATCGCCAGCGTTGCCGAAGGATTGGCTTCGGGCAACCCGGATTCGATCGATGCAAAGGTGAACGCGAGTGCGGCGAAAGTCGAAGCCGCCGCCAATCGTGTGTGTGCGGACGTGCGAGCATTGGCGCAGGCACAAAACGAACTCGCCGCGGCGTTACCGCAATTCAAGCCCTACGCGACGATAGTCACGCATGAAGTAAACGACTGCAATTAGTTGCACAGGCCGCCGCTGCGGCGGCCTGTGCACGTTCCGTCACCGGATGGTGTCGGACAGCACCTTGTAGACGTTTCCACCCTGGCTCTGCAGGCCGATCTGGCCCAGATCGAGCGAACCGTCGAGCCAATAGCGCGCAAGCTGCCCGCCGGCACGCCTGACCACCAGCGCGGCGCCTTGCCCGGTGTAGATCGTGTCGCCCTGGCGCAATTCCGCCGGCTTGAGCGAGTCGGTGACCGCGCGGCCATCCGTGTATTGATCCTGCAGCGACTTGCGCGCTGCCGAACCGTCCGCCGGGATGGTGGCGGCAAACGTGCCGCCGCTGCGCGTGCGCAACACCGGCGTGGCGCTCGGGTCGATCGTGCGCAGCACCTTGTAGCGGCCATCGCCGTTCGGCGACAGTTCGACACGATCCAGATTCAAGTCGCCCTGCAGCCAGAAGAACTGCAGGCGCGAACTGCCGCGGCGCACAACGCCACGCAGATCGCCGTCGACGTAAACCACGTCCCCGACTTGGAGCTTGCCCACCTGCAAATCACCTTCGGCGGGACGGCCCTCGTTGAGATTCTTCAGCATCGTGTTGCGCGCCGCTTCGCGCTTGTCGGCGGCGGCTTTTTCCGCAGCCGCCTTCTCGGCTGCCGCCTTCGCGGCGGCGGCTTTCTCCGCAGCCGCCTTGTCTGCCGCGGCTTTCTCGGCGGCGGCTTTCTCGGCGGCGGCTTTTTCGGCGGCCGCCTTGTCCGCGGCGGCTTTCGCGGCAGCGGCCTGTGCGGCGGCGCGTTCAGCGGCGGCTTTCGCGGCAGCGGCCTTTTCCTGCGCCGCCTTTTCGTCGGCGGCTCTCTGTGCGGTAGCCTTGTCAGCAACAGCCTTCTCCGCCTGCGCGTCCGGCATGGGTGCGGCCGGCTTGGCCGGCCCCGCATCGACGACCTTCACCAGCACATTCTCGAAAAAGCCGTTGTTGGACTTGACCGCCACGTCCGCGGCACCCGCGTGCAGCTTCGCCGCCACCTTGGCCTGCCAGTAGTCCGGCGCCGTGACTTCCAGCGACTTGCCGGCCGCCGCGGCCTGCTGCGCAATGCCCGCGAGCTTGGCGTCGCCCGCACCGGACAGGAAATCCTTGCCGCTAACGTCGACCTGCTGGCCCAGCGCCGCGCCGGCGAACAACAATGCCGCCAAAGGTATAAATTTGTACATTTTACGTCTCCACCACCCTGTTGATAAAAACAGTTTGCGAGTCTGCCAGCACCGGTTCCGCGCGCATGTGCCTTTCGACACACATTTCCCATCACCCACCGGACGAACCGCCGTGCACGCCGCCTTTCGTCAGCGCCATCGGATCGAGCAGCTCCTTCAGTTTCGCCTTCGGCAGACCCGTCGTTTCCAGCGCCACGTCGAGGATCGGCCGGCCTTGCTTGTACGCCTGCTTGGCCGTGGCCGCGCCCTTGTCGTAGCCGATCACTGCATTCAACGCCGTGACCAGGATCGGATTCTTGTCCAGCGCCTCGCGGATCTTGTCCTGGCGCACCTTGAATCCGGCAATGGACTTGTCCGCGAGCAGACGCGAGGCGTTCGCCAGGATTTCGATACTTTGCAGCAAGTTCAGTGCCACCACCGGCAGCATTACGTTGAGCTGGAAGTTTCCGGACTGGCCGGCGATGGTGATCGTCGCGTCGTTGCCGATGACCTGCGCGCAGACCATCGCCATCGCCTCCGGAATCACCGGGTTGACCTTGCCCGGCATGATCGACGAGCCCGGCTGCAAGGCCGGCAGTTCGATCTCGCCCAGGCCCGCGAGCGGACCCGAATTCATCCAGCGCAAATCGTTCGCGATCTTCATCAGCGAACACGCCAGCGTCTTCAACTGGCCGGACAATTCCACCGCCGCGTCCTGCGAGGACATGCCTTCAAAGAAATTGCCGGCGGATTCGAATTTCACCCCGGTCAGTTTCGTCAGTTCCTTGCAGATGGCCGGGCCGAGCTTCGCATCCGCATTGATGCCGGTGCCGACCGCGGTGCCGCCCTGCGGCAACTTGCGTACACGCTTGAGCGCATCGTTCAGGCGCTCGATGCCCGAAGCGATCTGCGCCGACCAGCCGGACAATTCCTGTCCGAACGTGACTGGCATGGCGTCCATCAGGTGCGTGCGCCCGGTCTTCGCGACCTTGGCCAATTCCCTGGCGCGCTTGTCGAGGGTCTTCTTCAGGTGCGCCAGCGCCGGCAGCAGTTGTTCGGACACGATCAACGCCGCGCTGACGTGCACCGCAGTCGGGATCACGTCGTTGGACGACTGCCCGTTGTTGACGTCGTCGTTCGGATGCACCTTGCTACCGGCCGCCGCGCACAGGTGCGCGATCACCTCGTTCGCATTCATGTTGCTCGAGGTGCCCGAGCCGGTCTGGAACACGTCGATGGGAAACTGCGCGTCGAATTCGCCGGCGGCCACGCGCCCGGCCTGCGTGCGGATCGCCTTGGCCTTGGCCTTGGACAGATGACCAAGGTCCGCATTCGCCTGCGCGGCGGCGGATTTGATCAGGCCCAGCGCGCGGATGAATTGGCGCGGCATGGTCAACCCGGAAATCGGGAAATTGTCCACCGCGCGCTGCGTCTGCGCGCCCCACAGCGCGGACGCCGGGACTTTCAATTCACCCATGCTGTCGCGCTCGATGCGAAAATCGGCCATCGAAAAACTCCATGAACCCAAGGTCGGATAAGGCCGGCGATTATAACCTCCCGGTGTATCATTCGCGTTTCCCGGCCCGCGAACCCGCCATGCAGCCCACATCGCTCACCGCCCTGTCGCCGCTGGACGGCCGCTACGCCGCCAAGGTCGAGGCCCTGCGGCCGATTTTCAGCGAATTCGGCCTGATGCGGCGGCGTGTCGCCGTCGAGATCCACTGGCTGCTGGCGTTGGCGCAGGAGAAATCCATCACTGAAGTGGCCGACATTCCGGCGAACACGCGGCAATTCCTCATGACGCTGGCCGACGGCTTTTCGTTGCAGGACGCCGAACGCATCAAGGCCATTGAGGCGACGACGAACCACGACGTCAAGGCGGTCGAATACTTCATCAAGGAGAAAATCGGCGACCACACCGATCTGGCGAAAGCCAAAGAGTTCGTCCACTTCGCCTGCACCAGCGAGGACATCAACAATCTCGCCTACGCGCTCATGCTACGCGACGCGCGCGACGGCGTGCTGCTGCCGATGTTGGACAAACTCATCCACACGCTGCGCCAGATGGCGCATGCGCTGGCGGCGCAACCGATGCTCTCGCGCACGCACGGGCAAACGGCCAGCCCGACAACGCTCGGCAAGGAAATCGCGAACGTGATTGCGCGGCTCGAGCGCCAGCGCCAGCAGATCGCCGCCGTGGAACTCACCGGCAAGATCAACGGCGCCGTTGGCAACTACAACGCGCACGTCATCGCGTATCCGGAAACGGATTGGCCGGCGCTGTCGAAGCGTTTTGTCGAATCGTTGGGCCTGGTCTGGAATCCGTACACCACGCAGATCGAGCCGCACGATGGCATCGCGGAACTGTGCGATGCGATCCGGCGCATCAATACGATCTTGATTGATTTGTGCCGCGACCTGTGGGGCTACGTTTCGCTCGGCTATTTCAAGCAGGCGCTCAAGCCCGGCGAAGTCGGATCAAGCACCATGCCGCACAAGGTCAATCCCATCGACTTCGAAAACGCCGAGGGCAACTTCGGTGTGGCCAATTCCCTGTTTGCGCATTTCGCGGAAAAACTGCCGATCAGCCGCTGGCAACGCGACCTGACCGATTCCACCGTGCTGCGCGCCGTCGGCACCGCGTTCGGCCACACCCAGATCGCGCTGGAATCGCTGCTGCGCGGCCTCGCCAAGCTCAACGCGAACCCGGAACGTCTCGCCGCCGACCTGGATGCGAACTGGGAAGTCCTCGCCGAAGCCGTGCAGACGGTGATGCGTCGCTACGGTCTGCCCGAACCTTACGAACAGTTGAAAGCGCTGACGCGTGGCCAAGGCATCACGCGCGAATCGCTGCGCACGTTCATCGAATCGCTTGCCCTACCCACGGATGCGAAACAGCGCCTGCTTGCGCTGACACCGGCAACGTACACCGGATTGGCGGCCAAGCTCGCCGGACAGATCTGACGAAGTGCCGGGCGGATCGCTCCGCCCGGCGTTCTTCACGACAGCGTTACGCCGCCGCCTTGTGCTTGATCAAGCCTTCTGCACGCAGCGCGGCATCGGCCGCCGGACGCGCGGCGACGCGTTTCTGGAAAGACTGCAGGTTCGGGAATGCGGACAAGTCCAGCTTCACGAAGTCGGCCCAGCGCGTGACGGTGAACAGGTAGGCGTCGGCCACGGTGAAGTGATCACCCAGCAGCCACGGCTGTTTCGCAAGAATCTTCTCGATGAAGTCGTAGCGCTTGTGAAGGTAGGCCTTGCGCTCGGTTTGCGTGGCCTCCGGCGTGGCGTCGCTGAACAGCGGGCTGTAGCTCTTGTGGATTTCGCTGGTGATGTAGTTGAGCATCTCCTGCAGGCGCGCGCGCGCCAGCGTGCCGTTCGCGGGGGCGAGCGTGGTGTTGCCCTTCTGGTCGGCCAGGTACTGCACGATCGCTGGGCCTTCGGTCAGCACTTCGCCGTTGTCCAGTTCCAGCGCGGGCACGTAGCCCTTCGGATTGGTCTGCCAGAAATCGCCGCCGGTTTCGGTGCGCTTGGCCTTGGTGTCCACTTTTACCAGGGTCAGCGGCAGGCCGAGTTCATGCGCGACGATGTGTGGGGAAAGCGAGCAGGCGCCGGGGGAATAATAGAGTTTCATGGCTTGCATCCTTTGTGGGGTGGAGAACGATGCGCCGGAGTGTCGGCGACGGTTGGTATCCTATCACTATCTGGTTACTATTAGATACCACATAACCGTAAATTACTGATAGAATGCGGTAACCGGGCGGTTACTCGCTCACTCCGCCATAACCGAGAACTGAAATGGGACTCCCGCTGCGCAAAAGCAAGGTGCTGCCGCCACCGCAATGCCCGTTGACGCTGTGCATGGATCTGCTGCGCGGCGCCTGGGCGACAAACGTGATCTGGTACCTGCGCGGCGGCGCGCGCCGCTTCGGCGAACTACGCCACGACATCCCGCGCATCTCCGCACGCGTGCTCAGCGCACGCCTGCGCGAACTGGAAGCGCGCGGCATGATCGTGCGCCGCCTGCTCGACACCTCGCCACCATCGGCCGAATACGAATTGACCGAACTCGGTCATGAACTGCTGCCCGCGCTCGATGCCATCGTCAAGGTCGGGGCCAAGCTCAGGCACGATGCGGAGCCGAAGCGGCGGCTGGCTGCATGAGGCACGCGATCGAGGTGCACGGCACGCCGAAGCAGCCGCTCGGCATGCCGCCGGCGCGCTTCCTGCGCGAATTCTGGCAAAAACGTCCTTTGCTGATCCGCGGCGGATTTCCACATTTCCACAACGCGATATCGCCCGACGACCTGGCCGGACTCGCCTGCGAGGAGGCCGCGCTGGCGCGTATCGTGTTGCACGATGCGAAGCGCGACACGTGGACGTTGCGCAACGGGCCGTTCGCCGAGTCTGATTTTGCAAAGCTCCCGAAACACAACTGGACGCTGCTGGTGCAGGACGTGGACAAGTGGGACATGGACGTAGCCGCGTTGCTCGACGCGTTCGCGTTCATCCCGAGCTGGCGCGTGGACGATGTGATGGTGAGTTACGCGACCGACGACGGCGGCGTCGGCGCGCATGTGGATCAATACGACGTGTTCCTCGTGCAGGGCATGGGCCGACGACGCTGGCGGATCAGCGTCGATCCGCACGCGCCGAAGGATTTCCGCGACGATACCGAACTGAAGTTGCTGCGCGAATTCACGCCCACCCACGACTGGATTCTCGAATCCGGCGACGCGCTCTACCTGCCGCCGGGCGTGCCGCACGAAGGCACCGCGATCGGCGAGTGCATGACGATCTCCGTCGGCATGCGCGCGCCCTCGCAGGCGGAGCTGCTGCTGGATTTCGCCGAATATCTTGCCGAGCCGCTGGGCGAGGAACGCCGCTTCTCCGATCCGGATTTGCGACCCGTGCGTGCACTGGGCGAAATCGACAGTGCGGCGCTTGCACGCGTACGCATGGCGATGCCGCAATTTTCCGATGTGGATATTTCCACACTGGGCGACTGGTTCGGCCGCTTCATCACGCGTTATCGCAGCGCACACGCTGTAATGCCGGCGTCGCGCCCGCTCACGCCCGCACGATTCGCGGCGAAGCTGGCGAAGTCGCGGCTGCTGCGCAATCCGTTCAGTCGCTTCGCCTGGATTCGTCTGGGTCGCGGCGCGGCGCTGTTCGTTGCCGGCGAACGCTTCGAGTGTCCGCTGGCACTGGCAAAAGCCTTGTGCGCAGACCGCGAATTCGACGGCGTCGCACTCGCTCGCATGGCCGGCAAAACCGGAACGGCGACTCTCGCGGCGCTGGTCGATGGCGGGTATTTGCGAATGATCCGTTCGCCCTGAGCGTAGGCGCGAAGCGCCAGAGTCGAAGGGTAGTGTTTCGACTTCGCTTGCTGCGCAAGCTACGCTCAACACGAACGGACAAGTACAATTCCGCCATGATCCCCACCAATTTCTCCGTCGCCCCCGTCGACTGGAACAACGAAGACGACCGCGACGCCTGCCGAGCGGTGCGCGAACAAGTGTTCATCCTCGGCCAGAACGTGCCGCGCGAAGATGAGTGGGACGACCTCGACGCGACCTCGCGCCACGTACTTGCACGCGACGACGCCGGCAATCCCATCGGTACCGGTCGCCTGACGCCGGAGCGCAAAATCGGCCGCATGGCCGTGCTTGCCGACTGGCGCGGCAGACATGTCGGCGAAGCCATCCTGAACGTGCTGATTGAACAGGCGCGTGCGCTGGGCTATCGCGAACTGGAAATGCACGCGCAAACGCACGCGGTGCCGTTCTACGAGAAATTCGGCTTCGTCAAATACGGCGACGAATTCGAGGAGTGCGCGATCAAGCATTTCAACATGCGCCGCGAACTGTCGGCAGCGGCCGCTCCGGAACGCGCGCCGCTGCCGCCACGTCCCGAAGTGCGCAGCGTCGCGGTGGAATCGCGCGAGGCAGCGCTGGCCGAAACCCTGCGCCTGATCGGCGATGCCAAGCGCGAACTGTGCATCTACACGCGCGCCCTGGACCCGGAACTGTTCGAAGCCGAAGCGACGCTGGAAGCGCTCAAGCGCGTGGCGATTTCCGGACGCGGCGCGAGCATCCGCATCCTGGTGCAGGATCCGCGCGCGGTGGCTGCGCGCGGACATCGCCTACTGCCGCTGGCGCAGCGTTTGACCAGCGTGTTCGCGCTGCGCGCGCCGGTGCAGGACGACGATCTGCAATATCCGTCGGCGTTTCTCGTCAACGACGTGCGCGGCTACTACTTCCGCGTGCTCGGCAATCGTTTCGAAGGCGAGGCGGTGAATTACGCGCCCGGCCGCCACGCGCAACTATTCGAATACTTCAATCAGGTCTGGGAGCGCGCCGAGACCAGCGAGGATTTGCGGCAGTTGAACCTGTGATGCCGTTGCGCAGCGCAACATTCCACACGAATTGCGTATAATTCCCGGTTCGTGCGTCCGCGCCCGCGGATGCCGCTTTCCGTTCCCGGCAGGCCAGCGTGAGTCAGAGTCTTCTCCAGCAGTTCGCGGCATCGTCCCAGCTTTCCGGCAGCAATGCCGGATTCATCGAATCCCTGTACGAAACCTGGTTGCGCGATCCCGACGCGGTGACGCCGGAATGGCGCAACTACTTCGACACCTTCAAGGGCCGCCAGGCCGGCGACGTGCCGCATTCCGACGCGATCGCGCGCATCGAGGCGGCACAGCAGCGCAACGGCCATGCCGTCGCCTTCGCCGCCGCGCCCGCTTCCGACGCGCAAAAGCAGGCCGCGGTGCTCAAGCTGGTCACGGCCTACCGCTCGCGCGGACATCTGGCCGCCGACCTCGATCCGCTCGGCATGGCGCAGAAGCTTCCCGCACCCGACCTCGACCCGACCTTCCACGGCCTCGCCACCGCGGACCTGGAAACCGAATTTGCCACCGGCGCGCTGGCCGGACCACAGAAGCTCAAGCTCAAGGACCTGATCGCGCGCCTGAAAGCGACTTACGCAACGTCCATCGGCGCGGAGTTCATGCACATCAGCCACACCGAGCAGCGGCGCTGGGTGCACGAGCGCCTGGAAGCCGCGGCCGGACAGTTCGGCTTGTCCGCCGACGAGCGCAGGCACACGCTGGAACTGCTGACTCAAGCCGAGGGTCTTGAGCGCTATCTTCACACCAAGTACGTCGGCCAGAAACGCTTTTCGCTGGAAGGCGGCGACAGCTTGATACCGTTGCTCGACGAAATCGTGCGTCGTGGCGGCGAAGACGGCGTGCGCGACATGGTCATCGGCATGGCGCATCGCGGCCGCCTGAACGTGCTGGTCAACACGCTCGGCAAGGCACCGCAAAAACTCTTTGCCGAATTCGAGGGCAAGTTCGAACACGTCGACGATCCCGCGCACTCGGGCGACGTGAAGTACCACATGGGATTTTCCGCCGACGTGAAAACCGCCGGCCACACCGTGCATCTGGCGCTCGCCTTCAATCCCTCGCACCTGGAAATCGTCAATCCGGTGGTGGCCGGTTCGGTGCGCGCGCGCCAGACCCGGCGCAAGGACACGAACCGCGAGCAGGTGCTGCCGGTACTGATCCACGGCGACGCCGCGCTTGCGGGACAAGGCGTCAACATGGAACTGTTCAACATGTCGCAGGCGCGCGGTTTTGGCGTCGGCGGCTCGATCCACATCGTGGTCAATAACCAGATCGGCTTCACCACGTCGGACCCGCAGGACGCCCGCTCGACGCTCTACTCCACCGACGTCGCCAAGATGGTCAACGCGCCGGTGCTGCACGTGAACGGCGACGATCCGGAAGCGGTGGTGTTCTGCGCGCGCCTGGCATTCGACTTCCGCGCGAAGTTCAAGCGCGACGTGGTCATCGACCTGGTCTGCTATCGCCGCCACGGCCACAACGAGGCCGACGAGCCGGCGGCGACGCAGCCGCTGATGTACCAGGTCATCCGTGCGCGACCGACCGCGCGCGAACTGTATGCGAAGCGACTCGTTGCCGATGGCGTGTTCGCGGATGGCGATGCGCAGAAGCTTGCCGACGCCTACCGCGCCAAGCTCGAGGCCGGACAGGAAATCGCCAACATCGACCCGGCATTCAAGGACGCCTTTGCCGTGGACTGGACGCGCCACATCGGCGCGCGCCTCGACCAGGCCGTCAAGACCGGCGTGGCGAAAGACAAGCTCGAAACGCTCAACGAAAAAATCCTTACCATGCCACCCGATCTCGTGCTGCATCCGCGCGTGGCGAAGATTTACGCCGATCGCGTGGCCATGGCGGCGGGTACGCATCCGATGGATTGGGGCTTCGCCGAGAACCTCGCCTACGCGGCGATCGTCGACGACGGCTACGACCTGCGCCTAGTCGGCCAGGATTCCGGCCGCGGCACGTTCTTCCATCGCCATGCCGAACTGCACGACCAGAAGACCGGCCGGATCCATGTGCCGCTCGCGGGCGTGCGCAAGGACGCGAACGTGCAGGTCATCGACTCGCTGCTCAGCGAAGAAGCGGTGATGGCGTTCGAATACGGCTACACCACCGCCGATCCGCACACGCTCACGATCTGGGAAGGCCAGTTCGGCGACTTTGCCAACGGCGCGCAAGTCGTCATCGACCAGTTCATCGCCGCCGGCGAAGCCAAGTGGGATCGGCTGTGCGGACTCGCCCTGTTCCTGCCGCACGGCTACGAAGGCCAGGGTCCGGAGCATTCCTCGGCCCGGCTCGAACGTTACCTGCAACTGTGCGCACTGCAGAACATGCAGGTGTGCGTACCGACCACGCCCGCGCAAATGTTCCACATGCTGCGCCGGCAGATGCTGCGCGACTGCCGCAAGCCGCTGATCGTGCTCACGCCAAAGTCCCTGCTGCGCCACAAGCTCGCGGTGTCGTCGCTGGACGATCTCGCGAACGGGCGCTTCCAGCTCGTGATTCCCGATTCCAGCGCGAAACCCGGCCAGAAGGTGCGCCGCGTCGTGCTGTGTTCGGGCAAGGTTTATTACGATCTCGTCGAGGACGCGGCCAAGCGCGGTCTCGCCGACGTCGCGATCGTGCGTGTGGAGCAGTTGTATCCGTTCCCGCGCGCCGAGGTGAAGGCGGAACTGGCCAAATATCCGGCAGCGAAGGAAATCGTCTGGTGCCAAGAGGAGCCCATGAACCAGGGCGCGTGGTACCAGATCCAGCATCACCTGGTCGCCTGCCTCACCGACGAGCATTCCCTGCACTATGCCGGTCGCGTGCGTTCACCTGCTCCAGCAGCGGGACACCTGCCGACCCACGTCGCCGAACAGGCCGCGCTGGTCGAGCAGGCGCTGGCCGGCCCGGCGGGTGCGGATCATTCGGCAGACTAAAAAATACAGTCACAGGACATAACCCATGGCACTCGAAATCAAAGTTCCGGTATTGCCCGAATCCGTCAGCGACGCGACCATCGCGAGCTGGCACAAGAAACCGGGCGACGCAGTGAAGCGCGACGAAAACCTCGTCGATCTGGAAACCGACAAGGTGGTGCTTGAAGTACCGGCGCCCGCAGACGGCGTACTCAAGGAAATCAAGCAGCAGACCGGCGCAACCGTGACCAGCGGGCAGTTGCTCGCGGTGATCGAGGAAGGCGCCGTCGCCGCCGCAGCTCCAGCCGCCGCTCCCGCTGCACCGAAAGCCGCTCCGGCTCCAGTTCCGGCGGCTGCTCCCGCAGCACCCGCGCCGAGCGCGACCGCGGCGAATCTCTCGCCCGCCGGCCAGCGCGTGGCGACAGAGAACAAGATCGATCCGGCGCAGGTCGCCGGTACCGGCGTGCGCGGTCAGGTGACGAAAGAAGACTTGGTCAATTTCATGCGCACCGGCGGATCGACTCCCGCCGCCACTCCAGCCGCGAAGGCGCCCGCATCTGCCGCCGTGCCGACACCGGGATCGCGCCCGGAAGAGCGCGTGCCAATGACGCGCATGCGCGCCAAGATTGCCGAACGCCTGATGCAGTCGAAGAATTCCATCGCCATGCTGACCTCGTTCAACGAGATCAATCTCGGCAAGGTCGCGGCGATGCGCAAGGAACTGGGCGAAGCGTTCGAGAAGGCGAACGGCATCAAGCTCGGCTACATGAGCTTCTTCGTCAAGGCCGCCTGCGAGGCACTCAAGCGCCATCCCATCGTCAACGCCTCCGTGGACGGCAACGACGTCATCTATCACGGCTACCAGGATATTTCCGTCGCCGTGTCCACCGACCGCGGCCTGGTCACGCCGGTGCTGCGCGATGCGCAGTCCATGAGTTTCGCAGAAGTGGAAAAAGCCATCGCCGCCTATGCCAAGGCCGCGCGCGAAGGCGGATTGAAACTGGAAGATCTGCAAGGCGGCACGTTCACGATCACCAATGGCGGCACCTTCGGTTCGCTGTTCTCCACGCCGATCGTCAATCCGCCGCAGAGCGCGATCCTGGGGATGCACACGATCAAGGAGCGCGCGATCGTCGAGAACGGACAAGTGATCGCCGCACCGATGATGTACGTGGCCATCAGCTACGACCACCGCATTGTAGACGGCAAGGACGCAGTGCTGTTCCTGGTCGACATCAAGAACCAACTGGAAAATCCGCAGCGCATGCTGCTGGGCATGTAAAGCCCACACGCTAAGGAATCGTCATGGCAGAACAATTCGACGTCGTCGTCATCGGTGCCGGCCCGGCCGGTTATGTGGCCGCGATTCGCGCCGCGCAACTGGGCCTGAAAACCGCCTGCGTGGATGCGTTCATCGGCAAGGAAGGCAAGCCTGCACTCGGCGGCACCTGCCTCAACGTTGGCTGCATTCCGTCCAAGGCGATGCTCGATTCGTCCAAGCAGTTCCACAACCTGACGCATTCGTTCAAGGATCACGGCATCAGCGCTGCGAATCCGAGCATCGACGTGAAGACGATGGTCGGGCGCAAGGACAAGATCGTCAAGCAGTTCACCGGCGGCATCGCCATGCTGTTCAAGGGCAACAAGGTGACCGCCTTTGCCGGTTTCGCCACGCTCAAACCCGGTCGCGTCGTGTCGATCAAGGGCCACGATGGCGCCGTCACCGAGATCGCCGGCACCAACGTGATCCTCGCGCCCGGTTCCACCTCCATCGAATTGCCGTTCGCCAAGTTCGACAACAAGTTCATCGTCGACAATGCCGGTGCGCTGGATTTCGACGCCGTGCCCAAGCGCCTCGGCGTGATCGGCGCGGGCGTGATCGGCCTCGAGCTCGGCAGCGTCTGGCGCCGCCTTGGTGCGGAAGTGACGATTCTCGAAGCGCTTCCTGATTTCTTGAGCGTGGCCGACCGCGACGTGGCCAAGATCGCCGCGCGCGAGTTCGCCAAGCAAGGCCTCGACATCAGGCTCGGCGCCAAGGTCAGCAAGGCCGAGATCAAGGGCAACGCGGTCGAAGTCACCTATGCCGACGCCAAGGGCGAGCAGAAGATCACTTTCGACAAGCTGCTCGTTGCCGTCGGCCGCCGCGCGGCGACGCAGGGCGTGCTCGCCGAAGGCACGGGCGTCAAGCTCGACGAACGCGGCCGCATTGTCGTGGACGGCCACTGCTGGACTGGCGTCGAAGGCATCTGGGCCGCGGGCGACTGCGTGCGCGGTCCGATGCTGGCACACAAGGGCTCGGAGGAAGGCATCGCCGTCGCCGAACTCATCGCTGGCAAGGCCGGACACGTCAACTACGACACGATTCCCTGGGTCATCTACACCGAACCGGAGATCGCCTGGGCCGGCAAGACCGAGGAAGAACTCAAGAAGGACGGCGTTCCGTATAAAAGTGGAACGTTCCCGTTCGCCGCCATCGGCCGCGCCGTGGCGATGAATGAAACCGCGGGCCAGGTGAAGGTGCTCGCGCACGCCGAAACCGACCGCATTCTCGGTGTGCACATGGTCGGTCCGGTCGTCTCGGAACTGATCGCCGAAGCCGTTGTCGCCATGGAATTCCACGGCGCGGCGGAAGACCTCGCGCGTATCGTCCACGCCCATCCAACGCTGAGCGAAGCCGTGCACGAAGCCGCGCTGTCGGTGGACAAACGGGCGATCCACAAGGCGAATTGAGCGCCGCGATGGATTCGACCTTCTCCGCCTTCCGCATCCACGCCGAGGAAAAGCCCTGTCGTGCGGGCATCGAGTCGATGCGCGCGGACGATCTTTCTCCCGGCGAAGTGCTGATCAAGGTCGCGTACTCATCGGTCAACTACAAGGACGCGCTGGCTGGAACCGGCCGCGGCAAGATCCTGCGCGAGCCGGTGCTCAACGGCGGTATCGACGCGGCGGGTTACGTCGCGGCCTCGACCGATCCGCAGTTCAAGGAAGGCGACCAAGTGCTGTGCACCGGCTGCGGCCTGTCCGAGACACGCGATGGCGGCTATGCGCAATACGCGCGCCTCGAGTCGAAGTGGACGATCCCGCTGCCGGCCGGACTGACCCTGCGCGAAGCCATGATAGTCGGCACGGCGGGTTTCACCGCGGCGTTGTCGCTGTACCAGATGCGCCGCAACGGGCAGGCTCCGGACATGGGACCGATCGTCGTCACCGGCGCGACCGGCGGCGTCGGATCGCTCGCGATCGACATCCTGACCCGCGCCGGTTTCGAGGCGCATGCGATCAGCGGCAAGATCGACCGCTTCGACGACCTGATCGCGCTTGGCGCGAAGCAATGCATCTCGCGCAAGGATTTGTACTGGGGCCGGCGCCCGCTGGAATCGGCGCATTGGGCCGGCGCCATCGACAACGTCGGCGGTGACATGCTTTCAGGGCTCACCCGCGTGATCAAGCCCTACGGCAATATCGCCAGTTGCGGCCTCGCCGCCGCGCCGGAACTGCAAACCACGGTGATGCCCTTCATCATCCGCGGCCTGAGCCTGCTCGGCATCGCCTCGGCGGGAACCGCGCGCAACATCCGCGACGAAATCTGGGCGCACTTGGGTTCGGACTGGAAGCCGGCGCATCTGCAAAGCATCGCCACACGCGAAGTCGCACTTGCCGATCTACCCGGCGTGTTCGAGGTCATGCTCGCGGGCGGCTCGTTCGGCCGCACCGTGGTCAAGATTTGATCCGGAACCGATCTCGATTCCTGATCAAGAAAACGCGTCAACAATCTGGAATGCAAGAAGATTTTTTTGTATCGAGAATCGCGCTGGAAATATCGTCGCACAGCACCTTAGAATGCGGTGCCCGCACGAGCGGGAAGCAAGGAACGGGAAAATCATGGCGCGTATTCTGATCGTGGACGATTCGCCGTCGCAGCTCGTCGGCCTGAAACGCATCGTCGAAAAGCTGGGGCACCAGGTAGTCACGGCCGAGGACGGATCTGCGGGCGTGGAAGCGGCCAAGCGCGAGGTTCCCGATCTCATCCTCATGGACGTGGTCATGCCCAACCTGAACGGCTTCCAGGCCACGCGCACGATTTCCAAGGACTCCAAGACCAGCCATATTCCGATCGTGCTGGTCACCACCAAGGATCAGGAAACCGACCGCGTCTGGGGCATGCGTCAGGGCGCCAAGGCCTATGTCACCAAGCCGGTGAACGAAGGCGAACTGGTCGAGACGATCAACAAGCTTTTGCCTGCTGCTTGATTCGATCGGATCAGGCGAACGCTTTCGCCATCTGTTCGTACAGTTTGCGCTGCGCGTCGGTGTGCGCCGGCGGCGCGTGAATCTGCAACGTGACGTATAGATCGCCGGGCGTGGCGCCGGGCATGCCGCGTCCGCGCAGACGCATGCGCTTGCCGCTGTCCGAACCCGCCGGAATCTTCAGTTCCACCTCGCCGCCGAGCGTCGGCACTGTGACGGTCGCGCCCAGCGCCGCCTGCCACGGCGGCAATGCCAAAGTGTAGTGCACGTCGCGGCCTTCAAGGCGGAAACGCGAATCCTCGTGCACGGCGACTTCCAGCATCAGATCGCCCGCCGATGCACCGTGCGTGCCGGGCGAACCCTGTCCGCCGAGGCGAATCTGCTGACCGGGCAAAATCCCTGCCGGAATCTTCACTTCCAGCGTGCGCTCGCCGCCCCCATCGCGCAGCGTGATGCGCTCGCGACCGCCGCTGTAGGCGACGCTTAGCGGAATCTCGATGCGCGCCTGCATGTCGCGGCCGCGCCGCGGGCGTGCCTGTCCACCACTACGGCCGCCGCGCCCGTGAGATTGCCCGAACAGGGATTCGAAGAAGTCGGAAAATCCGCCTTCACCGAGATCGGAGAAATCGAAACCCTGGCCGTCGCCGAAATTCGGCGGCGGATGGAATTCCTCGCCGGGCCGGTAGCCTTGCGCGCGCAACTGATCATAGGCGCGGCGCTTGGCCGGATCCTTGAGCGCTTCGTAAGCCTCGTTCACGCCCTTGAATTTTTCCTCGGCACCGGCTTCCTTGCTCACGTCCGGATGGTACTTGCGCGCGAGCTTGCGATAGGCGGACTTGATCTCCGCCTCACTGGCGGCGGGCTTTACGCCGAGGACGTCGTAGTAATCCTTGAATTGCATGGTAGGCGACCGACTTCGCTTTGCCTCGTTCCTGAAACCCTCCCTGGCGGGTCGTCCAGCCCGCACGTCCCTGTGCGGTCGCTCGCGGGCGCGAGATGCGCTTCAACGCATCTCGCGTAAACCCGCTCGCCCACGGCCAGCATAGCCGACCGCGGTCCGATATCAACACGAACCGTACTTCAGTGCGTGACCGATATCTTGCGCGGCGTGGTCTCGGCCTTTTTCGGAATGGAAATTTCCAGCACACCGTGCTTGCCGCTGGCGCTGATGCCATCGGGGTCGGCGCTGTCGGGCAGCGCGAAGCGCCGGTAGAACGAACCCCATGACCGCTCGACGCGCGTGTACTTTCCGGCCTGCTCCTTGTTCTCGGCGTTGCGCTCGCCCTTGATGGAGAGTATGCCCTTGTCCATGCTGACTTCGATGTCCTTGGGATCGACCCCGGGAATATCGGCGAGGATCACGAAACGCTTTTCTTCCTCGCGGATATCCACGCGTGGCGCCCACTGGCTGGTTACTACGTTGGACTGATCGCCGTTTTCGCCGAAGAACTGGCCGAAAACCTGTTTCATCTCTTCCTGGAAGCGGTCGAACTGACCCCAGGGCTCATAACGAACGATTGCCATGATTGCCTCCTTTTTTTGTGGATCGGGCACTGCGGCCCGCATGGCCACCACGTGCGGGCGCCTCTCCCGCTTTCAAGGGTGTCGCCAACGCCGTGGCGCCGCTATCATGGGCGCTTCCCCACCATCGAAGGCACAGCCCATGACGATCAAGGTCGGCGACCGCATTCCCAACGCCACGCTCAACTACCTCAAGGACGGCGTGCAGGCGATCAACACGGACGAAATCTTCAAGGGCAGGAACGTGGTGCTGTTTTCCGTGCCCGGTGCATTCACGCCGACCTGCTCGGCCAAGCACCTGCCTGGCTACGTGGAAAACCTCGCCAAGTTCACGAACAAGGGCATCGACGTGGCCTGCCTTGCGGTCAACGATGCGTTCGTGATGGATGCCTGGGCAAAGAACCAGAAAGTGCCGGAGAACCTGCGCATGCTCGCCGACGGCAACGGCACGTTTTCCAAATCGCTTGGCCTGGAAATGGACGGCAGCGCGTTCGGACTCGGCATGCGCGGCAAGCGCTTCGCCCTCTACGCCGAGGACGGCGTGGTCAAGCAGCTGCACATCGAAGC
>DATJIL010000209.1:0-9584 GCA_035493385.1 Rudaea sp.
GTGTGCGGCCACGGTGAAACCGTAATCGTGCGCGGCGGCGACGATGGCCTGGATCTCGGGAATCGTCATCTGCGGATTTTCAGAGCTACCCGATTCGTCGAGCACGCCACCGGAGGGCATGATCTTGATCAGGTCCGCGCCATCCTTGTAATGCTGGCGCACGGCTTTCCACGCGTCCTCGGGCGAATCGATGATGCCGTCCTTTGGGGTCGGATCGCCTTGCAGATCCCAGCGGTAGCCATTGGTCGGATCGGCGTGGCCACCAGTGGTGCCGATCATCTGGCCCGCGGCAAAGATCCTCGGACCGGGCACGAGGCCCGCATTGACCGCATTGCGCAAGGCGATGGACTCATTGTGCGCGTCGCCTACATTGCGCACGGTGGTGAAGCCGGCGAGCAGGGTGCGGCGGGCGTAGACCGTGCTGCGGATCGCGTAGTCGGCAGGATTCAGGCGGAATTTTTCGCTGTACGAATTGCGGCTGAACTGCATTGTCAGATGCGTGTGCGAGTCGATCAGGCCGGGCATGCAGGTTGCGTTCGGCATGGATAGCGTGTTCGCGCCGGCGCGCTGCTGGATGCCGTCGAGAATATCCATGACCCGGTCGCCTTCGACAACGATGGTGCTGGCGCCCAGCATCTTGCCATGCACCACATCGATCAGATGTCCGCACTGCACGACGGTGACCGGTGCGGCAGGCGATTGTGCAAACGTGGGCACGGCGAACAAGGCCGCGACGGTGGCGGCGAGCGGAACGAGACGCATGGTTATCCTCCCTTGGTGATCGTGGAAGGATACGCTGAGTACTGGGCGGCGCGTAGGCTGAAAGTCCTGCGCGGCGTGCTCAAACGCCGGCGGCAAGCCCGTGGCGCACCGCGTAGAGCGCGATCTGGGTGCGATCCTCGAGCCGCAGCTTGGCGAGGATCTGGCTGACGTAGCCCTTGACCGTGCCTTCGGTGAGACTCAAGCGCTTGCCGATCTGCTTGTTCGACATTCCTTCGGCAATGAGTTTAAGCACGTCGGTTTCACGTGCAGTGAGCGCATCGCGCGACGCTTGCGGCTTGCGCAGCAGCTCCATCAATTGCCGTTGCGCGGCGGGCGCCAGATAGGTTTCGCCGGCGGCCACGCTGCGGATGGCGGCGATGAGATCGTGCTGCAACGCGTCCTTGAGCAGATAGCCAGTCGCGCCGGCATCGAGCGTAGCGCGGATCAGCGCGTCCTCACCGAAACTGGTGAACACGAGTACGCGCACGCCGGGCACGCGTTCGCGCAACGCGGCGATCGTTTCCGGTGCCGATAGTCCCGGCATTTTCAGGTCGACCAGGGCGACATCCGGCGCCAGCGCGGCGACCGAGACCAGCGCCTCGTTGCCGCTGCCGAACTCACCGACGACGCTGAAATCCGCATCGGTTTCCAGCACGGCGCGCACGCCTTCGCGCACCACGGCGTGGTCGTCGATCAGGATGATGCGGATCGGCGTGGCGTCCGTGGCAGGGAAATTTGCGCTGGCGGCGGTATTTTTCATGACGATGAGAGGCAGTGTGCCGCGTGGTCAGGGGCGGCGGCACTGTCCAAAGTCAGGGTTGCGCCTCGCTTGCGGACGGATCGCGGTCCGCACGCGGCAGGCGCGCCTCGATCAGGGTTCCGGTTGGACTGTTCGAGCCGATGCGGAAGCTGCCGTGCAGCGCCTCGATCCGGCTGCGCATGCTGCCCAAGCCCATGCCGGGACGGAAATCCGTGCCCAGGCCACGTCCATCATCGGACACGCGTAGCACGGCATGGTCGCCGGTGACCGCAGCTTCCACGCGCAGGCGGCGCGCGCCGGCATGGCGCAGGCAATTCGAGATGGCTTCCTGGCACACCCGGTACAGCGCCTGTTCGTGTTCCTCGCGCTGCGCTTCCCAGGCCGCGAAACTCGACGCCGCCACAATGTGTTCGGGTACGGTCGAGGCGAGCAGCCGGGTCAATGCGCCGGGCAGTCCCTGCGTGCGCAGGTTTTCGGCGCTGAGCAGCACGAAGCTCTTGCGCGAGATTGCCGGTGCCGGTGCCGCGGATTCGGCGGGCGTGAGCTGTTGCAGCAGCATGCGCATCTCGGCGAAAGCCGTCTGCGCCAATTGCTGCAGGCGCGCGGCACGTGCCTCGCCCTCGACCGGATCGCGTTTCCAGGTCGTGGCGATGGTCTGGCTGAGCAGGCTGATCGAGGCGAGGATCTGGGTGACATTGTCGTGCAGCTCACGCGCGAGGCGCTGACGCTCGGCTAGCACGGCGGCGCGTCCGGCCTGTTCGTGCAGTGTCGAATTTTCGATGGCGGCCGCGGCGGCGTGGGCGAGTACCTGCGCGATTTCTGGATCGGCGGGCTTGAACCGGCGCGGCGGCGCAAGGCTCAGTGCCATGTAGCCGAGCAAGCGTTTTTGCCAGATCAGCGGCACGCCCAGCGCCGCATGCTCGCGCAAACCCTCGACCACCGGCTGCGGCAAGTCCCCGTATCGGCCCAGGTACGGCTGCATCGTTGCAATGATGTGACCCGCCAAGCCTTCGCCACGAGCGAAGTGCGTGGCGAACTGGGCCGGCATCGAGTGCCGGGTCACAGTGGCCGTGATCGTATCGGTTCCCGGGTCGTACAAGCCTATCGTTCCGGTGTCCGCGTGGGCCATCGCACAGGCCGCGTCCAGAATTGCGTTAAGGCGTTCCGGCAGCGGACGCTCCTCGGCCAGTTCACCGAACAATCGCGCGAGAGCGCCCAGCGGACCGGATGGCGGCGTGTCGGGCATATGTCTAGCCTAACCGAACCTGTAGCTTTCGGGGTTGGCGGGGATGCTGCACTGCGGTAGTCTGGGCGCAGTCGAAGAAAAGCCGGCGTGACCGGCGCATGCAGGGCTCCGATGGACGTGATCTACGATTTCAAGGCGGTGGAAGCCGCCGCGCAGAAGTTCTGGAACGACGGCAAATCCT
The DNA here is from genome assembly GCA_035493385.1 of Rudaea sp. Lineage (GTDB taxonomy): Bacteria > Pseudomonadota > Gammaproteobacteria > Xanthomonadales > Rhodanobacteraceae > Rudaea. Next base: position 2,950 of record DATJIL010000209.1, read on the forward strand.
TCGAGGCGAAGGAGGACCCGGCGCGCCCGAAGTTCTATTGCCTGTCGATGCTGCCATATCCGTCCGGCGCGCTGCACATGGGCCACGTGCGCAACTACACCATCGGTGACGTGATCAGCCGCTACCAGCGCATGCTCGGCAAGAATGTCCTGCAGCCGATGGGGTGGGACGCCTTCGGCCTGCCGGCGGAAAACGCCGCGATCAAAAACAAGACCGCACCGGCAAAGTGGACGTATTCCAACATCGAGCACATGCGCGAGCAATTGCGCACGATGGGCTACGCCATCGACTGGTCGCGCGAGTTCGCCACCTGCAAGCCGGATTACTACGTGCACGAACAGCGCATGTTCGTGCGCCTGTTCAAGAAGGGCATGGCGTACCGCAAGAATTCCGTGGTGAACTGGGATCCGGTCGACCAGACCGTGCTCGCGAACGAACAGGTGATCGACGGTCGCGGCTGGCGTACCGGCGCGGTGGTGGAAAAGCGCGAGATCCCGCAGTGGTTCCTGAAGATTACCGACTACGCTGACGAGTTGTTGAGCGGCCTGGACAAGCTGCCGGGCTGGCCGGATGCGGTCAAGACCATGCAGCGCAACTGGATCGGGCGCTCGGAAGGGCTCGAAATCGACTTCGCCATCGAGGGCGAGCGCGAACCGGCGCGTATCTTCACCACGCGTCCGGACACGCTGATGGGGGCGACGTTCCTGTGCCTGGCCGCCGAGCATCCGCTCGCGCTCAAGGCAGCGTCCACAAATCCACAAATTCGGAAATTCATTGACGACTGCCGCCACGGCGGCATCGCCGAAGCTGATCTGGAAACGCAGGAAAAGAAGGGCATCGAAACCGGCTTCCACGCGCTTCATCCCATCACCGGGGAAAGAATGCCGGTGTGGATCGCCAATTTCGTGCTGATGGGTTACGGCACGGGCGCGCTGATGGCGGTGCCGGCGCACGACGAACGCGATTGGGAATTTGCTACCCAGTACGATCTGTTCATCAAGATGGTGATCGTCAGCGACCCGGTGCGCGAAGCGATCCGCGAACTTGGCCGCGACGCCGCGAACAACGCCAACCCGATGACGGCCGCGCTCGGCGAAGGCCGCGCGATCGACGTGGTCGAGGCGCCCGCGGCGTTGGCGCTGCTGCGCGAGTTCGAGCGCGCCATCGTCGAGGACGCGGCGTTCACCGACTACGGCACGCTGGTCAATTCCGGCGAGTTCGACGGCCTCGATTACCGCGCCGCGTTCGACGCGATCGCGGCGCGCATCGAGAAGGAAGGCAAGGGCGCGCGCAAGGTCAATTTCCGCCTGCGCGACTGGGGCGTATCGCGGCAGCGTTACTGGGGCTGCCCGATTCCGATCGTGTACTGCCCGAAATGCGGTGCCGTGCCGGTGCCCGAAGATCAACTGCCGGTCGTGCTGCCCGAGAACGTGCAGTTCATGGGCGTGCAGTCGCCGATCAAGGCCGATCCGGATTGGCGCAAGTGTAAATGTCCACAATGCGGCGGCATGGCCGAGCGCGAGACCGACACCTTCGACACGTTCATGGAATCGAGCTGGTACTACGCGCGCTACACCAGTCCCGGCGCCGCCGACATGGTCGATGCGCGCGCCAACTACTGGCTGCCGGTGGACCAGTACATTGGCGGCATCGAACACGCGATCCTGCACCTGTTGTACTTCCGTTTCTTCCACAAGCTGCTGCGCGACGAAGGACTCGTGCATTCCGACGAACCGGCCACCAACCTGTTGTGCCAGGGCATGGTGATTGCCGAGACGTTCTATCGCGAGGACGCGGCCGGCCACCGCGAATGGTTCAACCCGGCCGACGTCGACATCGAGCGCGACGAGCGTGCGCGCGTGATTGGTGCGCGCCTGCGCTTCGACGGCGAGCCGGTCGCCATCGGCGGCATCGAGAAGATGTCCAAGTCCAAGAACAATGGTGTCGACCCGCGCACGATGGTCGAAAAATACGGCGCCGACACGGTGCGCCTGTTCTCGATGTTCGCCGCGCCGCCGGAAAAATCGCTGGAATGGAACGAGGCCGGTGTCGAAGGCATGGCGCGCTTCCTGCGCCGGCTGTGGCGCGACGCGCAGGCGCACATCGCCCAGCCGGACCACCCGCCTGTGGACGCGGCGGCATTGAACGCCGCGCAAAAAGCGCTGCGCCGGCAAATCCACGAGACGATTGCCAAGGTTGGCGACGACTATGGCCGGCGTTTGTCGTTCAACACGGCGATTGCCTCGGCGATGGAACTGCTCAATGCCGTCGGCAAGTTCGACGACATGTCCGACCAAGGCCGTGCCGTGCGCCACGAGGCGTTCGAGACCCTGGTGCTGGTGCTCAATCCGATCACGCCGCACATCTGCCACGCCCTGTGGCAGGCGCTCGGCCAGCGCGAAGCCCTGATCGACGTGGCGTGGCCGCTGGCCGATCCCGCCGCCTTGGTCAAGGCTGAAGTCACGCTGGCCGTGCAGGTCAACGGCAAGTTGCGCGGTACCATCGAAGTGGCAGTCGACGCGCCGCGCGACGTGGTGGAGAATGCCGCGCTGGCGCATGCGGATGTGGCAAAGTTCGTCGGCGATGCGGTGCCGAAGAAAATCGTCATCGTGCCAGGCAAGATTGTGAACATCGTCATTTGAACGGAATCCAGACATGAAGATGCTGCGAATCGCGGCGCTCGCCGCCGTCGTCCTGATGCTCTGCGCCTGCGGCTTCCAGTTGCGCGGCGAGGCGAAATTGCCGGCCGACTTGCAGCGCGTGCATGTGGCCGTTTCCGATGCGTTCAGTCCGCTCAAGCGTGACGTCGAAGCGGCGTTGACGCGTTCCGGCGCAACGATCGAAAGCGCGTCCGGCGAACACATCGCAGAAATCACGCTGTCGGCGGTGTCGCTGGCGCCGGTGGTGCGTTCGGTCGGTGCGAACGCCACGGTCAACGAATTTTCGATGGTCTATCACGTCGAACTGGGCATCCAGGGTTCCGACGGGAAAGCCCTGCTGACGTCGCAGGTGATCGAGCATTCGCGCGATTACACTTTCGACCAGACCCAGGCCATCGGCAACAATGCCGAACAGGACGAGATCAAGAAGGGCATGGAGCGCGACATGGTGCAGGCGATCATGTTCAAGATCGGATCCTTGGGGCAAGTGCGCTGACTGTTTCCATGTCGGCCACGCTTTCACAGCTTCACAAACACCTCGCCGGTTCCGAACTGAAACCGGTTTACCTGATCGCCGGCGAGGAACACCTGCTCGTGATCGAGGCCGCCGACGCGTTGCGCGCGCGCGCACGCGAGTTGGGTTACAACGAACGCGAAATCCTCGATGCCGATCAACACTTCGACTGGGACGCGCTCGCCCGCGCCGGCGCGGCCATGTCGCTGTTCGCCACGAAGCGGTTGATCGACCTGCGCCTGCCGACCGGCAAGGCCGGAAGGGACGGCAGCGCCGCGATTGCCGAGTTCTGCGCGAATCCGCCGCCGGACACGGTGCTTCTGATCACGTCGCTGCAATGGTCGAAGAAGGACAACGAAGGCGCGGCCTGGGTCGGCGCGGTCGAAAGGACCGGGCTGTACGTGCCGGTGTGGCCGATGCGGCTGGACGAGTTTTCCGTCTGGCTCGCGCAGCGCATGTCCAGCCGCGGGCTGAATCCGGATCGCGCCGCGATCGCGGCGCTGGCCGAACGCGTCGAAGGCAATTCGCTCGCCGCCGCGCAGGAAATCGACAAACTCGCGCTTCTGCACGGCTCCGCGCCGCTGGATGCGCAAACCCTGGAAGACCTCGTCGCCGACAGCGCGCGATTCGACGTGATCAAACTTGTCGATGCCGCGCTTGCGGGCGATGCGGCGCGCGCGTCGCGTGTTCTCGCCGGATTGCGCGCGGAAGGCGATGCCATCCCGGCGCTGATGGGCATGATCCTTTATCAGTTGCAGATTCTCGCGCGCCTGGCCGCCGCGCCGAACCTCGCCAACGCCTTCCGCAGCGAGCGCATGTGGGACGCGCGCGAGAAATTCTTCCGCAAGGTTCTCGGCCGTGCCGGATCCGGGCATTGGGAAGACTGCCTCGTGCAGGCCGCGCGCGTGGATCGCCTGAGCAAGGGCCGCGGCATCGGCGATGCGTGGATAGAGCTGGAGCGATTGCTGGTGATGATTGCGCAGCCGCAAGCGCTCACTCGCGCCGGTTAAGGCATGAACGAACCGATCGTTATCCTCGGCGGCACTTTCGATCCGGTGCACATCGGCCATCTGCGCGTGGCGCTGGAAGCGGCCGAAGCGCTGTCCGCGCCGGTGCACCTGATGCCCGCACACGTGCCGCCGCACCGGCCCGCCCCGGTGGCGAGCGCGGCGCAGCGCGTGGCCATGCTGCGCGCGGCGTTGGCGGGGCAAGATCGCCTGCAACTCGACACGCGCGAACTGGATCGCAGCGAACCGTCGTACACGGTCGATACCTTGCGTCAGATGCGCACGGAATTTGGTGCGGCGCGTCCAATGATCTTGCTGCTCGGCGCGGATGCGTTTGCCGGATTGCCGACCTGGCATAACTGGCGTGAACTGTTCGATCTCGCACATATCGCGGTGATGACGCGACCGGGGCACGATGCGCGTCTGCCTGCGGATATGGAGACGGAAGTCGTCGCGCGCCGCGCGCGGTTGGCGGCCGATTTGCGCACCACACCGAGCGGAAAGGTACTGGATTTGCCGGTCACCCCGCTGGAGGTTTCCGCCAGCGCCGTCCGCGCGTTGCTCGCCGCCGGCCGCGATCCGCGCTGGCTGGTTCCGGATGCGCTGCTGGCCTATCCGGGTTTGCTGTCGCCGTACCGAGGTTGAGGAGCCTCAGCGCGCTTTTGCGCGTTTGTGCGGCCCATGCCTGCGTTTATCGAACCCGCCCTTGTCGAAGCTGCCTGGCTTGACCGGTTTCGATTTGTGCGCAGTCGGCTTGAACGGCGGCTTGCGCGGCGGTTTGCCGGGTGCGGGCGCTGAGTCCGGCGACTCGCCCGCGCGGGCGATGAGCAATCGTTGCCCGGCTACCCGAACCGTCTTGAGCAACTGGAACGTTTCCGCGGGCATGCCGGCGGGAAGATCGAGCAGGGTGTACCTGTCGCGAATATCGATGCGACCGATGTGCTTGCTGTCCAGGCCTGCCTCGTTGGCGATCGCGCCGACGATGTTGCCAGGGCGAACGCCGTGATCGTTACCGACGGCGATGCGATAGGTTTCGAATCCCGCTTCGGCCTTGCGCGGGCGCTCGTCGCGGCGCGCCAGCGAAGGCGTCGACTCATGCGAACGTGCGGGAGCGCGCGTTGGCAGGCGCTCATGCTGCGATGGTTTTTCCGCGCGCGGTTTCTCGAATGGCCGCGATTCGCGCGGCGCCGGTTGCAGCAACAACGGCTGCTTGCCTTGCACCAGACGCGCGAGCGCAGCGGCGATTTCCACGGCCGGCACGTTGCGTTCGCGTTCGTATTGTTCGACCAGTTGTCGGAACGGGGCCAGATCGTCGCCTGCCAGCGCGTCGGCGATACGTTGCTTGAACTTCGTGGTGCGCCGATCGTTCACCGCATCCACGCTGGGCAATTGCATTTCGGTGATCGGCTGCCGCGTGGCGCGCTCGATCGCCTGCAGCAGGCGCTTTTCGCGCGGCGCCACGAACAAAATCGCCTCGCCGCTGCGCCCGGCGCGACCGGTGCGACCGATGCGGTGCACGTAAGCTTCGGTGTCGGTGGGAATATCGTAATTCAGCACATGACTGATGCGCTCGACGTCGAGTCCGCGCGCGGCAACGTCGGTCGCAACGAGAATGTCGATCTGACCATCCTTGAGTTGCGCGATGGTGCGCTCGCGTTGAGCCTGAATGACGTCGCCGTTGATCGCGGCGGCAGAGAATCCGCGCGCTTGCAGCTTTTGCGCGATTTCCTCGGTGGCCTGCTTGGTGCGCATGAATACCAGCATCGCCTCGAACGGTTCGGCTTCGAGAATGCGCGTGAGCGCGTCGAGCTTGTGCATGCCGCTGACATACCAGTAACGTTGCCGGATATTCGCGGCCGTGGTCGTTTTGTTCTTGATCGCGATTTCTATCGGCTCGCGCAGATAGGTTTGCGCAATGCGTTTGATCTGACTCGGCATGGTGGCCGAGAACAAGGCGATTTGCCGCGTCGGCGGGGTTTTCTTCAGCACCGCTTCGACATCGTCGATGAAACCCATGCGCAGCATTTCATCCGCTTCGTCGAGCACCAGGGTGGTCAGTTGCGAAAGATCCAACGAACCGCGTTCAAGATGGTCGATCACGCGTCCCGGCGTACCCACGACCACATGCGTGCCGCGTTTCAAACCGGAAAGCTGCGGGCCATAACTCTGGCCGCCGTAGATCGGCAACACGTGGAAGCCCGGCATTTTCATGGCGTAGCGCTGGAATGCTTCGGCGACCTGGATGGCCAGTTCGCGCGTCGGCGCCAGCACCAGCGCCTGCGGCCGGGTTTTCGACAAATCCAGCCGCGCCAGAATCGGCAGCGCGAAGGCGGCGGTCTTGCCGGTGCCGGTCTGCGCCTGACCGAGCAGATCGCGGCCGTCGAGCAAGGGCGGAATCGTCGCGGCCTGGATCGGCGAGGGGTTTTCGTACCCGACTTCGGACAATGTCGTCAG
>DATJIL010000210.1:0-13133 GCA_035493385.1 Rudaea sp.
GCCATCGATCCTGTCCGCGGACTTCGCGCGGCTCGGCGAAGAAGTGGACAACGTCCTCGCCGCCGGCGCGGACTGGGTTCATTTCGACGTGATGGACAACCATTACGTGCCGAACCTGACCATCGGCCCACTGGTTTGCGAGGCGCTGCGCAAGCACGGCGTAACGGCACCCATTGACGTGCACCTGATGGTCAAACCCGTGGATCGCCTCGTACCGGATTTCGCGAAGGCCGGCGCGAGCCTGATCAGTTTTCATCCCGAGGCTAGCGACCACATCGACCGCACCCTGGGCCTGATTCGTGAACACGGCTGCCAAGCGGGCCTGGTGTTCAATCCCGGCACGCCGCTTTCGTATCTGGATTACGTACTCGACAAGATCGACCTCATTCTCATCATGTCGGTCAATCCCGGTTTCGGCGGACAGAGCTTCATCCCGACCGCGCTGGAAAAACTGCGCCGCGCGCGCGAGCTCATCGACCGCAGCGGCCGCGCGATCCGGCTGGAAATCGACGGCGGCGTGAAAACCGACAACATCGCTGACATCGCCCGCGCCGGTGCCGATACATTCGTCGCGGGTTCAGCGATCTTCGGGCAGAAGGATTACAAGGCCACGATCGCGGCGATGCGCAAGGCGATCGGGTAAAACCGGGTTTGAAAAACGCGCCGGGAAGCCCTCGGAGGTTGGGGGAGGAACGGGCTCCCCGGCGCGCGTTGAAAAAATCAGAGCGTGAGCCAGCTCGGGTCGACGTTTTCGTTTTGCTGCTGCGCCTCGCGCTCGTGCTGCGGCGCTTCGGCATAACGGCAGGCAGGCGCATCGCGCCAATCGTCGAGTTCTTCGCGCAGGTTCAGGTAATCGGCGGGCAGATAAAGGTCCATGGTCGTCTCCGGTTAAAAACGCACAGTGGCTATCAATCCCAGCAGCAAGGCGCTCAGTGCAAAGGCAATGCGCAGGGGTTCGAAGCTGCGGGCGAGTTCGGCATTGGCATCGGGGCGTTCGGTCTTCATCGTGGTCTCCTGGGGAGCGTGGCCAGATTGAACGCGCGAACGGCGCCGGCGCCGACGCGTCGCGGGCCGGACGGCGACGAGATATGGCGAAACCCTGACATCCGCGCCGCGCCGATTGCCGCGCGCGGGCGCGCCCCGTAAGCTGCATTCGCCGCCACCACGAGGAACCCGCATGGCCCGCCATATCGCCATCGTCGAGGACGAGCCCGCCATCCGCGCCAACTACGTCGAAGCGCTCACGCGCATCGGCTACCAGGTGCAAGGCTATGGCTCGCGGCCCGACGCCAGCCGCGCATTCGCGCTGCGCCTGCCCGAACTCGTGATCATCGACGTCGGCCTCGGCGACGAACCCGAAGGCGGCTTCGACCTGTGCCGCGAACTGCGTGCCAAATCGCCGACGCTGCCGATCATTTTCCTCACCGCGCGCGATTCGGATTTCGACATCATCTCCGGCCTGCGCCTGGGCGCGGACGACTACCTGACCAAGGACGTGAGCCTGCACCACCTCGCCGCGCGCATCAGCGCCCTGTTCCGGCGCCTGGACGCCCTGGGCCGGCCGAGCGCGAAGGAAACCGTGGTCGAACACGGCCCGCTCAAACTCGAGGCCGAGCGCATGCGCATCACCTGGAGCGGCGCCGAGGTGCCGCTGACCGTGACCGAGTTCTGGATGGTGCACACCATGGTGCGCTTTCCCGGCCATGTGAAGAATCGCGACCAGCTCATGCGCGAAGCCCAGGTCGTCGTCGACGACGCAACCATTACCTCGCACATCAAGCGCATCCGCAAGAAATTCATCGCCATCGATCCGGCGTTCGATGCGATTGAAACTGTTCACGGCGCGGGGTATCGCTGGAAACCCTAGAAGACGAATTGCCGCTCGCCGACCGAATGTCCCTGCGCTTCAAGCTCCTATTGATCGCACTCTCCACGCTGGCCCTGCCGCTGGCGGGTTGGCTGTTCGTGCGCCAAATGGAGCAGCTGCTGCGCCAGGGTCAGGAACAGACCCTGATCGCGACGGCGAACGCGGTTGCGCAAAGTCTCGATGTGCTCGGCGTGCCGCTGCCGCCGACGGGCGCGGCACTGTACGTACAGCGCGCGCCGGGACGCATGGTCGTGGACGGCTACGGCGACGACTGGAACCTGCTCACGCCATTCGCGCAGAAGCTCGGCCCTGCGAACGATCCCGGCAAGCTGACCTTGCTGTTGTGCGACGACGCGGACTGGCTGTACCTCTTCGCCAGCGTGCGCGATGCCACGCGCGACCGCGTCGACGCCAGCGATCCGCGCGCAGCAAGCGCCGATCACCTTTCCTTGACCTTGCAGCGGGGCGATCTGATCCGGCGCTACCTCATCGCCAGCGCCGCGCCGGGACATTTCGATGCGCTCACGCTCGGCGACGCCAGCGACAACGCGCTGCCGACCATCGTCGAAGGCGTCTGGCAGGAAGACGGCTCCGGCTATCGCGTGGAGCTGCGCCTGCCGCGCGCGCAAATACCCGATCGCCTCGGACTGGGCGCATTCGACTCGGCGCAACCAGTGCCTGAACAGACCGATACGCTGCCCCTGCTGCGTTTGTCGAAACCCCTTTCCGCGCAACTCGAGCGCATCGTGCCGGAGGGCATGCGCGTGCGTCTGATCAGCGACGAAGGCTGGGTGCTGGGCGCGGCGGGCACGCTCGCCGATACTGCCAGCGCGAAAGGCGCGCGCCGGCGCTGGCTCGAAGGCTTCGTCTACCGCAGTCTGATCGCACCACAGGTGAGTCAGGCCGCGAACTTCGCGCCGAGCCTGCCACGCCTGGACGCCACCGAAGTCTGGCAGGCGCTGTCCGGCGTCACCGCCACGGCCTGGCATCGCGGCAGCAGCATCGACAATGTCGACCTCGCCGCAGCAGTGCCGCTCAAGGCCAACGGCGAAGTCCGCGGCGCCGTGCTGCTCGAGCGCACCAGCGCCACCCTGCCCCTGCTCACGAACCGCGCCCTGCTCAGCCTGGGCGGCGCCAGCCTGCTCGCGCTCATCCTTGCCGGTGCCATCCTGTTCGCCTTCGCCAGCGTGCTTTCCTTGCGCATCCGCCGCCTGCGCAATGCCGCGGAACATGCGGTGCACGCGGGTGGCCGCGGCGAAGTGCCGCTGCCGCTGACGAACGCGCGCGACGAACTCGGCGACCTCGCGCGCAGTTTCTCTCGCCTGCTCGAGGAGTCAGCCGCCTATACCGACTACCTGAGCACGCTGGCGAGCAAGCTCTCGCACGAATTGCACACGCCGCTCGCCATCGTCAAATCCTCGCTGGACAATCTCGATCATCAAGCCATTCCCAGCGACGCCCGCACCTACGTTGCTCGCGCGCGCGACGGCGCGGAACGCCTCGGCGCGATCGTGCGCGCGATGAGCCAGGCCAGTCGCATGGAACGCGCGATCGCCGCCGCAGAACCCGAGGACTTCGATCTCGCCGCCGTGGTACGCGGCTGCGCGGACAGCTACCGTCCGCTGATCGCGCCGCGCCGTCTCGACACCGATCTGCCCTACGATCCCGTGCCGATGCACGGCGCCCCGGAACTGATCGCGCAGGCGCTGGACAAGCTCATCGACAACGCGCGCGGCTTCGCGCCGGAAGCGGGCTGGATCCGCATCGCCCTCACCGCCAGCAACGACGGTGCGCGCATCGCCGTGGCCAACAGCGGCCCGCCGCTGCCACCGGCGATGCAGGATCGCCTGTTCGATTCGCTGGTCAGCGTGCGCGATGCCGGCGCGCGCGGAGAGACTCCGCATCTGGGTTTCGGGCTGTTCGTCGTGCGCCTGATCGCACAGGCGCATCGCGGCAGCGCGAGTGCGCGCAATCTGGATGACGCCAGCGGCGTCGAATTCGTGCTGGAGTTGCGCGGGATGGCGCGCAGGCCACTGGCAGGCTCCTGACTATCGGGCCTGTTGCCGCGGCGCGCGACTTGCTATCGTCCCCTGCCCGATTCGCCCGGACTCCGCATGCTCTCCGCCGAACAATTTGCCGCGCTCGCCCAGCAAGGCCACAACCGCATTCCGGTCGTGCGCGAGGTGTTGTCCGACCTCGACACGCCGTTGTCGGTGTACCTGAAACTCGCCGATGGCCCGTTCGCCTACCTGTTCGAGTCCGTCGAGGGTGGCGCACGCTGGGGTCGTTATTCCATCATCGGCCTGCCCGCACGGCGTGTGATCCGCGTATACGGCAAACGCCTGACCGTGACCGACGAAGGCGAAACCGTGGAGGATCGCGTCGTCGCCGATCCACTCGCCGAGATCGCCGCGATCAAGGCGCAATATTGCGTGCCGCAGATCGAAGGCCTGCCGAAATTCGCCGGCGGCCTGGTCGGGTATTTCGGCTACGAGTGCGCGAGCTACATCGAACCGAAGATCCGCGCCGACGCCAAACCCGACCAACTCGGCATGCCCGACATCTGCCTGATGCTGGCCGAGGAACTGGCGGTCTTCGACAACTTGAAGGGCAAGCTCTATCTCATCGTCAATGCCGATCCCGGCGAGCCGCGCGCCTACGCGCGCGCGCAACGCCGGCTCGATTCACTGGTGCACCGCCTGCGCTCGACCAGCGCCGCGTATCCGGACGCGGTCGATCCCCGCGCCATCGACGAATCGCATTTCGTGTCGAGTTTTCCGAAAGACGATTACCTCGCCGCCGTGGCGAAGGCGAAGGAGCACGTCTTCGCCGGCGATGTTTTCCAGGTGCAGATCAGCCAGCGCCTGTCGGTGCCGTTCCGCGCGCGGTCGCTGGACGTCTACCGCGCGTTGCGCGCGCTCAATCCGTCGCCGTACATGTACTACATCGACCTCGGCGGCGAGCAGATCATCGGTTCGTCGCCGGAAATCCTCGTGCGCGCGCAAGGCGGCCAGGTCGTGCTGCGGCCGATCGCCGGCACGCGCCGGCGCGGGCACACGCCGGAGGAAGACGTGGCCATGGAAGCCGAACTGCTCGCCGATCCCAAGGAGCGTGCCGAACACGTGATGCTGATCGACCTCGGCCGCAACGACGTCGGTCGCGTCGCCCAGACCGGCAGCGTGGAACTCACCGCGAACATGCTCGTGGAGCGCTACTCCCACGTCATGCACATCGTCTCGGAAGTCGTCGGCAAGCTGAAGCCGGATTTGAATTTCATGGACGTGTTCCGCGCCACCTTCCCCGCCGGCACGCTGACTGGCGCGCCCAAGGTACGCGCGATGGAAATCATCGCCGAGTTGGAAACCGTCAAGCGCGGCGTCTACGGCGGTGCCGTCGGCTACTGGGGCTGGAACGACGAGGCGGATCTGGCCATCGCCATCCGCACCGCGATCGTCAAGGACGGGCAACTGCACGTGCAGGCCGCTGGCGGCGTGGTCGCCGACTCCGTGCCGGAACTGGAATGGAAGGAAACGATGAATAAATGCCGCGCCCTGTTCCGTGCGGTGCAGGAGGCGGTGGGCGGGTTGTAAGCCCACAACCTGCGCCGAATTGCAGTCACCGCGAGCCTGCGACACAATCGCCGCGTCCATCCGCAGGGGAGCATGGTCATGTCCGACAAAGAACGCCGCCGCAATTCCACGCAGTACCAGACCGCGCTGCAACGCGACCTCAACGAGGCGCAGAAGATGACGCTGGCCGCGCTCACGCCATTTGGCTGGGAATTGAAATTCGTGCGCAAGCCGATGTTCCAGGCTGCGGTGCCGGTGGTGTTTGACGGCGACCGCAAGAAATTCGCCGTGCTAGAAGCCGACGGCACGTTGAACGAGACTCCCGACTTTACTATTCGCGGGTGATTCGCGCGATCATTGCGTTGGAAACCCGGTTTCGCGCAACAGGGTCGATCCAAGCGGACGCAGCATCACTTTCACCGCCGCTCCATCCGGCGCGACAAGCATTCCGGAAAGCCCCAGCGGTGGTCTGGTCCACGGGTCGAGCGCATCGCCATCGGTCAATGCCTGCGGAGCGAACCGCGCGTCGGCAGCCAATCGATAGGAGAGCGGACGCGTCTTCGCCACAAACGAGGTATCGCGAAAGAGAATCCCTGTTGCCGCGCCATGCGCCTGCGTAACGCGCCCGGGCGTGGCAATGGCGTCTACCGGCAACGCGAACAGCAAGGGACCATATGCCAGCGCTTGTTCGCCCTCGCTGTCCTGCATCCGATACACCCTGAATGCCAGATCCAGCGCTACGCTGTCGCCGGGCACCCACCGGCCGGAGACCTCGAAACGATCGACTAGGCGCACGACCTTCTTGTCGCGGGGCGCCACGACGCTGGCTTCGTGTGCGTATGCCGGAATCCGGAGAGTCAGCGTGAACTTCACCGGCTCGTCGGAGTAAACGATAAAACGCAACTTGTCCGAAAATGGGAAGTCGGTCTCTTCCACGACTTCGACCGATGCATCCTTCAAGGTCGTTTCCAGCGTCGACGGGCCGTACAGCCGCGCGACGAGTCCCGGTCGCGTGGTCTGCTTCAGCCACATCCCTTCCACGTAGTACGGCAGCATGCGCGTTGAATTGAGCGCGCAACACGGCGCCGCCTGGTGCGCCGCCGAGAACAGCAAGCGGTCGCCGTAAGCCGACGTCTGTTCCGCCTCCAGGCGATTGTCCGCCGTGAGATACGAAACGCCAGTGGCGGCGGGATGCAGGCGCGCGCCCTGGGCATCGTTGAGTGCGATCCGTTCCGCTATGTCGGCAGCCTGCATCACATCGCGGTACTGGGCCAGGCGGTTGAGCGACGCGATGGTCTCGGTCATCGAGCAATATTCGGAAGTCAGGTCGAACGCACCATCGCGCCCGCGGACCGACTCGTCGCCCACCGGACCGCCGCCCGGATTCGAGAAACGCCGCAATTTGCCCAGGACATTGTCCGCCGCCTGCTCGTATTGCGCCGGGCCGCCATAGGCGAAGGCGATGGCCGGCATGGCCAGACTCTCGGCGATGTGCGGCGTGTGCGAGGTCCACACTTTGTTCGCATCGATCAGGTTCGCCGGCGTCAGGTCGCTGTCCCTGGCCTTGCCTGCTGCGTAATCGCCGTACAACCACAGGTAGCCGCGGCGGTAGGCGTCCTGGCGCGTGAGCCGGTACAACCATTCCAGCGTATCGGCGAACCCAACTCCGTGAGAAACTCCGCCACCGGTAACGATGCCCGGGCGCCCGAAATAGCTTTTCCCCCGATACTCGGCGAGCGTAAGCCGGACCGCGCGCTCCACCGCCGCCAGGATGCGGCGTTCGCCGGTCGCTTCGTACCAAGCAAGAAGCGCCTGAAATATGCGGCTTTGCGTCCACAGTTCGGCGTCGTCGGCGGCCGTCGTGCTGAAACGCTGGGCCGGCGGATAAATTCCGATATAGCCATCTGCATCCTGCGCGTCGAGCACTTCTTCGAGACGCCGGATGGCGGCTTGCTTGACGGCGTCGTCGCCGGCAAGCCAGGCCAGGCGGAACAGCCCATCTGCGTAATAGCCTTCGTGCTCGCCGGACCACCAATACGGTTCGCCGTCCGTGCTGGACCCGGATCGGTTCGCAAACCGATTCTGGTTCACGGTGTCGGATATGTCCGCGAAGTGCCCGGCCAGCCCGCTGTCCAGGTCGGCGCGCATCTCGCGCAGGATCCATCCCGCAGGATGTACCTCGCCGAAGCGGGCCAGTGTCAGTGCCGGTTCAATCGGTTTGGGTGCCTCGGCATACGCGACGGTTCCGGCACCCGCCGCCAGCGTCAGGCACCAGCCAATGAGGCAAACGAGGCGACGCGCCCGGCGCACAAAGCCGGCACCGCGCCGTAGCGGCCTCTCCACCCGGACGCACGCGCGGAGGAATCTCGGCAGTGCCGACATGACTGGGACAATCCGGAATGCGCTCATGCCAATTTCGCGACACAGCTGAAGTCTGCGTATTCTATGTTGGAATACCAAGACGACGAGACGCCCATGGTAAAGTTCCGCGCCGGCGCATTCCATCTCCGCGACACGCAAACGACGTCTTGCCCATGCTCCTGATGATCGATAACTACGATTCCTTCACTTTCAATCTCGTTCAGTATCTGGGCGAGCTTGGCGAAGATGTGCGTGTGGTGCGCAACGACGCGCTGACGGTCGAAGCCATCCGCAAGCTCGCGCCCGATCGCATCGTGATCTCGCCCGGCCCCGGCACGCCGGACGAGGCGGGGGTGACGCTGGAGCTGATCGAGAAACTCGGCGGGCAGATTCCGATACTCGGCGTGTGCCTCGGCCACCAGAGCATCGGCCAGGCCTTCGGCGGGCGCGTGATCCGCGCGCCGCAGATCATGCATGGCAAGACGTCACCGATTCACCACGCCAGCAAGGGCGTGTTCGCGGGCCTTGCCAACCCGTTCGAGGCCACCCGTTACCACTCGCTGGTGGTGGAAAAATCCACGTTGCCGGCCTGCCTTGAAGTCACCGCGTGGACGCAGAACGCGGATGGTTCGCTCGACGAGATCATGGGCCTGCGCCACAAGACGCTGGCCATCGAAGGCGTGCAGTTCCATCCGGAATCCATCCTGACCGAACATGGCCGCGACCTGCTGCGCAATTTTCTGCGTTCGCCGTTGCCGAAGGCGGCCTGAGCATGATCACTCCGCAGGAAGCGTTGCAGCGCACGATCGAACACCGCGAAATCTTCCACGACGAGATGGTCGATCTGATGCGCCAGATCATGCGCGGTGAAGTGTCGCCGGCGATGATGGCGGCGATCCTGTCCGGCCTGCGTGTGAAGAAGGAAACCATCGGCGAGATCGCCGCGGCGGCCAGCGTGATGCGCGAGATGGCCGTACGCGTGCACGTGCCGCCGTACAAGCATTTCGTCGACATCGTCGGCACCGGCGGCGACGGTGCGAATTCGTTCAACATCTCGACCGCGGCGATGTTCGTGGTCGCGGCGGCGGGCGCGCGCGTGGCCAAGCACGGCAATCGCAGCGTGTCGTCCAAATCCGGCAGCGCCGACGTGCTCGAAGCGCTCGGCGTGCGCATCGATCTGGGACCCGAACAGGTGGCGGTGTGCGTGGAGGAAACCGGCATCGGTTTCATGTTCGCGCCGAACCATCATCCGGCGATGCGCGTGGTCGCTCCGGTGCGCCGCGAAATGGGCGTACGCACCCTGTTCAACATCCTCGGCCCGCTGACCAATCCGGCCGGCGCGCCGAACATGCTGCTGGGCGTGTTCCACGCGGACCTGGTCGGCATCCAGGTGCGTGTGCTGGAACGTCTTGGCGCCGCTCATGCCCTGGTGGTGTGGGGCCGCGACGGTATCGACGAGATTTCGCTCAGCGACACGACGCTCGTCGGTGAACTGCGCGACGGCAAGGTGAGCGAATTCGAAATCGCGCCGGAGCACTTCGGTTTCGCGCGCGCCGCGCGTGAGGACTTCGCGGTCGCCAACGCAACCGAATCCAGGGCGCGCGTGCTCGCCGCGCTGGGCAACGAACCCGGACCCGTGCGCGACATCGTCCTGCTCAATGCCGGGGCGGCGTTGTATGCCGCCGATGCCGCCAACTCGATCGAGGCCGGCATCGCCAAGGCGCGCGAAGCTGTCGCCAGCGGCGCGGCACGCGCCAAGCTCGACCAATTCCTCGCCGCGACACGACGGTTGGCCGGCGCATGAGCGACATCCTGCGGCGGATTCTCGCGCGCAAGGCCGAGGAGGTGCGCGAACGTTGCGAACGTGTTGCGCTCGACACGCTGCGTGCGCAGGCACTCGCCACGCTGGCCACGCGCGGTTTTGCTGCGGCGCTGCGCGCGAAAATCGCGGCAGGAAAAGCCGCCGTGATCGCCGAGGTGAAAAAGGCCAGCCCCAGTCAGGGCGTGATCCGCGCGAATTTCGATCCCGCCGCGATCGCGCGTAGCTACGAAGCCGGCGGCGCGGCTTGCCTGTCCGTGCTTACCGACGCGGATTTCTTCCAGGGCGCCGATGCCTACCTGCAACAAGCGCGCGCAGCATGTGCGCTGCCCGTGCTGCGCAAGGACTTCGTGATCGACGCATACCAAATCCTTGAGGCGCGCGTGCTCGGTGCGGATTGCGTCCTGCTCATCGTCGCTGCACTGGATGACAAGCAACTCGCGGATTTTTCCGCACTGGCGCGAAACCTTGGGATGGACGTGCTGGTCGAGGCGCACGATGCCATCGAACTCGAACGCGCATTGAAGACTTCCGCGCCGATGATCGGCATCAACAACCGCGATCTGCGCACGTTCGCGACTTCGCTCGATACGACGCTGGACTTGCGTTCGCGCGTGCCGGCGGATCGGTTGCTGGTAACCGAAAGCGGCATCCACACGTCTGCTGACGTGGCGCGGATGCGCGCGGCTGGCGTCAATGCATTTCTCGTCGGCGAAGCGTTCATGCGCGCGGAAGATCCGGGCGCGGAACTGGCGCGTTTGTTTTACTAACGAGTTCCGAACACCACGATCGTCTTGCCCGCGACGCTGATCATGCCCTGCTGCTCGAGCTGCTTGAGCACACGCCCGACCATCTCGCGTGAGCAGCCGACGATGCGGCTGATTTCCTGACGCGAAATGCGGATCTGTGTGCCCTTCGGATGCGACATCGCATCGGGTTCTTCGGTGAGGTCGATCAGGGTCTTGGCCACGCGGCTGGTCACGTCCATGAAGGCGAGACGGCTGACCTTGCGCGAGGTGTGCAGCAGGCGGTTGGTCAGTTGCGTGCCGATCGCGAACAGCACCTTGGCGCAATCCTCGCGCAGCGGACCTTCGCACAACTGGAACAGGCGCTCGTAGCTGATCTCGGCCAGATCGCAGGGTGTGCGTGTGCGCACCACGACCTCGCGCCGCGGGGTTTCCACGAACAAGCCCATTTCGCCGATGAATTCGCCGGCGTTGATGTAGGCGAGGATCAGCTCGCGGCCTTCCTCGTCCTCGGTGAGCACGCTGACCGAGCCGTCGATGATGAAATACAGGATGTTGGCCGAATCGCCGGGCCGGATGATCGCGGTCTTGCCGGGATAACGGCGGCGATGGCAGTAGCCGAGAACGCGGTCCAGCGCTGCCTGATCGAGCACCAGCGAACTGGGTGCCTGCACGCGGTTGACGGCGCGCTGCAGCGTGTAACGAAGCTCCATACTCGGACTCCCCGGGGCATTACGCGGCGATGCGGCGCCGACAGTGCGTCATCTTATCGGAATCCAGCTCGCGCTGCGCAAACCCGCGATAACGGTTTCGCCTGCCGGCCGATTGCTCCATAATTCGCGCCCTGACGGCGTCCCGGCCGGTTTTCGGAGTCTGCGCAGTGAAACCCCTTCCCCGCCTGAAGCTGCAGGGCTTCAACAACCTGACCAAGGCGCTGTCCTTCAACATCTACGACATCTGCTACGCGGTGACGCCCGAACAGCGCGACCGCTACATCGAGTACATCGACGAGCAATACGATTCGGACCGCCTGACCAAGATTCTCACCGACGTGGCCGAAATCATCGGCGCGAACATCCTCAACGTCGCGCGCCAGGATTACGACCCGCAGGGCGCCAGCGTGACGATCCTGATTTCCGAGCATCCGGTGGTGGAGAAGCTCGGCCGCGACATGATTTCCGAAGCCGTGGTCGCGCACATGGACAAATCGCACATCACCGTGCACACCTATCCGGAAACGCATCCGCACAACGGCATCGCCACGTTCCGCGCCGACATCGACGTGGCCACCTGCGGCGTGATTTCGCCGCTGAAGGCCCTGAACTACCTGATCGACAGTTTCGAATCCGACATCGTGGTGATGGACTACCGCGTGCGCGGCTTCACGCGCGACGTGCGCGGCAAGAAACACTACATCGATCACCGCATCAACTCGATCCAGGAATACCTGGCCCGGCACATCCGCCAGAAATACGAGATGTTCGACGTCAACGTGTACCAGGAAAACATGTTCCACACCAAGATGCACGTGAAGGAATTCGACCTCGAGACCTACCTGTTCGAAGCCCACGCCGACGACCTGTCGTTCAAGGACCGCATGCGCATCGAATCGCTGCTCAAGCGCGAGATCGAGGAGCTGTTCCACGGCAGGAATCTGACTTGACGATCTTCCCCCTCTCCCGCTTGCGAGAGAGGCGTTAGATTCGGTACGCCACCGCCTTCATCACCTTCGACGCGGCCGCCATCAGCGCCGGAATCGGCGCCGGCAGTTCGATCCCGCCGGCTTCTTTCGCCATGCAACCGTGGCGCGCCTCATCCGCTTGCATCTGCGCGACCACGGCGCGGCTGGCGGCGTCGGATTCCGGCAACATTTCCAAGTGCTCGCCGAGGTGCGCCTCGACCTGACGCTCGGTTTCCACGACGAACCCCAGGCTGACCTTGTCACTGATCAGCGCGGCGACCGCGCCGATGGCGAAGCTGCCGGCGTACCAGATCGGATTGAACAGGCTCGGGTGGCTCGCGAGCGCTTGCAGGCGTTCGCCGCACCAGGCCAGGTGATCGGTTTCCTCGGCGGCGGCGTGCAGCAACCGGGCGCGCGTCGTGTCGTCGCGCGCGACCGCAGCCTGACCGGAATACAGCGCCTGCGCGCAGACCTCGCCGGTGTGATTGACGCGCATCAGTCCTGCAGCGTGGCGGCGCTGCGTCTCGTCCAGATCGGCCTCGGCGATGCCAAGCGCCGGCGAAGCCCGCTGCGCCTCGGGTTTCGCATCGAGCGAAGTGCCGAGCGCGCGTTCGATTTCGACGATCACGCGATCGAGAGCGGAATGATGGCGCGTAAACATGCGTCAATTTTCCAGTTGTCGCGCCAGCAGCACAAGCGGATGGATTACCGCAGTTGACGATCCGCGCCCACGCAAGCCATTGCCGAGGAAAATCCGGCAGCCGACATTGCTGGTGACGAGCGTTTCCGCCCGCGTAGCCAACACGCCATCCAGTGTCTGCGACCGCAATGAATCCGCAATATCGGGGTGACGCAGGAAATAATCGCCGGCCGCGCCACAGCAGCCGGGCGGCGCAGGCAGGGCGTCGATCTTCAGTTGCGGAATCCGCGCCAGCAGGCGCGCGATGGCAGCGTCCGCGCGCGCGACGTTGCGCTGCGTGCAGGGCGTGTGCAGTGCAATGGTTTCGGCCAACGCACGGAATTTCAGCGTGTCGACGCGCATATCCGCATCCAGGAATTCGTGAATGTCGCACACGCGGATTTTCGATTC
>DATJIL010000211.1:0-6606 GCA_035493385.1 Rudaea sp.
CTTGGCTATGCGCAGGCGATCCAGGAATCCGGGCGCTTGTTGTTGCGCCTGGTCAACGACTCGCTGGACCTGGCGCGCATCGAAGCCGGCAAGCTGCAACTGGATATCGCGCCGTTCGATCTGCATGCGCTGCTGCGCCAGATCGAAGCGCTGGCACGGCCGCAGGCCGCGAAACGCGGCCTGGCATGGACGCTCAGCGTTGCGGACGACGTGCCGCGTTGGCTGGTCGGCGATGCGTTGCGCATCGAACAAATCCTGCTCAACCTTGTCAACAACGCGGTCAAGTTCACCGAGCATGGCGCCATCGCATTGTCGGCCACGCGTGGAAGCGTCGCCGGCATCGCGTTCACGGTCAGCGACAGCGGGCCGGGCATTGCCAGCGCCGAGCGCGAGCGCCTGTTTCGCCGCTTCGAACAAGCCGAAGGCCCGCAGCGGCGTTCCGGCAGTGGCCTGGGCCTGGCGATCTGTCGCGAACTCGTCGCGCGCATGGGCGGCACGATCGATCTGGACAGCGAGCCAGGCCGCGGCAGCACGTTCCGGGTCGGACTGCCGTTGCCCGAATCCGCCGCGCCGGGAAAAGTGGAAAATGCCGCATCGCCGCGCATTGCCACGTCGCGCCGCATTCTTCTCGTCGAGGACGATGCGACGGTCGCGGCCACCATCGCTGGTTTGCTCGAAGCGCAGGGCCACGCCGTGAGTCGGGTCGAGCATGGGCTGGCGGCACTCGGCGAACTCGCCGCCGCGGATTACGCCGTCGCGCTGCTCGATCTGGATCTGCCCGGCGTCGACGGGTTGACGCTCGCGCGCATGATCCGCGCGGGCGAGGCGAAGGACGACAAGCCCAGCCTGTGGCTGGTCGGCATCAGCGCGCGCTCGCGCGGCGACGAAGAGGCGTTGTGCCGCGCCGCCGGCATGGATGCATTCGTGCGCAAGCCGGTGACGGGGGAGATGCTGGCGGCAATCCTGGTGAAGGACCGGACGTCAGATTGAGGGTGCGCTCAACTCATGCACCGCATCGATCAGCACGCGCAAGCGTTCCGGATCGACATCGGGCGTGATGCCGTGCCCGAGGTTGAAGACATGGCCAGGATGCGGGCCGAAGCTGTCCAGCACCTTCTTCACTTCGGCACGTATGGTTTCAGGTTGCGCGTGCAGCACGGCCGGATCGAGGTTGCCCTGCAGTGCGACGCGGTTGCCGACGCGGCGGCGCGCTTCGTCGAGCGCGATCGTCCAGTCGAGTCCGAGCGCGGCGCAACCGGTGTCGGCGAGTATTTCCAGATGCGAATTCGCGCCCTTGCTGAACAGGATCAACGGAATGGACTTCGCAACATTGTGGATTTGCAGATTTTGCGCGATCTGCGCGAGGTAGCGCAGGCTGAATTCGCGGAACATGGCGGGCGCGAGCAAGCCGCCCCAGGTGTCGAACACCATCAGCGCCTGCGCGCCGGCGGTGGCCTGTGCGGCGAGGTACGCAGCGACGGAACGCGCAACGACGTCGAGCAACTTGTGCATCGTCGCGGAGTCGTCAAGGGCCAAGGCCTTGGCCTTGGCGAAACTGGACGATCCTTCGCCTTCGATCATGTAGCAGGCCAGCGTCCACGGGCTGCCGGCGAAGCCGATCAGCGGCACCTTGCCTGCGAGTTCATTGCGGATCAGGCGCACCGCGTCCATCACATAGCGCAAATCGGTTTCCGGATCGGGCACGGCGAGCGCGGCGATGTCGGCAGGCGTGCGTACCGGTTCGGCAAGGCGCGGGCCGACCCCTTCCTCCACCGACAAGCCCAGGCCCATCGCGTCGGGAATGGTGAGGATGTCGGAGAACAGGATGGCCGCGTCGAGTGGATAGCGTGCCAGCGGTTGCAGCGTCACCTCGCAGGCGAGTTCCGGCGTCTTGCACAGGTTGACGAAGCTGCCGGCGCGCGCACGCGTGGCGCGGTACTCGGGCAGGTAGCGTCCGGCCTGGCGCATGAACCACACCGGCGTGCGGTCGACGGGTTGGCGCGCGAGGGCGCGCAGGAAGCGGTGATCGGACATGCGATTCCTAGGGTTCCGTGTGCCGCATTTCAGCTTGCAGCGGCCCGATGCGCCGAGGCCAGCCGGGCGCCGCGCCCTGCGCGGCGAGTTCGTCGCGGGCGGCGCGCGCGGCTGGCAGGTCCGCGAACGGACCCCACAGCAGCAGCCACGATTCGTTTCCACTTTGCGACAAATGCAATTCGTATACTTCGCCGTGCGCCGGATGTGCGGCGGCGCGGGCGGCGTCGAGACCCGCAACGCTGCCCGCGTGCGCGAGTTCGATCACGTACTGGGCTGCGGGCAGGGCAAGGAAGTCGTGTCCCGCCTGCGCGGATGGCGCCGCGGCCGCCGGTTTCGGCGCAGCGGGTTTCGACGGTGCTGCCGCAGCGGGTTTCGCCAGTGCTGGCGGTGGATTCGCGGCCGGAGCCGCTGGCGTCTGCGCGGGAATCTGCGGGCCTTTGACGCGCGGCTGCGGCGCGGGTTTTGGTGCCGGCGCGGCGGGCATCGGCCGCATCGGCTGGTTCGCACCGGAGTTGGTCAGGTAGCTCGGCAGGGCGCCGGCGCGAGGAGCTGGCTGCTGCGGCGGTGCGGCGGGGACCGCCTCATGAACAGGAGCGGGCGCAGGTGCGGGAGCGGGTTCTGGCGTAGCGACGGGAGTCTGCGCAGGCGCCGGCGCGGGCGGAACCTCGGCCTTGCCGGTGGCGTTGCAGTCCCAGCCTTTGCGATCGGCCGTGGGTACACAGTTATACTTTTTGCCCGGCTGGAAGGTGTCGACCTTGCCGTAGTCGGAGGATGGCTCGGCATGCGCCGATGTCGCCAGTCCAAGCAATGCGGCTATCGCAACGATGGAAAATTCATGCCGCGACATATGGCGAATCCTGCCCCTGGCTGAACATGATGTGGAAGCCGCGCTTTAGCTGCGCGTCGCGTGCATGTTCGAACGCGGCGAGCGCGTCGTCGCGCTCCAGATACACCTCGCGTTTCAGACTCACGCGCCCGCCGGGCTGGCCCCATTCACGGATCAGCGTCCAGCCGCCGAGCAGGTCCTGCTGCAGGGCGATCTGGTAATAGCGTGGCGGTTCACTCGCCGCCGGCTTGGTTTGCATGTACAGGCGCATGGCCGCATTTTAGCTTATGCGGCCAGGACACCGTGGATCGCGGCTTCGTCCACGTTATCGGCGATTTCCGCGCGGCCCACGCCGCGCCATAGGATCAGGCGCAGGCGGCCGCTGGCGTTCTTCTTGTCCAGCCGCATGGCGGCGAGAACGGCGCCGGGGTCGGTTCCGGCGGGAATCGCGGTCGGCAGGTCGAATCGGGCCAACAGGTCGCGCATGTGCACGGAGTCGGCATCGGTGGACATTCCCGATCGCGCCGACAATCGTGCCGCGAGGTACATACCGATGGCGACGGCCTCGCCGTGCAGCAGTTTGCCATAGCCGCACGTGGTTTCCAGCGCGTGGCCGAACGTATGGCCGAAGTTGAGCAAGGCGCGCTCGCCGCGTTCGGTTTCGTCGCGCGCGACGATGGCGGCCTTTTGCGCGCAACAGCGCGCGATCGCCTCGGCGAGTGGGCCCGCATCGCGCGCGAGCAGGGCGTCGGCATTTCTTTCCAGCCACGCAAAAAAACCCGCGTCGCCAAGTGCGCCGTACTTGACCACCTCGGCGAAGCCGGCGCGCAGTTCGCGATCGGGCAAGGTCGCGAGCGTCGCGGTGTCGGCGATGACGGCGCGTGGTTGGTGGAAGGCACCGACGAGGTTCTTGCCTTGCGGCAGATCCACGCCGGTCTTGCCGCCGACGGAGGAATCGACCATCGCGAGCAAGGTCGTGGGCATCTGCACGAACGCGATGCCGCGCATCCAGCAGGCCGCGGCGAAACCGGCGAGGTCGCCGATCACGCCGCCGCCGAGCGCGATCACGCAGGCGTCGCGGCTGGCTTGCAGTTCCGCCAGGGCGGCGAAGATTTGCGCGGCGGAATCCAGCGTCTTGCGCGCCTCGCCGGCGGGAAGGACCAAAGACGAAAATGTGCGATCGTGCAAACCCGCGCTGACGCGATCGAGGTACAGCGGCGCGACGTGCTCGTCGCTGACCACGAGCACGTGCCGCCCCGGCAGCAAAGCGCGCCACGGCGCAACATCGGCCAGCAGGCCCACCCCAATGCGGATCGGATAGCGGCGTGCGCCCAGCTCGACGACGAGTTCGCGCATTGCGCCGCTCATGCCGCACGCCCGGCGGCGCGGCGTTGCCAGGCCTGGGCCAGTTGCGCGGCGAGGTGCTGCGCCACCTGCGCGATGCTGCCGCGATGGCCGGCAGGCAAGGTCAAATCGGCGATTTCGCGGTACAGGGTGTTGCGCTGCGCCGCGAGTTGTTCGAGACGCTCGCGCCGGTCCGGTGCGGCGAGCAGCGGGCGCTTGCGGTCGCGGGCGAGGCGTTCGAGTTGTTCGTCCACCGTGGTTTCCAGGAACACCACGAAGCCGCGCGCGCGCAGCAGATCGCGATTTTCGTCGGCGAGAATCGCGCCACCGCCGGTGGCCAGCACGATGCCGTCGCGTGCGGCGAATTCGGCCAGCATCGCGCTTTCGCGGCGGCGGAATCCGCATTCGCCTTCGATGTCGAAGATCAGCGCGACGTCGGCGCCGCACTGCGCCTGGATTTCGTGGTCGAGATCGAAGAACGGCAGGTCGAGCGTCTCCGCCACGCGCTTGCCGAGCGTCGACTTGCCTGCGCCCATCGGGCCGACGAGGAACAGGTTGGGGGCGGGATTCATGCGACAATGCTACCTAATCTTTCGCGTCGAAACCCACATGCTGCGCTTCATCGTCGTTTTTCTTGTCTGCCTGCTCGTGTTGTTCACCGCCGAACTGCTGCAACCGGTGCAAACGCACGTGATCATGCCGTTCACCGCGGGGGTCGCGCATGTCAGTGCGTGGATAATGCTTCTGTTCGACCACAACGTGATCGCGCGCGGCAACGACATCCTCAGCGCACGCAGCGGCGGCGGCATCGAGATCGTCGCCGGCTGCAACGGCGTGGAGGCGGTGCTGATCCTGGTGTCGGCGATCCTCGCGTTTCCGTCGCCGTGGAAACACAAGCTCGCAGGCATGGCGATCGGATTCCTCGCCATCCAGAGTCTGAACGTGGTACGCATCATCAGTTTGTTCTATCTGCATGAATGGAATTCGGTGTGGTTCGACTGGTTCCACTTGTATCTGTGGCAGGCGCTGATCATCCTCGATGCACTGGTGTTCTGGCTGATCTGGCTGCGCTGGCTGCCGCGCACGTCGCGGGCCGTTGCGGCCTGATACACTCGGGCGGCTGCCTGGCAGCGAACCCCCAAGGAGTCAAGCCATGAGCAAGATCACGAAAGTCATCGAATTGAGCGCTTCGTCGACCAAGGGCATCGAGGATGCCGTGACCGGCGGCCTGAAGAAGGCGAGCAAGACGGTGAAGAACATCAAGGGCGCCTGGATAAACGACCTCAAGGTCGTCACCAACGACGACGGTTCCGTTGCCGAATGGCGCGTCAACATGCGCGTCAATTTCCTGGTCGACTGAGCGCGGCCTGTGGCGGATGGCCTGCTTGCCGAAGCGGTCGCGCAGGTTCGCGAGCTGATCGACGCAGCCCGCGCGTCCGGCGACCCCGAACCCACGGCGATGACGCTGGCCACCGGCGATGCACGCGGACGCGTGTCCGCGCGCATCGTGCTGCTCAAGGAACTCGACGAGCGCGGCTTCGCGTTCTACACGAACTACGAAAGCGCCAAGGCCGCGCAACTCGGCGAGCAGCGCCACGCGGCGTTGTGCCTGCACTGGAAGACGCTGCGCGATGGCGTGCAGGTGCGCGCCGAAGGCGTGGTGGAAAAAACCTCTGTCGTCGAATCCGACGCCTATTTCGCCACGCGCGTACGCGCCAGCCAGATCGGCGCGTGGGCGTCGCTGCAATCGCAAACATTGCCGGATCGCGCCTTGCTCGACGCGCGCATCGCGCAGTACGAGCGCGAATTCGAAGGCCGACCGGTACCGCGTCCGCCGCATTGGGGCGGATTTCGTCTTGTGCCGGACGTGATCGAGCTATGGTACGGACAGCGCGCGCGCCTGCACGATCGCATTCGCTACGAACAGGTCGATCGCCGCTGGAGCAAGCGGCTGCTGTATCCCTAATTGCGCTCGCCGCGGCGGTTGCCCCGGCGAAACGGCGCGAGCAGCATCGCGGCAAGCGACTGGCTTGCCGCGTCACGCTGCGTCTCCAGACCGATCCTGAGCTGGCGTCCGCCGTCGCCGGGAATGGCACTGGCGCTGCGCAGCAGGTAATCGAACAGTGGAAAGACCGTGGCGTAGTTGCTGTCGGTCTGCGCGCGCAGGGCGCTGTGATGAAGACGATGGAAGGCTGGCGTCACCAGCACAAGACGCAGCGCCTTATCGAGCGCAGCGGGCAGGCGCAGGTTGCCGTGTGAAGCGGTGCTCACCACCAGGGCCAGCAGGCTGTAGGCGAATACCGCTTCCGGCGGTGGCGTCAGCATCAGCAGCACAGGCAGGGTCACGAAGGCGGACACTAGGCTTTCCAGCGGGTGATGGCGGTGCGTGGTGGTGGCGTCGA
>DATJIL010000212.1:0-3392 GCA_035493385.1 Rudaea sp.
CGGCCGCGTCGATCTCGACGAATACTGCCTCGCCAAGCTGGTGCAGGCTCAGGTGGTCGCGGCATTGGACCCGTCCGCCAGCTTCAAGCCGGGCACGCTGAAACTCGCGGAGGCGCGGGACGAACTGCGCGACCTTGCCGCGCTGGTGGCGCACTTCGGCAACGAAGACGACGACAGCGCGCGCCGTGCGTTCCAGGCGGCGATGCAGGATGCATTGCCGAACGCGAGCGCGATATATGCGTTGCCCGAGGACTGGCAGTCGGCGCTGGACCGCGCGTTCGACACGTTGTCGCGGCTGCGGCCGGAAGGCAAGGAGTTGGCCGTGCACGCGCTCACCCGCGCGATCGCCGCGGATGGCAAGGTCACGGTTGCCGAATCGGAACTGTTGCGCGTCACGTGCGCAACGCTGGGCTGTCCGCTGCCGGTTTTGCTGGGGAACGACGGCAGGGCCTGACTGACCCGATCGAGGCCGGAACACTCACGCCAGCAGGCGTACGCGCAAGTCGCGGGCGTAGTCGACGAGGTCCGGGAAAAATGCATCGAAATGCCGCTGCAGGGTGCCGGAGCGGGCCAGCAGCGCGGGCAATGCTTCCGCGATGGGCGAAGGGCGCGACAGCCGTTGCGCCAGCGCGTGGAACACGGCATCCAGGGTCATCTCTTCGCCGTAACCCGCCGGCAGGTCGTGCGTGTGCATCCACACGATGAACGCGCGCAGCGACACCGGCAACTCGGCGGCGCGTGCGTCCAGCAAGCCAAGCCAGCGCCGTGAAAACCGCGCGAGCGGTTCGTCCGTCGGATACCTGTCCCAGTCCAGCACCAGCAGGTGGTCGAACCACACGTCGAGCATGATGCCGGCATAGCGGCGCATCGGCGGCGTGAACAGGTTGCGCGCCGCGACGACTTCGGGATGCGTGTCGGTGAAGGCGTCAATCGCGCGATGGAAACGCAGCCCCGCCTGACGAGGCACGGGCCATGCGGGGTCCGGCCGTCCGCGCACGAAATCGCCTAGGGCGCTGCCCAGCGCGAATTCGATGCCACCGGCATCGGCGAGCAGGGCATGGGCAAGGTGGTTCATGGCTGTCTTCCATTATCATCCACCCATGAGCGATGCTTTGCCGCCGGCCCCGTCCGGCTTTCCCGATGTCCCGGCGACGTTCGCGTTGCCCGGTCCTGCCGGCACGCTGGAAGTCGCGACCGCCGTACCGGAGGCGGGGGAGGCGCGGGCGGGTACCGCGGTGATCTGCCACCCGAATCCGCAGCAGGGCGGCACCATGCGCAACAAGGTGGTGACGATGCTGGAGCGCGCGTTGCGCGAATCCGGCCTGGCGACGGTGCGCTTCAATTTCCGCGGCATCGGCGCGTCCACCGGCGCGTTCGACCACGGCGATGGCGAAAGCGGTGACCTGGTCGCGGTGGCGCAATGGGTGCGCCAGGTGCGTCCGGGCGATGCCTTGTGGCTGGCCGGTTTTTCGTTCGGCAGTTACATCGCGCTGCGTTCCGCGCGCTCGCTCGGCGCCGATGCGCTGATCACCGTGGCACCGCCGGCCGGACGCTACGAATTCGCCGAGTTGGCGATGCCGACTTGTCCGTGGCTGGTGGTGCAGGGCGAAGACGATGAAGTGGTCGATCCGCAGGGCGTGTTCGACTGGATCGAAACACTCGACCCGAAACCGACGCTGATCCGCATGCCGGAAACCGGGCACTTCTTCCATCGCCGCCTGATGGATTTGCGCGGCGCGGTGAAGAACGCGGTGCGGCCTTGGTTGCCGGGCAAGACTACTGCTTGAGCGTGGCTGCCGGAACCGACGCGGAAGTTTTTCGTCCCAGCGAACATTACGCTCGCGGCATTGCCGGCGGGCGCTGGCAGGACGATCCCGCGCAACACGCGGCACTGGCTGCGTTCGATCGCGTCCATGCGGCGCTGCTGGCGCCGCCACCTGGTTGCCTGCAGCGCCTGCGCACGCGCCTGGCCGGGAAACCCGATGCGGTTCGCGGGCTGTATCTGTGGGGCCCGGTCGGGCGTGGCAAGACCATGTTGATGGATCGGTTCGTGGCCTCGCTGCCCGCGGGGATTGCGCAGCGCGTGCACTTCCATCGTTTCATGCTCGATGTGCACGCCGGTTTGCGTGCGCTGGGCGAGGTGCGCGATCCGTTGTTGCGGGTGGCCGCCGACATCGCGGCGCGCGCGCGCGTGCTCTGCCTCGACGAGTTCATGGTCACCGACATCGGCGACGCGATGATCCTGGGTGGCCTGCTGGGGGCCTTGTTCGACCGCGGCGTGACGCTGGTGGCGACGTCCAATACACCGCCGCGCGATCTCTACAAGGAAGGCCTGCAACGCGAACGTTTTCTGCCTGCGATCGACCTGCTCGGTGCACATTGCGAAGTGCTGGAGTTGGTTTCGCCGCACGACTGGCGCCTGCGCGCGCTGACCCGCGCGCCGGTGTACCTGACGCCCGACGACGCGCATGCCGAGATGGCGCTGGCACGCCTGTTCGTCGAACTGGCGCAAGGGCCGGTGCAGGAAAACGCCGCATTGAACATCAACGATCGCACCTTCCGCGTGCGCCGCGTCTGCGCGCAGGCGGCGTGGTTCGATTTCGCGGCGCTGTGCGACGGGCCGTACGGCTCGGCCGATTACATCGAGCTCGCGCGGACATATCCGGCGATCCTGATTTCGGGCCTGCCGCAGTTCACGCCCTTCAACGAAGACGCCGCGCAACGCTTCGTGCACCTGATCGACGAACTGTACGACCGTCGCGTGAAGCTGGCCGTCACCGCGCAGGCGCCGACGGTGGAACTGTATGACGGCAAGCGTCTGCGGCTGGAATTCGCGCGCACCGCGAGCCGGCTGATCGAGATGCAGAGCCGGGAATATCTTGCCGAGGCGCATCGTCTGGATGCTGCGTCTGGTGTGCCGTCCGGCTGAACCGGGCTGCATCGCCCCGCCAAGCGTCTGCCGTTTGCCACGCGGTCTCGGGTTCGAGCTTGGCGATCGCCGGCGGCTTTGCAGAAGCGCATGCCATTGTCGAAATCGTGCAACGTCGAACGTCGATGCCGCAGTGACGACCCTCATCTGACGATTGTCATGTTGAAAAGCACGACTTTCGACTCTAGCCAACAGCAGTCATTCCGGTTTGGAATACACATTGTCCGCAACGAGGCACGCGCGTACCGGTTGTGGGACACGCGGGCCAACAGTGAGCGCAGGTCGGTGGTTTCATTCCATGCGCCCGGTTCGTGCTCCCACAAGGAATGTTGCAATGCGGAATCGGCGTAAATACAATACCGCGCAGTTCAGTTATATGAATCGCCCTTGCGGCGCCTCTCGACGCGCATCAGACCGTTGTCAGCCTGAATGATCTTTCCCAAGACCCAATTGAAGTCCGGCT
>DATJIL010000213.1:0-3778 GCA_035493385.1 Rudaea sp.
GCATCGCGCGCTGCCATCCGCACGATCCGTCGTGGCACAACTGGCCGGTGCTGGAGCACGCGATCATCGACAACATCGTTCCGGACTTTCCGCTGATCAACAAATCGTTCAACCTGGCCTATAGCGGGCACGACCTGTGAGGAGCGCATGACATGTGGCATCTCCTGCAACAAATCCGCAAGGTCGGCATCATCAGCGAACCTGCGCCCAGCGCGGATGCGGCCATGCTGCAGCGCGAGTTGCAGGAGCAGATCGCGCGGGTGTTCGGCCGCGCGCTCGCGATTCGGCAAGTCGATGCCGGTTCATGCAACGGCTGCGAGCTGGAAATCCAGGCGCTGCACAACCCGTACTACAACCTCGAAGGCATGGGCATCCGCTTCGTCGCCAGTCCGCGGCATGCCGACGCACTGCTCGTGACCGGCCCCGTGTCGCGGCACATGGCGCAGGCACTGCGCCGCACCTACGAGGCTACGCCGGAACCCAAGCTCGTGATCGCCGTCGGCGATTGCGGAATGTGCGGCGGCGTGTTCGGCGAAAGTTACGCCAGCCTTGGTGCCGTCGCCAACGTGATTCCGGTCGATGTCGCGATTCCAGGTTGCCCGCCGACACCGACCGCACTGCTGCAGGGCATACTTGCGGCGGTCGGCAAACGTGCAAAGGAACCCTGATTAACCTGCTCCGCTCGATGCTTTGCGTGCCGGCGGTGCTCGGAATCCTCATGCACGCAAAAGTACACTCCGGTTCCTGCGCTCCGGCGACACGCGAATCCTCATCGCTCGCGACGGTTACTCAGGGTTCCTAATTCCTGAGCGGAAACGCCTGCGCCGCGGGCGTGGCATCGCCGATCACGTCCACACCCTTGGGCGGCACGAAATGGAATGTGCCGTCCGGCAGTTTCGGATTGCGTTGCCAGTGCGAAAACGTGATCGTCGTGCGATTGCCGAGGGAATCTTCGAAATCCATGCGCGCGAGCCCACTGGCGTCGAAACCGAGATCGCACCAGGCGAACTGCGGTTCCTTGTCCTTCGATTTCAGGCGCAGCCAGGCCATGCCGTCACGAGCGCCCTGCTCGCTGGTCGAAAAATCACGATCCAGCTGCGACAGGTCGGTCAGCACCGTGAGGGGACTGTGCGCTTCCTCGGTGCCCTGCGCGCGCACCGTGACCTGTTCGAGGTCGGGATCGTAAACCCACACTTTCTCGCCGTCGGCGACGATGAACTGCTGGTACGGCTTGGCCACGCCCCAGCGGAACTGGCGTGGCGCCTTCAAGGCCATCGTGCCGGAACTGCCCTTGCCGGCGGCGCCGTTCGGGTCGTACACCTGCTGGGCGAAATCGGCGGAGATCGAAGTGATGCCCTTGGCAAAGGCGTCGAGCCTGGAGCGCGCGGAATCGGCAGCGCTTGCAACAGCGGTGGTCATCAAAAGCAGGATCAAAGCAAAAATACGCATGGTAGGCAACTCGGGATTGGCAAAGGCAATCTTGCGGCGTCTACGCTGAACGCGCGCGTAGTCAGATTTCCGGCGGCGGCGGCGCGAGCACCTCGCGGTTGCCGTTGTGTTCGGGCGGACTGACGATGCCGTCGGCCTCCATGCGCTCGATCAGGCGCGCGGCCCGGTTGTAGCCGATCTTCAGGCGCCGCTGCACGCCGGAAATCGAGGCGCGGCGTGATTCGGTAACGATGGCCACGGCCTTGTCGTACAGCTCGTCGTAGTCGCCATCACCTTCCTCGGCATCTTCCGGCAAACCCGATTCGCCGACCACACGGCCGTCGCCGAGCGACTGCACTTCGGCGAATACGTTTTCGATGTAGTCGGGTTTGCCCTGGTTGCGCAGATGCGCCACAACCTTGTGTACTTCGTCGTCGCCGACGAAGGCGCCGTGCACGCGTTCGGGCGTTGCCGTGCCCGGAGGCAGATACAGCATGTCGCCGTGGCCGAGCAGGGTTTCCGCGCCGGACTGATCCAGGATCGTGCGCGAGTCGATCTTGCTCGACACCTGGAATGCGATGCGCGTAGGAATATTCGCCTTGATCAGGCCGGTAATCACGTCCACCGACGGCCGCTGCGTGGCCAATATCAGGTGCACGCCCGCCGCGCGTGCCTTCTGCGCCAGGCGCGCGATGAGTTCCTCGACCTTCTTGCCGACGATCATCATCATGTCGGCGAATTCGTCGATGATGACGACGACGTAAGGCAATGGCTCCAGCGTCGGCACGACGATCGGCTGCGTCGTGTTCTCCGGTGCCTTGAACAGCGGGTCGGACAGTGGCTTGCCGCTGTCGATGGCGTCCTTGACCTTCTTGTTGAAGCCGGCAAGGTTGCGCACGCCAACCGCGGCCATCAGCTTGTAGCGGCGCTCCATTTCTGCCACGCACCAGCGCAGCGCATTCGCGGCTTCCTTCATGTCGGTCACGACCGGCGCGAGCAGGTGCGGGATGCCCTCGTAAACCGAAAGCTCCAGCATCTTCGGGTCGATCATGATCATGCGCACATCGCGCGCGGTGGCCTTGTACAACAGGCTCAGCACCATCGCATTCAGCGCCACCGATTTGCCCGAGCCGGTGGTACCGGCAACGAGCAGGTGTGGCATCTTGGCCAAATCCACGACCACCGCACGCCCGCCGATATCCTTGCCGAGCGCGAGCGCCAGCGGCGATTTGACCGTGTCGTACTTTTCCGAACGCAGGATTTCCGACAAGTAAACGATCTCGCGGTTCACGTTCGGGATTTCCAGACCGATCACCGATTTGCCCGGAATCACGTCGACCACGCGCACACTGACCACCGACAGCCCGCGCGCGATGTCCTTGTCGAGGTTGCTGATCTGCGAGCCCTTGATGCCGGCCGCCGGCTGCAACTCGAAGCGCGTGATCACCGGCCCCGGGAACACGCCGACGACGTGCGCATCGATGCGGAAATCCTTGAGCTTGAGTTCGACCTGGCGCGACAGCGCCTCGAGGGTTTCCTCGGAATAACCCTTGACCTGCTGCTGCGGCTCGTCGAGCAGGGACAGCGGCGGCAGGTCGGAATTGGCGATGCCCGAGAACAGCGGAATCTGCTGCTCGGCTTCGGCGCGCCTGCTTTTTTCGATGGGCGCCAGCGTGGGTTCGATCTTGATCGGCTCGCGCCGCGATTGCTTGACGGTCTCGATCTTGCGCGTTTCTTCGCGCGCGCTGCGCGCGGCGCGCGCAACGCGGATGTCGGCAGCCTTGCGCGTGCTCGCGCCGAGCCAGCCGAACACGACGAGCGTGCCGCGACCGATCGCGTCCATCACGCGGAACCAGGAAATCCCGGTCGCCAGGGTCAGGGCGACCAGGAAGATCGCGAGCAGGAACAAACTGGCGCCGAGATGGCCGAAGCCGCGCTGCAGTTGCCCGCCGACGATTTCACCGAGCACGCCGCCGGCGCCAATTCCAGGCGGCATGCCGACAGCGGAAAGCTGCAGGTGGGCAAGGCCCGTACCGCCGATGAAGAACGCCACACCACCGATCAGGCGCAGCGTTGGTTCCAGCGAGGATTTCTGTTCGGTGCCGGGTACGCGGAACAAGGCCAGTCCGACCGTGAACAACAGCAGCGGGAACGCGTAGGCCAGGAAACCGAACAGCGAGAAGGCTATGTCGGCGATCCACGCACCAACCGCCCCGCCCAGGTTCTGCACCTGTTGCGCGTGTGCGGCGGCATGGTTCCAGCCCGGATCGTCCGTGCTGTAGGTGATCAGGCACAGGAACAGATAGACGGCGACCGGCGCGAGCAGCAAGAACGCGGCTTCGCGCAGCCG
>DATJIL010000214.1:0-3310 GCA_035493385.1 Rudaea sp.
GAGCTTGCGCATTCGGCCGGGAAATCCGGGGGGGAGGTGAGCGAACTGCTCGCCGCGACCGAACGCATCAGTTCGCTGGATGCGCCGCTGTCGGAAAGCGACGACCGCGCCTTGAGCGAGCAGATTGCAGTGAGCGATACCGAAGTGGCCAGTGCCGATGCCGTGCCATCCGCCGGTCTTGGCGCATGGATCGTGCAGTTACCCGAGCGCGAGCGCTGGGTGCTGGAACGCCGCTTCGGCTTGAACGATCACGGCGTGCAGACGCTGGCGGAAGTTGCCGAGCAACTTGGCCTGACCCGCGAACGCGTGCGCCAGATCCAGGCGTCGGCACTGAAGAAATTGCGTGCGCTGATGGAGCGCGACGAGGCGGATTAGGGATGTAGTTGGTCTTCCACGCCTCTCCCGCTGGCGGGAGAGGCCGTCGCGCATGGCGCGGCGGGTGAGGGTGGATGCGTTTCGGTGGCCACCCTCATCCGCCCTCCGGGCACCTTCTCCCGCCAGCGGGAGAAGGGAAACGCCGAATGTGTATCGGCCCTAATTCAGGATCAGGAAAACCGCCACCACATTGCGCCCTTCGCCGGCCAGTACGTTGAAGGTGCGCGCGGCGGCAGCGCTGTCCATGGTTTCCAGGCCGATTCCGCGTTTGAGGAATTGCGCCAGCACGGCCTGCGGCGGGAACACGGCGCGCGCGCCGGTGCCGAGCAGGACGACTTCGGGCTTGAAGGCGAGGATGGATTCGATGGCGTCGTCGTCGAATTGATCCGACTGGCGCACCGGAAAATCCTCGACGATGCGCGTGGCGCTGACGACGAGGCTGCGGTGCAGCACGCGGTCGATCACGGTGACGGATTGCGCATCCGCATGGCGCAGGAAGAATTGCTGTTCGTAGCGGTGTTCGGTGAGTTGCATCGGTTACCGGGGCAGCGCCAGTTTCGGCTTGTCCTCGTTGCGCCGATAGAAGCAGGCGACGCGGCCGATGCTTTGCACGAGTTCGGCCTTGGCGCCGTCGCCGAGTTCGGCGATGTGCAGCTTGCGCTCGTCGCGATCGTCGCCGAGCTTGACCTTGACCAGTTCGTGCTGGTCGAGCGCGGCGGAAAATTCCTTGAGCAGGGCCGGCGTCACGCCCTTGTTGCCGGTCAGGATCACCGGCTTGAGGCTGTGCGCGAGGCCGCGCAGATAGCGTTTCTGGCTGGGCGAGAGCGGCATGGAAGCGACCGATTTGGGGTTTTACAGGGTATCATGCGGCTGTGCAGCATTTCGAGGCGTCGCGTGGCACGTAGCAAGTCCAGCTCGCGCTGGCTCAAGGAGCATTTCTCCGATCCCTTCGTCAAACGCGCGCAGGCCGAAGGCTGGCGTTCGCGCGCGGTGTTCAAGCTCGAGGAGTTGATCGAACGCGACCGCCTGCTCAAGCCGGGCATGGTCGTGGTGGATCTGGGCGCCGCGCCGGGCGGCTGGTCGCAGATGGTGCGCGAGCGCCTCGGCGACGCGGGCCGCATCGTGGCGCTGGACATCCTGCCGATGCAGGGCATCGCCGGAGTGGAGTTCATCGAGGGCGATTTCCGCGAGGACGAGGTTCTGCAACGACTGGAAGCGACGTTGCACGGCGCACCCGTCGACCTTGTGCTTTCGGACATCGCGCCCAATATGAGCGGTGTGGACGTGGCCGACCAGGCGCGCGCCATGCATCTGGCTGAATTGGCACAGGAATTCGCCGCCGTCCACCTGAAACCCGGCGGCGCGTTCGTGGTCAAACTGTTTCAGGGCCGCGGTTTCGACGAGTACGTGCGAAACTTGCGCAAGGCTTACGAGCGCGTCAGCATGCGCAAACCGAAGGCCTCACGCGCGCGCAGCCCCGAAGTTTACGCGTTGGCGACCGGCAAGAAGTGAGAGACACCATGAACGATATGGCCAAGAACCTGCTGCTCTGGATCGTGATCGCGGTCGTGCTGATCGCCGTGTTCCAGAGCTTCAATCCGCACAGCACGAGTCCGCGCAATATTTCCTATTCGGATTTCATGCAGCAGGTCGAGAACAATGCGGTCGCGCAGGTGTCGATCAGCCCCACCATGCCGTCCAACATTACCGGCAAGCGCAAGGATGGCAGTCCGCTGTCGACCACGGCGCCGTTCGATGACAGCCAGATGATCCCGACCCTGCGCTCGCACAATGTCGAGGTCACGCAGGAACCGGCGGACACGTCCAGTGTGTGGACGCGCGTGCTGGTCGACTGGATTCCGTTCATCATCTTCATCGGCCTGCTGGTGTACTTCATGCGCCAGATGCAGGCCGGCGCGGGCGGCCGCGGCGCGATGAGTTTCGGCCGTTCGCGCGCGAAACTGCAGGGCGAGGACCAGGTCAAGATCAATTTCGGCGATGTGGCCGGTTGCGACGAAGCCAAGGAGGAAGTCGGCGAGCTGGTCGAGTTCCTGCGCGATCCGGGCAAGTTCCAGAAACTGGGCGGGCGCATCCCGCGCGGCGTGCTGATGGTCGGATCCCCGGGCACCGGCAAGACCTTGCTCGCCAAGGCCATCGCGGGCGAAGCCAAGGTGCCGTTCTTCTCGATCTCGGGTTCCGATTTCGTCGAAATGTTCGTCGGCGTCGGCGCCTCGCGCGTGCGCGACATGTTCGAGCAGGCCAAGAAGCACGCGCCGTGCATCATCTTCATCGACGAAATCGATGCGGTCGGCCGCCATCGCGGCGCCGGCCTCGGCGGCGGTCACGACGAACGCGAGCAGACCCTCAATCAGTTGCTGGTCGAGATGGACGGCTTCGAAGGCAACGAAGGCATCATCGTCATCGCCGCGACGAACCGTCCCGACGTGCTCGATCCAGCGCTGCTGCGCCCGGGCCGCTTCGACCGCCAGGTCGTGGTGCCGTTGCCCGACCTGCGCGGCCGCGAGCAGATCCTGAAAGTCCACATGCGCAAGGTGCCGCTGGCCGATGACGTCGACGCAACAGTAATTGCGCGCGGTACGCCGGGATTCTCTGGTGCGGACCTGGCCAACCTCGTCAACGAGGCGGCGCTTTTCGCCGCGCGCTTCAATTCGCGCGCGGTGACGATGGATAATTTCGAGCGCGCCAAGGACAAGATCATGATGGGCAGCGAGCGCAAGTCCATGCTCATGAGCGAGGACGAGAAGAAGCTCACCGCCTACCACGAAGCCGGCCACGCGATCGTCGGCCGTCTCGTCCCCGAACACGATCCGGTGCACAAGGTCACCATCATTCCGCGCGGTCGCGCGCTGGGCGTGACCTTGTTCCTGCCCGAAGCGGACAGGTACAGCCACAGCAAGACCTTCCTCGAAAGCCG
>DATJIL010000215.1:0-3384 GCA_035493385.1 Rudaea sp.
TTCCGGCGCATGGAAACGCTGGCCGCGCAGGAAGGCCGCCAACTCGACGGCATGAGCCTGACCGAACAGGACGCCTACTGGGATCGCGCCAAGGCGGAGGAAAAAGCCGCTCAGCCTGAATAAACCGGCCCGAAAAAAGTACGGCGCGAAAAACGGGAGTGTTTCGCGCCGCAAGAAGCCTGTGCTCGCAACACAGGCTCGGGGTTTCCCCTGTGTAACGGCACAAGACGTATCCGGTTGACTTGTTCGTCGCACGCCGGCGAGCCAAAATGCCGGCGCCGGTCGTCCCGCCCGTCACTCGGGCCTTAAGCATCCACAAGAGGAAACGCCATGGTCTGGGTCAATCTCGTCACGTTGTGCGCGCTGCTCGAATACTTCATCTTTGCGGCGCTGGTCGGCAAGGCGCGCGCGCAGTATGGCGTGAAGGCGCCGGCGACGAGCGGCCACGAGGTGTTCGAGCGCTATTTCCGCGTGCAGCAGAACACACTGGAACTGCTTATCGTGTTCGTGCCCGGGTTATGGATCGCCGCGCAGTATTGGGATCCACGCGTGATGGCGGCGATCGGCGCGGTCTATGTGATCGGCCGCATCGTGTATTTCCGTGGCTACGTGAGCGCGCCGTCCGCGCGCCACAACGGATTCCTGCTCAGCATCTGGCCGGTGGCGCTGCTCCTGCTCGCCGGCATTGCCGGCGTCGCATGGACGCTGATTCCTCACTCGTAAAAAATGAAGAACGCGGCAAGCACGATCAGGACGAAGCCGACCAGGTGATTCCAGCGCAGGCTGGCGCCGAGGTAGATCACCGAGAAGACGGCGAAGACGACCAGGGTGATGATTTCCTGGATCGTCTTGAGCTGTGCCGGATTGTAGACGCGATAGCCGATGCGGTTGCCGGGGACCTGCAGGCAGTACTCGAAAAACGCGATGCCCCAGCTCGCCGCGATGACCAGCCACAGCGGGCGGTTGGTGAATTTGAGGTGCCCGTACCAGGCGAAGGTCATGAACACGTTGGAACCGATCAGCAGCGCGATCGGCGCCAGGTAGTCAAACAGGCGCGGATTCATGTCAGATCGTGTCCTTGTCGAGGAAGCGCGACTCGTACAGCAGGCTCTCGACGCGCTGCTCCTGCCCGGGCGCGAATTCCAGGCCGATGTCCTCGGCGCCGTTGCGCACGATGTGCGCCTCCAGCCCGATCACGGTTTCCTGGTCGAAGATGAAAAACACGCGGCATTCGGCCGGGGCATCCGCGGGCCAGTTCTTCGGCCGACCGATGCAGGCGCCGCCCTGGGACAGGTCCTTGACGTCGGACAGGTAGCCTTCGCCGTTGCACACCGCGAGCGCGGCCGAGTAGATGGCCAGGCGCGGGTGGCGGCGTTTTTCGGCGTAGGACATGCGGAAACTCCCCTGGTC
This sequence comes from Rudaea sp., assembly GCA_035493385.1. Taxonomy (GTDB): domain Bacteria; phylum Pseudomonadota; class Gammaproteobacteria; order Xanthomonadales; family Rhodanobacteraceae; genus Rudaea. The sequence goes on from DATJIL010000215.1 coordinate 1,411, forward strand.
GCGACGCTACGATAGTCGCGCGGCGCGGCGCGGCGCAAGCGCGTGCTACATTCGATCGGGGACCGAGGTTACCGAATGGATTGCAGGATGAACGTGAACCGACGCACGCTGCGTTTGTTGCCGCTCGCGGCCGCGCTGATGACGGCGGGCATCACGCAGGCCACGCCGCTCAGTGCGCCCGTGCCCGCGGCGTGGAAGCCGGGCGACGGCCGCGCCGTAGCCGCCTTGTTCGCGGCGCTGGATGCGCGCGCCTTGCCGCGCACATCCGCGAGTGCGCCCGCGACGACGCTGACCGTGACCAGTTGCGCCGACGACAACGGCGCCGGCACCCTGCGCAGCCTGGTCACGGGAGCGGGCGAGGGCGATACCGTCGATGCCAGCGCCTTGACCTGCGGTGCGATCACGCTGGCGCAGGGCGCGATCCCGGTTTACCAGAACGACCTGACCATTGCCGGACCCGGCGCGAAGGCGCTCGCGGTCGACGGCGCAGGCCTGGATCGCGTCTTCGTCCACTACGGATACGGCACGCTCGACTTGCAAAACCTGACCGTGCGTAACGGCCTCGCGGTCGTCGCCGGCTATCACGTCACCGGCGGCGCCTGCGTCATTTCCAATGGTTATGTCCGGCTCGATCACGCGACGGTGAGCGGCTGCCTTGCGTCCGGCGAAGGCGCCTACGGCGGCGGCGTCACCGCACGCGGAGTGAGTCTTTATTCCAGCACGCTCACCGGCAACACCGCGCTCGGTTCGCATCCGAATACTTTCACGGCGGCGTACGGCGGCGGCGCGATGGCCTACCGCGGTCAGGCGTATCTTTTCCAAAGCACGGTCAGCGGCAACCGCGCCACGCACACGCTCAGCGACACGCACGGCAGCTACTGCACCGGCGGCGGGATTTTTTCCGATCTCGGCGGTTACGCCTACCGTTCCACGCTGAGCGGCAACTATTCCTTCGGCACCGGCGGCGGCCTCGCCACGCACGCGGGATTCGGCATCAGCGACAGCACCATTGCCGGCAACATGGCGCGTTACAAGACCGGCGGCGGCGTGTTCGCGCGCGTGTTCGATGCCATGCTCGTCAACAACAGCACGATCGCGGACAACAAGTCCGGCACGGCAGGTGCGGGAATCTATCTCATCGGCATTGTCGGCGCGCTGACCCTGCAGAGCAGCATCGTGGCGAACAACACGGTGGCAAGTGCGAACGCCGACATCGCCGCGATGGGTGCCTTCACAATCGGGGGATCGAACAATCTCGTCACCGCGGCCGCGGCCAACGTGACCTTGCCCGGCGCCACGCTGCAATCCGAACCGCGGTTGTGGCCGCTGGCAGACAACGGTGGGCCGACGCTTACCATGGCGCTGCAGGTCGGCAGCCCCGCCGTGGATGCGGGAGCAAACCCATCCAGCCTCGCCTCGGATCAGCGCGGTGCGGGATTTCCGCTCGTGCTCGGCGCGGCGGCGGACATCGGCGCGTTCGAAGGCTCGCTCGCGCCGGCACCCGTGCTTCCCGTGCCGTTGTTGCCGGGATGGCTCGCCGTTTTACTCGCCATCCTGCTCGGCGCTGGTGGATGGCGAGCCTTGCACAAGCGCAGGGCATCGGCTATTTTTGTGAGATAGCTCACGAAACAGGGGTGGGATCATGCAAGCGAATCGCGGAATTTCCGTCAAGCCGCTGGCTGCGGCGTTGACTATCGCCTTGGCTGCGGCGGGAGCAAACGCGCATGCCGGCTCGAATGGCAACTCGCAATTGGCGGCCAGCATGCAGGCGCTGCATGGCTTGGTGGCGCAGCTCAAGCAGTATCGGGCGGCGAATCCGGGCAAATTCGAACTGTTCACGCATGCGCCAAAGCACAAGATCGCTTTTCCGCGCCAGCGGCACGCACCCGTCCTTGCCGCGCCTACCGTGGCTGTTACCACCTGCGTAGACGACGCCAGCAGCGCGACCACTCCCGGAGGCCTGCGTTATGCGGT
>DATJIL010000216.1:0-6317 GCA_035493385.1 Rudaea sp.
GAAGTCGAGCGCCTGATCACCGTGCCGGTCGAGCTGGCGATGAACGGCATTCCGAAACTCTCCACCAAGCGCTCGATCTCGCTGTACGGCCTGTCCGATGTCACGCTCACTTTCGCCGACGGCACCGACAACGACTTCGCGCGCCAGCATGTGCTCAACCGCTTCGGCGACATCGGCTTGCCGAATGGAATGACGCCGTCGATCTCGCCGCCATCTTCGCCGTCGGGCTTGATCTACCGCTATGTGCTGGAAAGCAGCGACCGGTCGCCGATGGAACTCAAGACCATCGACGACTGGATCGTCGCGCCGCAATACCGCTCGGTGCCGGGCGTCGCCGACGATTCCGGCTTCGGCGGCGGCACCATGCAATACCAGGTGCTGCTCGATCCGGCCAAGGTCGCCGCGGCGGGATTGTCGATCACGCAGGTGCAAGCCGCGCTGGCGGCCAACAACAGCAATGCCGGCGGCGGTTTCTACTCGCAGGGCGGCGAGTTCTACTATGTGCGCGGCCTGGGCCGCATCGAAACGCTCGATGACATCGGCAATACCGTGCTCGCGGTCAGCAACGGCACGCCGGTGTTGGTGAAGAACGTCGGCCGCGTGCAGATCGGCATCGCGCCGCGCCTCGGTGAATTCGGCTACATGGATCGCAACGACGCCGTGGAAGGCGTCGTGCTGATGCGCACCGGCGAAAAGACCCAGAACGTGCTGCAGCGGATCGAGGACAAGACGCGGCAGATCAACGCCTCGATCCTGCCGCCGGACGTGAAGGTGCATGCGTTCTACGACTTGAGCAACCTCATCCACGAGACCACGCAAGTCGTGCAGCGCAACCTGCTGCATGGCATGTTGCTGGTCGTCGTCGTGCTGATCTTCTTCCTGTACGACCTGCGCGCCGGGCTGATCGTGGCGGTGACGATTCCGTTGTCGCTGCTGTTTGCATTCTGCTGTCTCGACTTGCAGGGCGCCTCGGCGAACCTGCTGTCCATCGGCGCCGTCGATTTCGGCATCCTCGTGGATGGCGCGATCTTCATGGTGGAAAACATCTTCCGCCAGCTCGCGCTGCGCGAAGGCAAGTCGTTGGGCGCGAAGGAACTGGTCGAGGTGATCAAGGACGCCGCGGCGGAAGTCGATCGCCCGCTGGTCTACGCGGTCGCGGTGATCGTGGCGAGCTTCCTGCCGATCTACGTGCTCACCGGCCCATCCGGCACGCTGTTCAAGCCAATGGCCGACACCATGATTTTCGCCCTGGTCGGTTCGCTCGTCGTCACCCTGACGCTGCTGCCGGTACTGTGCGCGGGCCTGATGCGCCACGGCGTGCGCGAGCGGCGCAACCGCATTTTCGAGGCGATCAAGTCGGCCTACACGCGCGGCCTGGATGCCTGCCTCGCGCGGCCGCGCGCCACCGCGATCGCATCGGGCGCGATCCTCGCGCTGTCGCTGCTGCTGGTGCCCTCCATCGGCGCGGAATTCATGCCCAAGCTCGACGAGGGCGCGCTGTGGGTGCGCGCGACCATGCCGTACACGATCTCCTACGAGGAGGCTTCGAAGATATCGCCGCAGATCCGCGCGATCCTGCGTTCGTTCCCGGTGGTGACCACGGTCAGCTCGGAACTCGGCCGCCCGGACGACGGCACCGACTCGACCGGATTCTTCAACGATGAATTTTTCGTCGGCCTCAAGCCATATTCGCAGTGGAACGGAAAATACCGCGACAAGGCCGAACTGATCGCCGCCATCGACAAGCAACTGCAGGCGTTTCCCGGCATCCAGTTCAACTACACGCAGCCGGCGGAAGACGCCGTGGACGAAGCCGAGACGGGCCTGAAAAGCGCGCTCGCGGTGAAGATCTTCGGCGGCGATCTGCACACGCTGGAAGCCAAGGGCAAGGCGATCAAGCAGGTACTGGAACAGGTGCGCGGCATTGGCGACGTGACCCTGGTCCACGAGCTCGGCCAGCCGAGCCTGAGCATCAAGCTCGACCGTGCCAAGCTCGCGCGCTACGGCCTCAACGTCGACGACGTCAACGGCCTGATCGAAACCGCGATCGGCGGCAGCGTCGCGACCCAGGTCGTGCAGGGCGAAAAGCAATTCGACCTCGTGGTGCGCCTGGAAAAGCAGTACCGCGACGATCCGCAGGCGATCGGCAATATCCCGGTGGCGGCCGCGGGCGGCGCGCAGATTCCGCTCAAGGAGCTTGCGCGGATCGACGTCGCCAATGGCGCCTCGTTCATCTATCGCGAAAACAATTCGCGTTACATCGGCGTGCAGTTTTCGGTGGAAGGCCGCGACCTTGCCGGCGCGGTGGAAGACGCCATGGCGCAGGTCGCGCGCAGCGTGCACCTGCCGCCGGGCTATCGCCTCGACTGGGGCGGCGAATACAAGGAATACACCGCGTCGCGTTCGCAGATGAACGTGATCGTGCCGGTGACCCTGTTCGTCATCTTCCTGCTCCTGTTCGTGCTCTACGGCAACGTCAAGTTTCCGCTCATCACCGTGCTCGGCGTGCTGTTGTCCGCGCCGGCCGGGGCGATTGTCGCGCAGTGGCTCACCGACACGCCGTTCTCGGTGTCGTCCGGGATCGGCTACATCGTGCTGTTCGGCGTGTCGGTGCTCACCGCGGTGGTCTACATTTCCTACGTCAACGAATTGCGCCGCAGCGGCATGGCGCTGGATGCGGCGATACGCGAAGGCGCGATCCTGCGCCTGCGTCCGATCATGATGACGGCACTTGTCGCCGCGCTCGGCCTGTTGCCGGCCGCGCTTGCCTCCGGCGTCGGCACGGACTCGCAGCGTCCGTTCGCGCTCGTCATCGTCGCCGGCATGCTCACGCGCCTGCTCATCAGCATCTACCTGATGCCGGCGTTGTATGCGCTGGTGGCGAGGGAGGGGGATCGGTTGGAAGTGTAGTAGCCACTGCAGGCGGCAACAACGGATTCAATCGCTAGCAAATTGAACGTGGAATGCCATGCAGGTAAGCTGTGTCACGGCAGGTACCAGGGGAATCCGCTCATGTCATTCCGCAGAACGGCGCGGGTTTGCGCGCACAAGTGGGTTGCGTGGTTGTTCGGCGCGCTGGGGTTCTGTGTCGCGTCGTGCGCTCTGGCAGGTACGACAAACCTGACCGTTGCCGGGGCGACCAAGGGCTCTAGCAATGTGCCGGTGACCATGCAGTTTCCGCTCACGCGCACTGGCGATCTGGCCTACGAGACGGTCCTCAACTATCACACGGTCGATGGCGCGGCGTTCGCCGGCATCGACTACACCGCCGCCAGTGGCAGCGTCGTGATTCCCGCCGGCGCTTCGAGCGCGATGATTCCGGTGACCTTGAGCGCCAATACCGGCGCGGCCGCGAGCAGCCAGTTTCAGATGATGCTGGACAGCGCCGTGGGCATCGGCCCCGCGCCGACGTTCGCCGCGCAACAGCCCTTCATCACAGGAGCCGTTCCGTATTCCGTCACCGCGGCCGATGTGAACGGCGACGGCAAGCTCGACTTGATCGAGTCGAACCTCAGCGGCAGTGTCTCGGTACTGCTCAACACGACCGCACCAGGCGCAACGATGCCGAGTTTCGCCACGCAGCAATCCTTCGCTACAGGCACCAGTTCCCGTACTGTCACCGCAGCTGATGTGAATGGCGACGGCAAGCCCGACCTGATCGTGCCGAACTACGGCGACAGCAATGTCTCCGTGCTGCTCAACACCACCGCGCCGGGCGCGACGACTCCCGGTTTCGCCACGCAGCAGATCTTTGCCACGGGAGGCCAGCCCTATTCCGCCACTGCGGTCGATGTGAACGGCGACGGCAAGCCCGATCTCGTCGTGGCCAACTATCTCGGCGACGACGTCTCGGTACTGCTCAACACGACCGCGCCGGGCGCGACGACGCCGAGTTTCTCCACGCAGCAACCCTTTGCCGCGGGAAGCCACCCGGATTCCGTCACCGCGGCCGATGTGAACGGCGACGGCAGACCAGACCTCGTCGTGGCGAACCTCAGCGACAATAATGTCTCGGTACTGCTCAACGCCACCGCGCCGGGTGCGACCACGCCAAGCTTCGCCACGCAGCAGAACTTTGCCACGGGCGTTCAGCCTTATTCCGTCACAGCGGCCGATGTGAACGGCGACGGCAAGCCCGACCTCGTCGTGGCAAACTCAGTCGGCAATTCCGTTTCGGTGCTGCTCAATGCCACCGCGCCGGGCGCGACGACGCTCGGGTTCTCCGCACAAAGCAGCTTTGCGTCGGGAACCAGTCCCTATTCCGTCACCGCGGCCGATGTGAACGGCGACGGCAAGCCCGACCTCGTCGTGGCGAACTCCGGCGACAACACCGCTTCGGTGTTGCTCAACACCACCGTACCCGGCGCGACGGCACCGACCTTCGCCGCGCAGCAGATCCTGGCTACTGGCCGGAATCCGTATTCCGTCATCGCGGCGAATGTGAACGGCGACGGCAAACCCGACTTGATGGTGGCCGATCTCCAAGACGATACGGTTTCGGTATTGCTCAACACCACCGTGCCGGGCGCGGCGACGCTTGGTTTTGCCGCGCCGCCGAGTTTTGGCACGGGAACCCATCCTTATGCCTTCACTACGGCGGATGTGAACGGCGACGGCAAGCCGGACCTCGTCGTGGCGAACGAAGGCGATACAAACGTATCGGTGCTGCTCAACACCACCGCGCCGGGCGCGGCGACGCCGAGCTTTGCCGCGCGCTGGAGCTTCCTCGCGGGAACCAATCCCTACTCGGTCACGGCGGTCGACGTGAACGGCGACGGCAAGCCCGACCTCGTCGTAGCGAACTACGGCGAAAGCGCCGTCTCGGTGCTGCTCAATAACACCGCACCCGGTGCATCGACCCCAAGTTTCGCGGTGCAGCAAACCTTTCAAACCGGAAGCGGCCCTGTTTCGGTCGCCGCGACCGATGTGAACGGCGACGGCAAGCTCGACCTCGTCGTGGCCGACTTCTTCGATAACGAGATTTCGGTACTGCTGAACACGACCGCGCCGGGAGCGGCAACGCCCACCTTCGCGGGACAGCAGATTTTGGCTGCGGGAAGCGAGCCCCGTTCCGTTATTGCGGCCGACGTGAACGGCGATGGCAAACCCGATTTGATCGCGGCGAACGATGGCGATAGCACGGTTTCTGTGCTGCTCAACGCTACCGCGCCGGGTGCGACGGCATTGATTTTCGCCGCACAGCAGACCTTCGCTACGGGAAACGCGGGAAGCGCCCCGTTTTCCCTCGTCGCGGCCGATGTAAACGGCGACGGCAAATCCGACTTGATCGCGGCGAATTACGCCAGCAGCGCTGTCTCGGTACTGCTCAACACCACGATGCCCGGCGCAACGACTGCCGAGTTCGCCACGCAGCACGCTTTTGCTACGGGAATTGCTCCTGAATCCGTCGTCACGGCCGATGTGGACGGCGACGGCAAGCCCGACCTCATCGCAGCGAACGCTGGCGCCACTACGGTTTCGGTGTTGCTCAACACCACCGCGCCGGGTGCAACCACACCCGGTTTCGCCGCGCAGCAGACCTATTCCGCAGGCGGCGATGCACTGGCCGTCGTCGCGACCGATGTGAACGGCGACGGCAGGCCCGACCTGATCGCGACCAACGACTTCGGCCATACCGTTTCGGTACTGCTCAACACGCAGTACCAGATTGCGGTATCCAGCAGCTCGGCTGCCGGAACCATCGTGCACGACTACATCTTTGCTGATGGTTTCGGATCCTGATCAGCTAGATCGACCGCCATCTGTGACTTTAGCCCTATAGCCAACTCCTTCCGCGGGAGTAAGCTCGCCGCACTGTCTCGGTCGAGCGTTGGGGAGAACTTCATGCTCAAGTCTTGGGTGACTTTATTGGGCGCGGCGGGATTGTTCGCCGCTTTTTCGGTGCAGGCCATCACGGCCGATGAGCTGATCGCGAAAAATGCTGCTGCGCGCGGCGGGCTGGACAAGATCGCGGCGATCAAGACGCTCAAGCTCGAAGGCAAGATGCGCTTCATCGGCGGCTTCGGCTCGATCGACCTGACCTTCGCACAATACAAGCAGGCGCCGGATTCGGTGCGCACCGAGGCGACCGTGCAGGGCCTGACCCAGGTGCAATCCTGGGACGGCAAGGAGGCCTGGCAGATTTCGCCGTTCCAGGGTCGGCGCGATCCGGAACGCATGTCCGACGACGACGCCAAGTCGATGGCCGACGATGCGCCCATCGCCGGTTCCCTGATCGGCTACAAGGAGCGTGGCGACCGCATCGAGTACCTCGGTACCGAGGATGTCGACGGCACGAATGCGTACAAGCTCAAGGT
>DATJIL010000217.1:0-12639 GCA_035493385.1 Rudaea sp.
GAACGATGAAATCTTAACATTTGCCATTCTGGATTCGTTCAGGAAACGGATCGAAATAGAGTGACAACTCGATTCGATATGCGATAATGCGCGCCGCCATCCGCAGCGGATGGCGAGAATTCATGCAATTCTTCCGCACGCGCGGCCAACGCTACGACCGCAGCGGAAATGCACAACGGGCGCCACCTCGCGGCGGCGCCACTGCTTAAGGCCCACGGGACGTGCGCCGAAGCGGGGATCGAAACGATCCCTTGTATATCTACCCGGCCTTGCGCGAAATGCCTGCCGGAAACAATCACCGCGGTGCTGACAACGCCGCAGGCAACATCCACAGGGCTGGCGCGCGCCTGCGCGACGTCCGTGTGCGGATGTCGCATGTATTCGTTTGTACGGAGCAATCCGCAATGAAACTAGCCTGGATCCTGTGGTTGGCATCGGCATTCAACAATGCCGCGAGCGATCGTGCCTGCCTGGCCGCAACGGTTTACCTGGAAGCGCGCGGCGAGCCGGTCACCGGCCAATTGGCTGTAGCCGAAGTCGGCCTGCGCCGCCGCGACGGCGGCCAGTGGGGGAACTCGCTGTGCAAGGTGCTGCGCGCGCGCGGGCAATTCGCGCTGTCCACGACCAGCAAGAACTATGTCTTCGACGACGCCGACGCCTGGCAGCAGGCCTGGCTCGTTGCCGGATTTGCACTGGACCTGTGGAAACTACCGGCGGACTGGCGTCCTTCGATCGTGCCGAACGCCGATCACTTCTATGCCGCGGACGGCGTGGCCATGCCGCCGGGTTGGGCCAAGGGCCCGCCGCTGGCGGTTATCGGGGATCACCGCTTCTACCACGCCGATTGAAAACCTGCTGCGCTCGATCTTCGAGAGCAGCAGGTTATACCCAGGTTTTCAGCGGCGCGGCATGAATTCCAGGCGCTGGCCGTTGATGATCACGCGGTCGCCCGGACGAAAACCCGGATTGTCGTACTGGGTCACGCGCGCCATGCGGCCATCGTCCAGTTCCACCGAAAACCGCCACGCGTAACCTGAGCGCAGGTTAGCGTCGTTTTGCTCGATCGCGTTGCCTGCCACGGCACCGCCGACGACACCGGCCGCGGTCGCCGCGGCACGTCCGCCGCCACGCCCGAATTGGTTGCCGATCAGGCCGCCGATGATGGCGCCGATCACCGCACCGCCGCCGCTGCTCTGCTGGCGGATTTCCACCTGGTCGATATCACGCACCGTGCCGCAGGTATGGCAATAGCGCGGACCCGATTGATTGCCGCCCTCGTGGTAAACCACGCGTTCGCGCGGCGGCGGCGCCACGCAGGCGCTCAGTCCGAAAACGATAGTACTCAGCAAAATCGCGGTAAAGGCTGGTTTGCGCATGGTCGTCTCCTCGTTGTAAGTCCGTATCAACGCATGCAGGCGCGAACGGTTGTCGCCAGTTTCCAATGCCTCATGTGAACCGTTGCGAAACCGGTCGCCCGGATGGCATTCTCGTCCCATTGCCCGTTCCGGAACCTTCGCGGCATGCTCGATCTGATCGACAGCCACTCACACCTGGATGCTGCTGAATTCGACGTTGATCGCGCCGTCGTATTGCGACGCGCGCGTAGCGCAGGTGTCAGCCGCCAGATTGTCCCCGCAGTGGCTTTCGACACCTTCCCTGCCCTGCGCACCCTGTGCACTGCCGAGCGCGGACTTTATCCCGCCTACGGCTTGCATCCGATGTATCTGGCGGCGCACAAGCCGGGACATCTGCAGGAACTGGCGCATTGGATCGAGCACGAACGACCCGTTGCGGTCGGCGAATGCGGACTGGATTTCTTCGTTCCGGACCTCGATGCCCAAACGCAACGGCTGTACTTTCGCCGCCAACTCGAAATCGCGTGGGATTTTTCGTTGCCCGTAATCGTGCATGCGCGCCGCGCACTCGACGAAGTCATTGTCACGATTCGCCAAATCGGACATCTGCGCGGGGTCGTGCACAGTTTTTCAGGGAGCGCGGAACAGGCGCGGCAATTGTGGAAATGTGGATTCCTGATCGGTCTCGGCGGGCCGCTCACCTATGCGCGCGCGCGCCGGCTGCGCGAAATCGCGGCCACGATGCCGATCGAGTTCCTGCTGCTGGAAACCGATTCGCCTGACCAGCCGCTGCACGGCCATCAAGGCATGCGCAACGAGCCGGCCCTGCTCGCCGAGATTTGCGCGCGCGTGGCGCAATTGCGCGGCGTCGATCCGCAAGAAATCGCCGCCGCGACCACGGCAAACGCGGAACGCTTGTTCGCCCTGCCCGCTTCAGGCCGATACTTGCAGAAGTCGCTCGATGATGCGTGACGCCGCCACCATGCCAAACGTGGCGGTGACGTGCATGGCTGCGCCCAAGCCGCCGGCGCAATCGAGCTTGAGCGCACCCTCGCCCGATCCCGCTCGGGTCTTGCAGACGCTGCCATCCGGCTGCGGATAGTTGACGTTCTCACGCGAGAACACGGCCTGCACGCCGAAGTAGCGTTTGGGATTGCGCGTCCAGCCGAAATCATCTCGCAGTTTCTTGCGCACCAGACCGAGGAGGATGTCGTGTTCGGTCTTCGAAAGATCGCGTGCCGTGATCAAGGTCGGATCGCTGCGCCCACCAGCCGATCCCGATACGACAATCGGAATCTTGCGGCGCCGGCAAAACGCGATCATCGCCACCTTCACGCGCAGCGCATCGCAGGCGTCGATGACGGCGTCGTAACCGGTGCCGAGCAGTTCCTCAAGATTCCCCACGGTCACGAACTGCGCCAGCGGTTGCACGCGCATTTGCGGATTGATCGCGCGCAGACGGGTGCCGACGACATCGACCTTGGCGCGGCCGAATTCGCCCTCCAGCGCATGCGACTGCCGATTGACGTTGGACACGCATACCTCATCGGCATCGATCAGCGTCAACGTGCCGACGCCGGAACGCGCCAGCGCCTCGGCCGCCCACGAGCCGACGCCGCCAAGTCCGACCACGGCCACGTGCGCGCGCGCAAGACGCGCGGCACTGCCGGCGCCGTAAAGGCGGTCGATTCCGCCAAAACGCGAGTCCGTCATGGTTTTTGCGTGCTCATGTACGTGGCACTTTAGCATCCGGATTCGCTATCATTTTCGTTTTCCTTTCCGGAGTGGCGCATGCGCCAAGCGATCTTGTTTGTGCTCGGCTTGGCGGTCGGCGCCATCGCCGCGGCCAATATCGTCAGCACGCTGCGCCAGCGCGACGCCTATCCGCGCGGTCTGATGAACGTGATGCAGCACGATATGAGCATCCTGCACGATGCCGCGCGCGCGAACCGCTGCGATGCCGCAACCCAAGGCACCCTGGAGCGGTTGCATGGTCTCGCTGGCGACATAGAGACGGCGGTCTACGGCACCGAGCCGCCGGATCCGCCCTTCGCGGAATATGCGCAGCGCCTGCGTGCAGCGATCCCGCCTTCACTGGAGTGCAAAAGTTTGCCGCAGACCCTGGATCGCGTGGGTGCGGCCTGCGATGCGTGTCATCGCCAGTACCGCTGAGGGCAATTCCGACTCAATATTGCGGCAGCGGGATGAACTCAGTTTCGCCCGGAACCGATGGGTAGCGCATCGCCGCCCAATCGGCCTTCGCTTTCTCGATGCGTTCGCGCGAACTGGATACGAAGTTCCACCACAGATGACGGTCGCCGTCGAGCGGATCGCCACCGCACAGGATGACGCGCGCCGGTTGCGCCGCGCGGATTTCCACATCCATCCTGGCCGGCAAGACCGCCATGTGCGCGACCGCCAATTCGACTCCACCGACACTCAGCGGTGCATCCGTCGCATACACGGCACGCTCGATATGTTCGGCGGGAACGACCAGCGATCCACCGGCCGGAAATTCCACGGCAACGTAAAACAACCGCGAGAACGTGTGCACCGGCGATCGATACCCGAAGGCTTCGCCGGCGACGAGGCGCAATCGCACACCATTGCTCTCCCACGCCGGCAGCGATGCCGCCGCGTGATGGTGAAATTCGGGTGCGGCTTCTTCCGCATCTTTCGGCAAGGCAACCCAGGTCTGGATGCCGTGCGTGTGTTGACCGGCCGCGCGCTCTACGGTTGGTGTGCGTTCCGAATGCACGATGCCGCGCCCGGCGGTCATCCAGTTGACGTCACCGGGACGGATCGTCTGCACATTGCCCAGATTGTCGCGGTGTTCGATGGCGCCTTCGAAAAGATAAGTGACAGTGGCCAGCCCGATGTGAGGGTGGGGGCGCACGTCCATGCCCTGCCCCGGCACGAACACGGCCGGGCCCATGTGATCGAAAAACACGAATGGCCCGACGCGGCGGGCGCGTAGTTGCGGCAATACGCGGCGCACGGTGAAACCGCCCAGATCGTGGGCCTTGGGTTCGATTACCGTGATGGCATCCATGGGCTTATGGTAGCGCGCCGACCATGCGGTCGGCTGGAATCGGTGCGCGGGCGAGGCTGGCACGTTCCGATGGACGTGAAAACGCACCGGCGGATGCGATCCGCCGGTGCTTCAAGGACTTACGGTACTTATCTCAGGCTGGAGCTACTTCGTCGGCCTGCAGACCCTTCTGGCCCTGCACAACCTTGAAGCTCACCTTCTGACCTTCCTGCAGGGTACGGAAACCCGTTCCCTGGATGGCACGAAAATGCACGAACACATCGGGGCCGTTTTCGCGGCTGATGAACCCGAAACCCTTGCTGTCGTTGAACCACTTGACAGTACCAACCTCACGATCCGACATAAAAACTCCACAGTCCAAACCATACATGGACTCGCGCGCAACACGCGGTCCGCTTTACTGGATTGCCGGAAAATCCTTCGCCGACGTTGCGGAGGGGGAAACCCGTCCGTGACTCGCGCACAATGACCAACCGTGCAAGCACAGCGCTTTGACTATAACCCAAAATTTACAAAAGTACGAATCTTGTACTTTGTCGCCATGCGGCGGTGCAACACGCCAATCGGATGGTCGTGGGGTAAGGTTACGACTCTGGGGAATGATCGAATTCAAGGAGATTTCAATGCCCGCCTGTGGCTGCCACCCCAGCTCTCCGCACAAGAAACTGCACATTCCCGACTGGTATGTATCCAGCCTCATGCTGGACCGTGCCATGGATGCCATCCTGCGCCGAGTCAAACGTCTCGACCGCACTCACGACATCCCCTACCTCGCCGGCTACAGCGTCGATGGGCAGACGATTTACATCGATCGTCATCTGCCGCGCGTGATGAATTACAAAGGCCGCAAGATCGACGTGGCGCGCTACCTCATCATGCACGAGGAAGTTGAAAAGACGCTGATCGACCAGCTCGGCCTGCACTATCTGCATGCCCACCAGATCGCCACGCGTGCCGAGGAGGCACTGATCCGCGCCGACGGAATCCTCTGGCGCGACTACGACCGCTTCATGCAGAAATACGTCAAGACTGTCGGTGACGAACGCCTGAAGAAAGTGCCGAAAGACCTTGATCTGAAACCGTATCGCGACGAACACGATTTCGATCTGATCAAGCGCATGCGCAAGGCGCTGACCGCCAAGGGACTGCGCAAGGGCGAGAACTCGACCGCGCTGGCCAAGGCTGTCGGCGAGTACGAAACCGCGCTCAAGGATCAGCGGCGTGAAGCCGCGGCGCAGAGGAAGAAGACCGCCAAACGAAAATAGGATGGCAGGGTCGGCAAACGCTTGAACATGGTGGACGGTGCAGGGATCGAACCTGCGACCCTTGCCGTGTGAAGGCAATGCTCTACCGCTGAGCTAACCGTCCAAGGGGAATATGCCGGAGAAGGGAATCGAACCCCCGACCCACGCATTACGAATGCGTTGCTCTACCAGCTGAGCTACCCCGGCGCAGGGCGCGCAGTGTACCGGCAGCGACGCCGGCACTCAAGCACAAACGATCAATTCTGTGCGTCGACGGTGAAGCTCTCGCCGCAACCGCACTCGCCAGTGACGTTGGGATTGCTGAACACGAACGCGGCATTCAAACCCTGGCGCGCGAAGTCGATCTGCGTGCCGTCGACGAATGGCAGGCTCTTGCGATCCACGACGAGCCGGATGCCATCCTGTTCGACGACTTGGTCGCCCTCGCCGATGTGGTCGGCAATTTCGACTTCGTACGCGTAACCGGAACAACCGGTCTTGCGCACGCCGAAACGCACGCCCGCCGCGTCCGGTTTGGCGGCGAGAAAGCTGCGCATGCGCTCGCGCGCAGCGGGTGTGAGTTGGATGTTCATGCCCGTCATTGTAGCAATCCGTTATGATTTGCAACCCGTCGTGCACGGGAACATGGCGTTTTCTCGAGGAATATCAAGGCATGAGTGCGGTCAGCGTCAAGCAAGCGTTATCGGGTTCGGTCGCGGAAGGCGGCGAAGTCACGGTGAAGGGTTGGGTGCGCACCCGCAGGGATTCCAAAGCCGGGCTGTCGTTCGTGAACGTGAGCGACGGTTCGTGTTTCGATCCCATCCAGGTCGTCGCGCAGAATTCGCTGCCGAACTATGCGGACGAAGTGGCGAAGCTGACCGCCGGTTGCGCCGTGATCGCCACCGGCACGCTGGTGAAATCGCAGGGCAAGGGCCAGAGCTTCGAGATCCAGGCATCGAAGGTCGAGGTCGTCGGCTGGGTCGACGATCCGGAAACGTATCCGATCCAGCCCAAGGCGCACACCATGGAGTACCTACGCGAGGTCGCGCACCTGCGCCCACGCACGAATACGTTCGGCGCGGTCGCGCGCGTACGCGATTGCATCGCCAAGGCGATCCACCGCTATTTCCACGAGCGCGGCTTCTTCTGGATCAACACGCCGATCATCACCGCGTCCGATGCCGAAGGCGCCGGCCAGATGTTCCGCGTCTCCACGCTGGACATGGTCAACCTGCCGCGCAATCAGGAATCCGGCGCGATCGATTACCACAAGGATTTTTTCGGCAAGGAAACCTACCTGACCGTCTCGGGCCAGCTCAACGTCGAAGGCTACTGCCTCGCCTTGAGCAAGGTGTACACGTTCGGTCCAACCTTCCGCGCGGAGAACTCGAATACCACGCGGCATCTCGCGGAATTCTGGATGATCGAACCGGAAATTGCGTTCGCGGACTTGAACGACGACGCCACGCTGGCCGAGGATTTCCTCAAGTACATCTTCAAGGCCGTGCTCGACGAACGCATGGACGACATGAAGTTCTTTGCCGAGCGCCAGGAAAAAACCGCGATCACGCGCCTTGAGGAATTCGTGAAAGCACCCTTTGAGCGCATCAATTACACCGATGCCGTCGACATCCTGAGAAAGTCGGGACAGAAATTCGACTACCCGGTCGAATGGGGCCACGACCTGCAAACCGAACACGAACGTTACCTCACCGAGAAGCACGTCGGCCGCCCGGTCGTGGTGATGAATTATCCGGAGGCGATCAAGGCGTTCTACATGCGCCTGAACGACGATGGCAGGACCGTCGCCGCGATGGACGTGCTCGCGCCAGGCATCGGCGAGATCATCGGCGGCTCGCAGCGTGAGGAACGGTTGGACGTGCTCGATGCACGCATGCGTCAGTTCAACCTCGATCCGGCGCACTACCAGTGGTACCGCGACTTCCGCCGCTACGGCAGCGTGCCGCATGCGGGATTCGGCCTGGGCTTCGAGCGCCTCGTCGTATACGTCTGCGGTCTTTCCAACATCCGCGACGCAATCCCCTACCCGCGCGTGCCGGGCAGCGCGGAGTTCTGATCCGGCTACAAGTTCCGCTGCAGCGTCAGGCTGACGATGTGGGCGCCATAGCCGCCGCTTTCCTGGCGGCGTTGCGAGTACCCGGCGCCCAGATGCAGCTTCCAGTCGCCGAATATGCCGATGGCCAAGTCGGCGCTCAGATCGTTGGCGCTTTTCCAGTCGCGCAGGGTTTCATCGCGCTGTACGCCGAGCGCGGCCTGCACGCCCAGGCCGACGTCGTCGCTGATGTGGAAATACGCGCCGCCGGTGAGGGCGACGCGGCGGTAGCTGCTCGGCGCGTAGTAGCCGTCATGCGGATCGCGGTCGAACCCGAACCACTGGCCCGAAACCCCCAGGTCGAGATTGAGCCAGCCGTTGCGCACGGTCGCACGGCGCAGCGCGAAGGCGACCTCGTCGCGCTGGTTGGAATCGGAATACTCGTCGTGGCGCGCGTAGGCGTCCAGCGTCCAGCGCAGGTCGGGCGTCCACCAGCCCTCGACAACCCCGCCGTTGCGATCGATGCCGAGCGAAGCGGCCAGCGGCGAGATGCCGACGCGGTCGCGTTCCAGTTGCGCGCGCCAGCGCCACGCATCGCCTGGCTGGGCGAGCAACGCCAGGCTGCCGATGCCCGTGCTGCCGCCGCCCTGATCCATATGCGAATCGCCGATCCAGCCCTCCAGGGCATAGTCCTCGTCGAAGGCATGGCGCAGGCCCACGCGCAGGCGCGACTCGTTGACGTGGTCGGTGCCGCCGGCAGACGCGAATTGACTGCCGAGTGGCGCGCCGTAGCGATTCCAGCCCGCGTCGAGCATAACGGTGGTCGTGTCGGCGAGCCACCAGTCCAGTCCGGCCTGCAGATGGCGGATGGTGATGTCCTGGGAATCCCAACTGCGCCACAACGGGACGTCCACGTACGAACTGACATGCTGGTCGGCGGTGCGCACCAGATCCACGGTTTCCGCGGCATCGGGCTTGAGTTTCTGCGCCTGCGCCACGTAGGGCAGCGCCTGGCGCGGCACTTGGCCCTGGTACAGCGCGATCGCCTGCGTGTAGTTGCGCTCGTAGTCGTCCGGCTTGGCCGCGAGCAGCGGCGTGTTCAATTGCAGCGCCTCGTGCCGCCGCCCCGCCCAGGCGTCGACACGCGCGAGCAGGGCGCGCTCGCCCTCGTCTTCGCCGAAGCGCTGGCGATAGTCGGCAAGCGATTCGGCGGCGCCGGGATAATCGCCGCGCCAGGCGTGGAAGCGCGCGAGGTCGAGCCAGGCGTCCTTGTCCTTGGGATAGTTGTCCAGGTAACGCCGCATGGTCCGGATCGCCGTCGTCAGGTCGCCGTGCCAGGCGGCGCTGCGCGCCACCGCAGCCAGCACGTCGGTGCGTTGTGGCGCCAGCACGTGGATGCGGGCCAGGCTCTTTTCCGCCAGTGCGTAATCGCCGGTCCAGTTGGCGAGCTGCGATTGCGCGAGCAGGTAATCGACGTTGTCCGGCGCCAGCGCGAGCGCGCGCTGGATCGCGGCGAGCGCCTTGTGCGGCTGCTGGGCGACGCTCCAGGCATGCGCGTCCTCGGCCTGGGCCTGCGCATCGCGCGGCACGAGCGCGGCGGCACGGTCCAGCGCCTGCGCCGCGGCTTCGGCGTGCTGCTGCCGCGCTTCGACCTGGGACAGTCGCCGCCACAGCGCGGCGTCATCCGGCTGCGTGCGCAGCGCTTCGCGGTAGATCTGCGCCGCCGCCGCCCAGTCGTCGCGGCCCTCGGCGGCGATCGCCGCGGCGGGCGGTTGCGCCGCGCCTGCCATACCCGCGGCAAGCAGCGCACACAGGGCCAGGGCAAGCCGATTCTTGTTCATTTGCGCCATTTGCGGTTCCCGGTGATCCACAGGTCGGTGGCGAAACGCAGGATCGTTACGAAATCCATGAGCATCAGGAAATAGCGCAGCGGCGTGATCAGGATGCCCTTGAAGAACATCCGGATGCGTTCACCGCGCGCCACCGCGACCAGCACCGCCAGCGACACGATCGCCTCGGCGATGATGGTGATCGCGAGCGGCTCCCACAGGCGCAGCACCAGCATCACAATCAGCGCGGTCGGGAAACCGATCTTCTCGAACGCCGACATGAACATCGTCCAGCCGATCGGGCGGCCGAAATCGCGCGTGTACTGCTCGCCGAACGGCTGCCGGTACTGTTCCTTGATCTTGCGCATCTCGGCGGCGCGTTGGGCGGCGCCGCTTGCTTCCTCGTGGCGCTTCTTGCGCCACAGCTTGAGCGACTTGAACGGCGTGCGCAGCAGCGCATCGAAGTAGTAGCAGCTTTGCAGGAACGACGACGACCACAGGTATATCTGCCGCGGCAGGCGCTGCACTTCCGGTTCCTCGGAGCGTGCGGTCACGTTCTGCAACTGGACATTGCGATAGCCCTCGTTGTTGAGGGCGAAGCCGATGAAGATGTCCTCGGAATTAGTCAGGTCATCGCCGAAGATCGGTTCGTAGCGGTCGAACAGGTCCTTGATGTAGCGGCGCCGGTAAGCGACCGCACAGCCGACCGGATTGGTGATGCTGCCGAAGAACACCATCTGGCCGACGTAGACGAAGCGCTGCAGGAACGTGTACAGGCAGCTGCGGTAGGTGTTGGTGATCCACCACCACAGCGCGTGCAGGGCGCCGCGCCGTGCGTGGGGATCGTCGTAGGTCGGCGCGCCGTGCCAGCGCCGGAACTCCTCGGTCTGGGCCAGCGCATGGCGGTCCTGCGGGCGCATCGGCAGGATCGTGCCGCAGGCGCTGGCGATGCCGACGCCCTGGTACAGCTCCTGCACGCAGCGCTCAATGTAGTCTGGCGATTCGAGGAAGGTGTCGCCGTCGAGGATGAATTCGACGTCGGAATCGAACTCGCGCGCCTGGCGCTTGATCGTCGGCGTCTTGCCGATCGAGGAGCGCCGTTCGATCACAGTCAGGTTCAAACCGGCCGCCTGCGCGTATTCGCGCGCCCGCGGAACGGTGCGATCCTGCGCGCCGTCCTCGACCAGGATCACGTTGCGCGGGCGCACGGTCTGGCGCGCGACCGATGCCAGGCAATGCACGATGTTGTCCTC
Source organism: Rudaea sp. (assembly GCA_035493385.1). Classification (GTDB taxonomy): domain Bacteria; phylum Pseudomonadota; class Gammaproteobacteria; order Xanthomonadales; family Rhodanobacteraceae; genus Rudaea. Next base: position 10,787 of record DATJIL010000217.1, read on the forward strand.
TTCCTTGTACGCCGGGATGACGACGTCGACCGTCGCCGTGCGCCAGTCCTCGGCCGGCGTGGGTACGGTTTTGTCGGGCCCGCGGATCAGGCCGATCGTGCTAAGCAGCGCGTTCGGACTGAGGACGAACCAGGGTGCTGTGGCCATTGCGTTCCTTCTCCAGACGCTGCCGTTCGATCGCGACCAGGTCGTCGATCGTCTGCTCCAGCGTGTAGCGGTGGTTGAATCCGGTCAGTCCGCGCAGCTTTTCCAGCGACGGACGGCGCCGGCGGATGTCCTCGAAATCCTCCCCGTAGGCGTCGCGCAAGCTGACATGGCGAATCTGCGAAAGGCTGCCGGCGCGACGCACGATGAGTTCGGCCATGTCGACAATGCGGATTTCGCGGTCGTTGCCGACGTTGACGATCTCGGTCTTGCGCCCAATGCGCCCGGCCAGCGCGTCCAGCGCCACCACGGTGTCGCGCACGTCGCAGAACGACCGCGTCTGGGTGCCGCCGCCGAACACGGTGATCGGCTCGTTGCGCACGGCTTGTGCGACGAAGCGCGGCACGACCATGCCATAACGGCCGATCTGGCGCGGTCCGACGGTGTTGAAAAAACGCGCGACGACTGATGGAATGCCGAAACGCTGCGCATAAGAAAGGGCCAGCGCCTCGTCGGCAATCTTGCTCACCGAGTAGCCCCAGCGTGTGCCGGCGCGCGTGCTCACGGTCAAATCCTGGTCCTCGTGGAGAACCTGTTCGTCGTTGTGACCGTAGACTTCAGAACTCGACGCGATCACGACCTGCGGCTTCCAGCCGCCGGAATGCGCAGCGCGCAGCATACGTTCGGTGCCGGCGATGTTCGTGGCCAGCACCTTGGTCGGTTCGGCGATGACCCGGTAGACGCCCACGACCGCGGCCAGATGGTAGACTCGGTCGGCCCATCCGACCGCATGTTCGAGCTTGTCCCAGACCAGCACGTCGGCTTCGTCGAAACGGAAATTCGGCAAATCCTCGTACTCGGCGAGATTCTCGCGCAGGCCGGTGGAAAGGTCGTCGACGACATGCACCTGGTCGCCACGCTCCAGGTGCAGGCCGACGAGATGCGAACCGATGAAACCGGCGCCACCGGTAATGAGCACATGCATGAAACACTCCTTGTCGCGTCCCTGTCGGCCACCCTGTAACAGACCGGCCAACTGCGCTTTAACGAAAGACCGGACAAATTCTGGAATTATTGTCCGGACATGTCAAGAGCCTCGGCGACACGCCGGCAGGGCCAAAATACGACCCTCTGCCGGGAAACACGCATGACGATGCCTGACTCTCCGAACGCTGGCGTCCGCGAGGACTGGTGGCTTGCCGCATTGGGCGACATGCTCGTGTGGGCGCGCCTGCGCGTGCGCGATTCGGGCAACGCCGAAGTATTCGACGCGCGCGGCGAAACGCTGGTCTACGACGACGAGGACAGCGCACGCGCCGCATTGCTCGACGCCGAATTCCGCGCTTTCGACGGACTGGACGAAGACGACGCCACGCTGCTGGGGTTCGATCTGGATTCCTTCGCGCCGCCGGAAGCCGAAGACGACGAGGAATTATTGCCGCTGATGACGGAAAAACGCGCCTGGGGACATGCCTGATGGAGCTGAATCTTGCCGGCAGACATGCGCTCGTCTGCGGCGGCTCGCAGGGCATCGGCCGCGCCACCGCCATCGAACTGGCGCAACTCGGCGCCGATGTCACGGTTCTGGCGCGATCGCGCGAAGCGCTGCAAGCCGTCGTGGATTTTTTGCCGAAAGCGCATCCGGCACAAACGCATTCCAGCATCGCGACGGACGCGGACGATACGGCTGCATTCGGCGCTGCGATCGA
>DATJIL010000218.1:0-4435 GCA_035493385.1 Rudaea sp.
CGCGTCGGTTTTCAGAATGTCCTCGGGATCACCGCTCAGCGCGACCCAGCGGAAGGGGCCGATGCCGCGGCAAAACAGCGGGCGCACGTAGGCCGGAACGAAGCCGGGAAAGTCGAACGCGTTCTTGCAGCCGACATCGAACGCCATCTGCCGGATGTTGTTGCCGTAGTCGAAGGTCGGAATGCCCTGCTTCTGGAACGCCAGCATCGCCTCGACGTGGACTCTCATGGACTGCTTGGCCGCGTCGCGCGTGCCTTCGGGATTGGACTTTCGACGCTCAAACCATTGCTCGACCGTCCAGCCGATCGGCAAATAGCCGTTGACCGGATCGTGCGCGGAGGTCTGATCCGTCACCGCATCGGGTCGCACGCCGCGATTGACCATTTCGGGCAGGATTTCTGCCGCATTGCCGAGCAGTGCGATGGATTTGCCTTCGCCTGCCTTTGTATACTTTGCGATACGCGCGAGTGCGTCGTCCAAATCCTTTGCCTGCTCATCGACGTAGCGCGTCTTCAAACGAAAATCGATACGCGACTGCTGGCACTCGATGTTCAGTGAACAAGCGCCGGCCAGCGACGCAGCCAGCGGCTGCGCGCCCCCCATGCCGCCCAGACCCGCGGTGAGAATCCACTTGCCGCGCAGCTTGCCGCCGTAACTCTGGCGGCCCATCTCGACGAAGGTTTCGTAGGTTCCCTGCACGATGCCCTGCGAGCCGATGTAGATCCACGAGCCAGCGGTCATCTGGCCGTACATCATCAGGCCTTTCTTATCGAGTTCGTGGAAATGCTCCCACGTCGCCCAATGCGGCACGAGGTTGGAATTGGCGATCAGCACGCGCGGCGCGTCCGCATGCGTCTTGAACACGCCAACGGGTTTTCCGGATTGCACGAGAAGCGTTTCGTCCGGATTCAACTCGCGCAGCGATTTCAGGATCGCGTCGAAGCACTCCCAGTTGCGCGCGGCGCGACCGATACCGCCGTAGACCACGAGTTCCGCCGGATTTTCGGCAACTTCCGGATCCAGATTGTGCTGGATCATCCGGTACGCGGCTTCGATCAGCCAGTTCTTGCAGGTAAGCTGGCTACCGCGCGGCGGATGAATCACGCGGGCGGTGTCGATGCGGGTGGGAGCGTTCATGGCGATTCCGGATCCGGACGAAATGGCGATTATGCGGCCAATCACCAGTCCTCGCACGCAACGTACGCGACGGCGTAGAATCCCGGCGCAGCGCTCTTTTCCACTTTCACTCGACGAGGAGTGTGCGTGATGCGCGAATCCGACCGTCAATCCCGCCGCCGTTTCCTGCAGCATGCCGGCCTCGGCATCGTCGCGCTTTCTGCCGCCGCGCCGATGCGCCGAGCCTGCGCCGACTCCTCCCCGCAGAACGCGATCACGCCGCAAGCGGCGCTCGATCGATTGCTGGCCGGCAACGCGCGTTACGCGGCGAACAAATTCGATCCGAAGGATTTTTCTGCAGGTCGCGCCGCTCGCGCGAAGGCGCAACATCCGATTGCAACGATCCTCAGCTGCGCCGACTCGCGGGTCGCGCCCGAATTGATGTTCGACCAGGCGCCCGGCGACTTGTTCGTAGTGCGCGTGGCGGGCAACTATCTGAATCCCGATGCGCTGTCCAGCCTGGAATACGGCGTGGGCGTCCTGGGCACACCGCTGGTCATGGTGCTCGGACACAGCAACTGCGGCGCGGTCAAGGCAACCATTCAGGAACTTCAGGATCCCAAACCCTTGCCTGGCCACATCTGGGACATCACCAACGCCGTGCGCGCCGGCATCGAAAACGTGGTGAAAGCCGGCGGCGACAACCTGCTCGAACGGGCGATCGAAGCGAACGCCGAATACAACGCGGCGCGAATCGCTTCGGCGCAGCCGATCATCGCCGCAGCAGTGAAAGAAGGCCAGGCAAGGGTCGTCTGCGCCGAATACGAACTCGCGTCGGGCAAGGTACGATTGCTGAAAAGCTGAACGGGCCGGTCGCCGGCGCGCGCGATCTCACAAATCCCGCGCCACGCGTATACCCACCCGCGCACTGCGCGTGCTCGACGGCGCGGAAATCCGGTATGCCGAACGCACCTGGTCCGGCGCGCTGCCCCAAGAGCCGCCGCGGATCACATGTTCGGCGCAGCCGGGATTCATCCATGCACTGCTGTCGACCGGTGCGCGCGTGTAGTTGTCGTGCCAGCAATCGGCGACCCACTCCGACACGTTGCCATCGATGTCGATCAGGCCGAACGCATTCGGCGGGAACTTGCCGATCGGCGCCGGCCCCCAGTAGCCGTCGTCGTAACGGCGGAACGCCTTGGCCCAGCTGCGCTTGAGCTTGGGCGATCGGTCGCCATCGCCGGTGAAGTTGTCGAGCACGCGCGCTGGATTGCCGTCGCCCCAGGGATAACGCGTGCTCGACCCGGCCCGCAGCGCATATTCGAATTCGGCTTCGCTGGGCAAGCGATAACGCTTGCCGGTGCGCGCGGAAAGCCACTGCGCGTAAGCCACGGCGTCGTTCCATGAAACGTGGATCACCGGCAGGTCGTCGTCCGCCGCATTGCCCAGATAATCGTTGCGCCAGGTGATGCCGCGGCGATCGATCATGCGCCCGGTGGCCTCATCGTAGATGCTCGATGCGCCGGCTTTTTCCGCATCCGTGGCGTAGCCGGAATCGTCGATGAAGACGCGGAACTCGCCGACGCTGACGTCGTTGCGGCCGAGCGCGAAACCGGCGTCGATCGTGACCTGCCGCTGCGGCTGCTCGCTTGCGCGCGCACCGCTCTCGCCGGCCGGCGCGCCCATCATGAAACTGCCGGTGGGGATCACCACCAGCGGCGGCGCGTTGCCGTGGCGATCGAGGAACTTGTCGGTAACGATCTGGCCCGGGCTGTAGCTCGCGTACAACCGCGCGTTACGCAGGCGGCGATTGAATTCATCGACGCCGGCGAGGTCCGGGCTCAGCACCAGCGCCTTCTTCGCCAGCGTTTCGGCGAGATCCGGATTGCCGGCGTCGAGCGCGGAATTGGCCTGGCTGAGCGTGTTCGCCGCGCGATCGCGGCGGATGCCCTCGATGCGCGAGCGCGTGTCCAGCAATTGCTGCGAACCGGGACTGACCGTCGAGGCATCGGCGAGAACCTTGTCCGCGCCGTCGAAATCGTCCTGCGCGGCGGCCGCCAGCGCGCGGTCGAGGAAACCCTGCTGCACCTGGATCAAGCCCTGTTCGGCCAGCTTGTTGCCGCCATCGAGCTTGAGCACCTGCCGATACACCGCCAGTGCGTTGCCGTTCGGCGGCGCCGTGGCATGGCCTTGCTGCAACAAATCGGCCGCACGCGTGAGCAAGGGCATCACCTGGCGCAGCGCCTTCAGGCGCGACTGCAAGGCGGATACATCTTCGTCCGTCTCGGGCACCTGCGCCAATTCGCCAATCGCGCGCGTCGCGTCGCGCTCGTCGCCGCGGTCGAGTGCATCGCCGGCTTGCTGCAAAAGGAATTTGTGGATTTTTTCCAGGCCGGCATGCGCCGCAGCGCTATCCTTGTCCGCCGCCAGCACCTGCTGGTAGTACGCGAGCGCGCTGGCATCCTTCGGCGCGGTCAGATGGCCTTCGTCGAACGCCTTGGCCGCCTTTTTCAGCAAGGCCGCGATCGCCTTCGTCGGCGGCATGGCCGGCGCGGACGGCGGCGGCTCGGCCGTGGCTTGCGCCGGTTTCGCCGGCGCGCCATTGCTGGCTGCCTTCGCGGTCGGTGACAGCGACATGACCGGAACGGCGGCGGGCTCCGCCGGCGGCGAGTGCGCGGCAGGCTCGGGCGGGTTGCCGGGGTAGAATCGGTAAATCAGCGCAAAGGCGAGCAAGGCAATGCCGGCGGCGCCACCGTACACGGCTTGCTTGCTGACGACTTCGGTACCGGGCATTGCGGAATGTGCGAAGGTGTGATGACGATGGCGCACCTTAGGCCATCTCGCGCATCTTCCGCAACAAGGAATGAATCGTGTTTGACTGGATAGACAGCGAGTCCGTACTCACCGCATGGGTTTCCGCGCAAACGGCGCCGGCCGTCATCTGCCTGGACACCGAGTTCATGCGCACCGATACATTTTACGCCAGGCTCGCGCTGATCCAGGCCCAAATCGGCGGACGCACCGCCGTGATCGACGCGCCGGCCCTGGACGGCCACGCCGCCCTCACCACCCGCCTTGCCGATGCGCGCAACGCCTGCGTGATGCACAGCGCGAGCGAAGACCTTGAAGCTCTGTCCTCGATCATTCCGTCCGGTCCGGCCACGCTGTTCGATACGCAGATCGCCGCGGCGATGACGGGTCTCGGGCCTGGCCTGAGTTACCAGAAACTCGTGGCCGCCCTGCTCGGCGTGGACCTACCCAAGGGCGAGACGCGTTCGGATTGGCTCAAGCGTCCTTTGAGCCCGGCTCAGCTCGAGTA
>DATJIL010000219.1:0-3625 GCA_035493385.1 Rudaea sp.
TATTCCGGTGGCGACGAGGTGACCCAGCGCTTGTTCGAGCTGGCCGAGCACTGGCACGATATTGCCGGCATGGACGACGCCGATGTGGCGCGTCGAATCCAAGACAACGGCATCGACATCCTGGTGGATCTTGCCGGACACACCTCGCACAACCGTCTGGGCGTCTTTGCGCGCAAGCCCGCGCCCGTGCAAATCACCTGGCTGGGGTATCTGTGCACGACCGGATTGCAAGCCGTGGATTACCGTTTGTGCGATGCGCGCACCGATCCGCCGGGACTGGCGGAAACCTGGCAAGTCGAAACACCCTTGCGCCTGCCCGATTCCCAGTGGTGCTACAGCCCGCAAGTCGAACTGCCGTTGCCGACGCCGTTGCCGCGGCTGGCGAACGGCCATTGGACGTTCGGTTCGTTCAACCAGGAATCCAAATTGAACACGCCCACGCTTCGCGCCTGGGCAAGCATTCTGCTCACCATGCCAGATAGCCGGCTGCGTGTGCTTGGCATCACCTGCGATCTGGTCGAGGAGCGCATCCGTGGTGTCTTCGTCGAACAGGGTGTGGCGGTCGAGCGTATCGACATCCTCGGACGTGTTCCGATCGAGGCATACCTGTCGGCATTTGGCGACGTTGACGTCGCCCTGGACACTTTTCCCTACAACGGCGCGACGACGACTTGCGACGCTCTGCTCATGGGCGTGCCCGTGGCTACGGTTGCAGGCAAGCGTGCAATCGCGCGCGGCGGCGTGAGCCTGATGACAACCATGGGGATGGGCGACTGGATAGCTGCTTCGCCCGACTCATTGGCCGACATGATAAGCGCGCATCTGCGCGATCCGCAGCGTCTGGCCGGGCTGCGTTGTGAATTACCGGCCCGGATGCGCGCGTCCCCACTCATGGACGGCGCCACGTTCGCGAAGAACGTCGAGGCGATTTTCGAACGGGTCTGGCGCGCGAGCTGAGGATCGCTTGCGTCAGCCCCGGAATGGAATCATCCGCCACCACCAGTGCGGATGCTTGGGCCAGTTGCCGGCGAAGTAAGGGTGGTTCGGATAGTTGAGTTTGAGCACGCGCTCGGCGTCTGCGGCAAGCTTGTCCTGGCCGAGTTTCTTGTAGGCGATGACCTGGATTGCCAGCGCATCGGCGACGGCCGGCGTGCGCTGGTATCGTTCGATGATGTCCTTGGCCCGGTTCGCGGCGGCCACGTAGGCGCCTTCGCGCAGGTAGAACTGCGCGACGTTGAGCTGGCCGCGGGCGAGGTTGTCGCGCAGGTAGACCATGCGCTGGCGCGCGTCGTCGGAGTAGCGGCTGTCCGGAAAGCGCGTGAGCAGGTCGTTGAAATCCTCGAACGACTGCAAGGTGTTGGCCTGGTCGCGTTTGGTCATGTCCTGGTTGGCGTAGCGATCGAGGAAACCGCGGTCGCGGTCGAAATTGATCACCCCGCGCAGGTAATAGGCATAGTCGACGTGCTTTTGCGCCGGATAGGTCTTGATGAAGCGGTTGATCGTCGAATACGCGTCCTCACGCTTGTCGTTCTTGTATTGCGCATAGGCGAGATCGAGCGTGGCCTGCTCGGTGTAAGGGCCGAACGGAAAACGCGCGATCAGGCGCTGGTCATACTGGATCGCCTTGGACAGGTTGCCGTCCTCGAGCGCCTGCTTGGCGACCGCATACATCTGTTCCACTGGCAGGTATTCGGCGGCATCCTTTTTCTGTTCGCCGCGGTGACAGGCGCCGAGCAGGACGGCGAACAGGATCAGGCCAAGCTTGGACAAGGTGGGCAATCGCATGGGGAAGGTACGCTTTTGCAAGGTCAAACCGCGATAATACCGGATAAGCGTTAGAAGATTGAAAAACCGGATACGGCATTCAGCATGGAACAAGACCCCGCAACGCGCCGCACCCACCTGCCGCCCGAGGCCGCCGGCCGCCGCCTGGATCAGGCCCTGGCCGAGTTGTTCCCGGAATTTTCGCGCTCGCGGCTGACCGCCTGGATCAAGTCCGGCGACGTGCGCGTGGACGGCGCGGCAGCGATTCCGCGTCAAATCGTGCGCGGCGGCGAGGAAGTGATCCTGCGCGCCGAACTCGCGCCGGAAGTGGCGATGGCGCCGGAAGCGATCGCGCTGGACATCCGCTACGAGGATGCCGACGTCATCGTCGTCAACAAGCCGGCAGGACTGACCGTGCATCCGGGCGCCGGGCAACCGTCCGGAACCTTGCAGAACGCGCTGCTGCACCACGATCCGGAACTGGCGAAGATTCCGCGCGCCGGCATCGTGCACCGGCTCGACAAGGACACCTCGGGCGTGATGGTGGTGGCGCGCTCCCTGCGCGCACACACGGCGCTGGTCGAGCAGCTGCAGGCGCGCGCCATGCACCGCCAATACGTCGCGGTCGTTTATGGAACGATGATCGCCGGCGGCAGCGTGGACGCACCGATCGGCCGCCATCCGCGCGACCGGCTCAAGCAGGCCATCGTCGAGGAACCCGCTGGCAAGCCCGCGGTCACACACTACCGGGTGCGCGAACGTTTCCGCGCGCATACGCTCATCGAATGCCGCCTGGAAACCGGGCGCACCCACCAGATTCGCGTGCACATGGCGCATGTGCGCCATGCGCTGGTCGGCGACCCGGTCTACGGCGCCGGCCTGAAGCTGCCCAAGGGAGCGACGCCCGAACTGACCGATGCGATGCGTGCATTCCGGCGCCAGGCCCTGCACGCGCAGACGCTGGAATTCGCGCATCCGGCCGACGGCCGCGCGATTCGCGTCGAAGCCGATTTGCCGCAGGACATGCAGGTGCTGATAGCGGCGCTGCGCGCGGATTCGAAGGAACATGGCTGAGGCCCGATTTATGTCGGACGCGATCGCGGCGTCTGTGATCGTGCCGGACTGGCCCGCCCCGCCGCGCATGCATGCGCTGACCACCACGCGCCGGTTGCCCGGCAACTCGCCGCCGCCCTACGACGCCTTCAATCTCGGCCTGCGCAGCGGTGAGGACGAATCCACCGTGCACGCCAATCGTGCGCTGCTGCAACGCGCCTTTGCGTTGCCCGCGCCGCCGCGCTGGCTGCATCAGGTGCACGGCGATCGTGTCCTGCGCATGACGGCGGAAATGCCCGATGGCGAACCGCAGGCCGACGCGGCGTTCACCGCCGAACCCGGTGTCGTGCTCGCGATCCAGTCTGCCGATTGCCTGCCGATCCTGCTGTGTGCGGACGACGGTTCACAAATCGCCGCCATCCATGCCGGCTGGCGCGGATTGTCCAGCGGCGTGGTGGAGGCTTGCGTGCGGCGCATGACCGCCACTGCGGAAAAATTGCTGGCGTGGCTCGGCCCCGCCATCGGCGCGGCATCCTATGAAGTTGGCGACGAGGTGCGCGATGCGTTCCTGCGTCATCACGCCGATGCGCAGGCCGCATTTGCACCAACCCGGCCCGGTCACTGGCACTGCGATCTGTACGCACTGGCGCGGCAGCGTCTGGCAGCACTTGGCGTGACTCGCATTTACGGTAGTGGGTTCGATACCTTCGCCGATGCGCGGTTCTATTCCTGGCGCCGCGATGGGGCGAAGAGTGGGCGCATGGCGAGCCTGATCTGGCTGCAAAAGACGTCCCGCCACGCTTGAAAC
>DATJIL010000220.1:0-24107 GCA_035493385.1 Rudaea sp.
TCGCTCGCGCCCGAAGTGCTGTAACGAATTTTATTTGGAACCAACGCCATGAACCGAATTCGCAAAGGTGATCACGTCATCGTGACCACCGGCAAATACAAGGGCCAGAAGGGCGAAGTCCTGCGCGTCGCGGCAGACCGCGTCTTCGTGCAGAACATCAACCTGGTCAAGCGCCACACCAAGCCGAACCCGCAGGCCAACCAGCCGGGCGGCATCGTCGAGCGCGAGGCTTCCATCAACCTGTCGAATGTGATGCTGTTCAACCCGGCCTCGGGCAAGGGCGAACGCGTCGGATTCAAGACCCTGGACGACGGCCGCAAGGTGCGCGTGTATCGCGCCAGCGGCGAAGTCGTGGACGCCTGAGGATAAGATCATGGTACGCCTGGAAAAATTCTACAAAGACGAAGTGGTGCCGAAGCTGATGCAGCGTTTCGGCTACAAGAACGTGATGCAGGTGCCGCGTCTGTCCAAGATCACGCTGAACATGGGCGTGGGCGAGGCCACCGGCAACAAGAAGATCCTCGAGAACGCGCTCGCCGACATGGCCAAGATCGCCGGCCAGAAACCGGTGGCGACGCTGGCGCGCAAGTCGATCGCGACGTTCAAGATCCGCGACGGTTGGCCGATCGGCTGCAAGGTCACGCTGCGCCGCGCCAAGATGTATGAGTTCCTCGACCGCCTGGTCAACATCTCGCTGCCGCGCGTGCGCGACTTCCGCGGCGTGTCTGGCCGCGCGTTCGACGGCCGCGGCAACTACAACATGGGCGTGAAGGAACAGATCATCTTCCCGGAAATCGATTTCGACCAGGTCGACGCGATGCGCGGCATGGACATCGCGATCACGACCACGGCGAAGAACGACGACGAGGCGAAGGCCTTGCTCGAAGCCTTCAGTTTCCCATTCCGCAACTAATTTCGCTGCAACTGATTTCCAAGAGACGATTGCAATGGCTAAAACCTGCATGATCGAGCGCGAACTCAAGCGCACGAAGACGGTGAAAAAACACGCGGCCAAGCGCAAGGAGCTGAAGGCCATCGTGCTCAGCCCGAAATCCTCGTACGAGGAGAAGATGGCCGCGCAGACCAAGCTGCAGAAGCTGCCGCGCGACGCCAGTCCCACGCGCCAGCGCAACCGCTGCGAGCTGACCGGCCGTTCGCGCGGCGTCTACCGCAAGTTCGCCCTCGGCCGCCACAAGTTGCGTGAAGCGACCATGCGCGGCGACGTGCCGGGCCTGCGCAAGGCCAGCTGGTGATTTTTTGATTTACGAAAAATCCGAGGTGGATTTTTCACATCTACAAGACGAAATCCATTTCGGATATCGATGCTGAGGAAACGAAACAATGAGCATGACTGATCCCATCGCCGACATGTTTACGCGTATCCGCAACGCCCAGGCCACGGCCCGGCCGACGGTGCGCATGCCGGCTTCCAACGTCAAGGTCGCCATCGTCAAGGTGCTCAAGGACGAAGGCTACGTGCGCGACTTCCAGGTGAGCAAGGATGGCGCCAAGTCCGTGCTCGAGATCGCGCTGAAGTATTTCGAGGGCCGGCCGGCGATCGACAAGCTCGACCGCGTCAGCCGTTCGGGTCTGCGCGTGTATCGCGGCAAGGACAAGTTGCCCAAGGTCATGGGCGGACTCGGCATCGCCATCGTTTCCACGCCCGACGGCATCATGAGCGACGCCCAGGCGCGCGCCAAGGGCGTCGGCGGCGAAGTCATCGGCACCGTGGCGTAAGGAGATAAAAATGTCTCGTGTAGCAAAAAAACCGATTACGCTGCCCAAGGGTGTCGAGTGCACCGTGGCCAAGGACACCATCACCGTCAAGGGCCCGAAGGGCACGTTGAAGATGGCGGCGATCGCCGGTGTCCAGGTCGCGATCGACAAGGGCAACGTCAACTGCGCCGACGGCTCCGCGGAAACCAAGTTCGCGGGAACCACGCGCGCGCTGTTGGCCAACATGGTCAAGGGCGTGAGCGAGGGTTACCAGAAGAAGCTCGAACTGGTCGGCGTCGGTTACCGTGCCGCACTGCAAGGCAAGGACCTGAACCTGACCCTCGGCTTTTCGCATCCGGTCGTGTTCAATGCGCCCGAAGGCATCACCTTGAGCGTGCCGAGCCAAACGGAAATCCTGATCGCCGGTGCCGACAAGCAGCGCGTCGGCGAAGTCGCGGCGAAGATCCGCGCGTTCCGTCCACCTGAGCCCTACAAGGGCAAGGGCGTGCGCTACGCCGGCGAACGTATCACCCTCAAAGAAGCCAAGAAGGCCTAAGGCCTATCCGCTTCCGGAGAATAATGATGAGCGAAAAAAACATTGCCCGACTGCGCCGCGCCAAGACCACGCGTTCGCACATCCGCAAGCTCGGCGTGCCGCGCTTGACCGTGCACCGCACCGACCAGCACATCTACGCCCAGGTCATTTCGGCCGAAGGCGACAAGGTGCTGGCCGCGGCCTCGACCGTGCAGAAGGACCTTGCAAAGGGCCTGAAAGGCACCAAGAACAAGAACGCTGCCGCTGCAGTGGGCAAGGCGATCGCGCAGAAGGCGAAGGCCGCCGGCGTGGAATCGGTGGCGTTCGACCGCTCCGGTTTCCGCTACCACGGCCGCATTGCCGCGCTCGCGGATGCCGCGCGCGAAGCGGGCCTGAAATTCTGATCCAACGATCCAACCACAACTACAAGCGACCTCGGTCGTAATCGAAGTCCGCCGGGCAACCGACGGCAAACAGGTGAGAACAGATGGCAAACAACAACGAACGTGAAAACAGCGACGGCATGCTGGAAAAGCTCATTGCCGTCAACCGCGTGGCCAAGACGGTCAAGGGCGGCCGGCAGATGAGTTTCACCGCGCTGACCGTGGTCGGCGACGGCGATGGCCGGGTCGGCCTCGGCTACGGCAAGGCGCGTGAAGTGCCGGTCGCGATCTCCAAGGCGATGGAGCGTGCGCGCCGCGGCATGGTCAGCGTCAAGCTCAACAATGGCACGCTGTGGCATGCGGTCAAGGCAAACCATGGCGCCGCGCGCGTGTACATGCAGCCGGCTTCCGAAGGCACCGGCGTCATCGCCGGCGGCGCGATGCGCGCCGTACTCGAAGTGGTCGGCGTCAAGAACGTGCTGGCCAAGGCCGTCGGTTCGCGCAATCCGATCAACCTGGTGCGCGCCACGATCAAGGGTCTGCAATTGATGGCCACGCCGGAGCGTATCGCGGCTAAGCGCGGCAAGAAGGTAAGCGAGGTGGGTGGTTATGGCCAAGGCTAAGACAACGAAAGCAGCGGGCACGGTCCGCGTGCGCCTGTACAAGAGCATGAATTCCTGCCAGTGGAAGCATCGCCTGAGCGTGAAGGCGCTGGGCCTGAACAAGCTCAACGACGTGCGCGAGTTGAAGGATTCGGCGCAGGTGCGCGGCCTGGTCGAGAAGATCAATTACCTCGTGCGCATCGAAGAAAGCGCGTAAGCAATACAGCATATTTCTGGAGTTCGCATCATGCGTCTGAATACACTCAAGCCGGCCAAGGGATCGCGCAAGACGCGCGTGCGCGTCGGCCGCGGTATCGGTTCGGGACTCGGCAAGACCGCGGGTCGCGGCCACAAGGGTCAGTTCGCGCGTACCGGCAAGGGCAAGGTCAAGCCGGGTTTCGAAGGCGGCCAGATGCCGATGCAGCGTCGCCTGCCGAAGGTCGGTTTCCGCTCGAAGCTCGCGCGCGACACCTCCGAGGTGCTCCTGTACAAGCTCGATTCGATCAAAGGCGACGCCATCGATTTTGCCGCGCTCAAGGCGGCTGGCCTGGTCGACACGCGCGCGATCCGCGCCAAGGTCGTCAAGAAAGGCGAGATCAAGCGTGCGGTCAAGCTCAAGGGCGTGGCCGCGACCGCCGGCGCCAAGGCGGCGATTCTCGCTGCCGGCGGCAGCGTGGAGTAAAAGGTGGCCGCACCCCAAAACAATGGCTTGCTCGGCAATCTCGGCAAACTGACCGAGCTCAAGCAGCGCATCCTGTTCGTGATCGGAGCTCTGGTCGTGTTTCGCCTGGGTTCGTTCATTCCCGTGCCGGGCGTGAATTCCGATGCCATGACCAAGCTGATCCAGGGTCAGGGCGGCGGCTTGGTCGACATGTTCAACATGTTCTCCGGCGGTGCGCTGGCGCGCTTCTCGCTGTTCGCGCTCGGCGTGGTGCCGTACATTTCCGCGTCGATCATCGTGCAGATGTTCGGTTCGGTGATTCCGAGCTGGGCGGCGATGCGCAAGGAAGGCGAATCCGGCCGGCGCAAGCTCACCCAGTACACGCGCTTCGGCACGATCGGACTGGCTGCATTCCAGGCTTTCGGCATCGCGACCATGTTGCAGCATCAGGCTGGCGTGGTTTACGCGCCGGGTCCGAGTTTCATCTTCACCGCGATGGTTGGACTCACCGCCGGCACCATGTTCCTGATGTGGGTGGGTGAGCAGATCACCGAGCGCGGCATCGGCAACGGCATTTCGTTGCTGATCTTCGCCGGCATCGTCGCCGGCCTGCCGAGCGCGGTCACGCGCACGCTGGAAATGTCGCAGCAGGGCGAAATCACGCCGATGAAGGTGCTGGTCATCCTGGCGCTGGTCCTGCTGGTTACCGCGTTCGTCGTGTTCATGGAGCGTGGCCAACGCCGCATCACCGTGAACTACGCGCGCCGCCAGGGCGGTTCGCGTGCCTACATGAACCAGACCTCGCACCTGCCGCTGAAGATCAACATGTCGGGCGTGATCCCGCCGATCTTCGCCTCGTCGCTGATCCTGTTCCCGGCCACTGCCTCGTCGTGGTTCTCCAACGGCGCGGACATCCGCTGGCTGCAGCAGATCACGGCGGCGCTGAATCCGGGCGAGCCGCTGTATGAAATCCTGTACGGCGCGATGATCATCATCTTCGCGTTCTTCTACACCGCGCTGGTGTTCAACTCGAACGAGACCGCGGACAACCTGAAGAAGTCCGGCGCCTTGGTGCCGGGCATCCGCCCGGGCCGTGCGACCGCCGAGTACATCGACGGCGTGCTGACCCGGCTGACCGGTGCGGGCGCGATCTACCTCGTCGCGGTGTGCCTGATCCCGACCCTGCTGCAGCAGAACTGGCATGTGCCGTTCTATTTCGGCGGCACGTCGCTGCTGATCGTGGTCGTCGTGGTCATGGATTTCACCGCGCAGGTGCAGGCGCATCTGGTGTCGCACCAGTACGAAAGCCTGCTCAAGAAGGCCAACCTGAAAGGCTATGGCCGCGGTGGAAGTCCGCGTTGAGGCATGGATTGAAGAACTGGCGCGGGTTTAGCGCTTTGATAACGGTAGGTTTCAGGTTATAATTCACGGTTCACTGCGCATTTTTGCGCGGAAGCCGCTTTCGGAGACAACGAGATGGCGCGTATTGCGGGTGTCAATTTGGCGGTGCAGAAGCATGTCGTGATCGGCTTGCAGAGCATTTTCGGCATCGGCCGGGCACGCTCCAAGCTGGTGTGCGTGGCCGCCGGCGTGGATCCTTCGACCAAGATCAAGGAACTGACCGAAGGCCAGATCGAGAAGCTGCGCGCCGAAGTCGGCAAGTACACGGTCGAAGGCGACCTGCGCCGCGAAAACGGCATGGCGATCAAGCGCCTGATCGACCTCGGCACCTATCGCGGCCTGCGTCATCGCCGCGGCCTGCCGGTGCGCGGTCAGCGCACGCGCACGAACGCGCGCACCCGCAAGGGCCCGCGTCGCGCGATCAAGAAGAACTGATTTAGCTCCAGACCGATTCCATCGAATTTTCTGCGGATATCCTGACAAATGAACAAACCGGTCGCTGCTGTAAAGACCAAGAAGAAGGCCAAGCGCGTCGTCACCGACGGCGTCGTGCACGTGCAGGCTTCGTTCAACAATACCGTGGTGACGATCACCGATCGCCAGGGCAACGCGCTGTCGTGGGCTACTGCTGGCGGCGCGGGCTTCCGCGGCTCGCGCAAGTCCACCCCGTTCGCGGCCCAGGTTGCGGCGGAAAAGGCCGGACGCGCGGCGGCCGAGTACGGCGTCAAGACCGTGGAAGTGCGCATCAAGGGCCCGGGCCCGGGCCGCGAATCGGCCGTGCGTTCGCTGAACGCGCTCGGCATCAAGGTCACCAACATCATCGACGTCACGCCGATTCCGCACAACGGCTGCCGTCCGCCGAAGCGTCGTAGGGTCTAATCATGGCACGTTATATCGGTCCCAAACTCAAGTTGTCCTGCCGCGAAGGCGCCGACCTCAGCCTCAAGAGCCCGGCGCGCGCGATCGAATCCAAGTGCAAGAAGTTCGAGAAGCTGCAGAAGCCTGGCCAGCACGGCGCCGCCGCCGGCAAGAAGGGCCGTCTGTCCGATTACGCGATCCAGCTGCGCGAAAAGCAGAAGGTCAAGCGCATCTACGGCCTGCTTGAGCGCCAGTTCAGCAATTACTACGGCAAGGCCTCGCAGCTGAAGGGCAACACTGGTGAGAACCTGTTGCGAATGCTCGAAGCGCGCCTGGACAACATCGTCTACCGCATGGGCTTCGCGGTCACGCGCGCGCAGGCGCGCCAGCTGGTGTCGCACAAGGCGATCGAGGTCAACGGCAAGAAGGTGAACCTGCCGTCGTACCAGGTCAAGGCCGGCGACCAGATCGCCGTCGTCGAGAAATCGCGCGGCCAGCTGCGCATCACCGAGGCGCTGAACCTGTCGCAGCAAATGGATCTGGCGCCGAGCTGGATCGAAGTGGATGCGAAGAAGTTCGCCGGTGCGCTGAAGGCATTGCCGGAACGTTCGGACCTGCCCAGCGACATCAACGAATCGCTGATCGTCGAACTGTACTCGAAGTAATTTGTTGAATATCCGCTTCGGCACAGGATGTGCCGACGCGGCGGATACGCAAGTGCCCGCCGCGACAAACGTGGCGCGGCTGTGCCGCGACCGTTTGCGAGCAAACCGCGGCAGGACACCCGGTTTTGCGCCCTATCAATAACTCTTGGAGAGCGTAGTCCATGGCAAATTCGCCTACTACCATCCTGCGCCCGCGCGGCCTGCATGTCGAACGTACCGGTATCAACCGCGCACGCGTCGTCGTCGAGCCGCTGGAACGCGGTTTTGGCCATACCCTCGGCAATGCGCTGCGGCGCGTGCTGCTGTCGTCCATTCCCGGCGCGGCGGTCATCGAAGTTGAAATCGACGGCGTGCTGCACGAATACACGACGCTCGAAGGCTTGCAGGAAGACGTGATCGAAGTCCTGCTCAACTTCAAGGACATCGCGATTCGTCTGCATAACCTCGATGAAACCACCGTCACCTTGTCCAAGAAGGGCAAGGGCGTGGTCACGGCCGGCGACATCAAGGTCGACCACAACGTCGAGATCCTCAATCCCGAGCACGTGCTTTGCCACCTGACCAAGGATATCGGGCTGAACATGCGCATCAAGATCGCGCGTGGCGTCGGCTACGTGCCGGCCACGTCGCGCCGCCGTCCGGACGAGGAATCGCGTCCGATCGGTCGCCTGCAGCTCGATGCCTCGTTCTGCCCGGTACGCCGCGTTGCCTATGAAGTCGACAGCGCCCGCGTCGAGCAGCGCACCGACCTGGACAAGCTGGTGCTGGACATCGAAACCAACGGCACGATCGACGCCGAGGAAGCGGTGCGCAAGTCGGCCGAGATCCTGATGGACCAGCTCACCGTGTTCGGTGATTTCAGCCGCCGCGAGAGCAGCGACGCCAAGGCCGAGAAATCCGGCGTGGATCCGGTGCTGCTGCGCCCGATCGACGACCTGGAACTGACCGTGCGTTCGGCGAATTGCCTGAAGGCCGAAAGCATCTATTACATCGGCGACCTGGTGCAGCGCACCGAGGTCGAATTGCTGAAGACGCCGAACCTGGGCAAGAAGTCGCTCACCGAAATCAAGGATGTGCTCGGCGCACGCGGCCTTTCGCTCGGCACCAAGCTGGAAAACTGGCCGCCCTCGGGCCTGTCTTCCGGCATGCAAATGAATTGATTCACCAAAGTCCAACGGGGGCGCTGTCCCCGCGAACCAAGAGTTCACGTTTTTCGGAATCGTCTGGAAAACGATACAATTATAAAGTTACACAAAGGAATTACTTATGCGTCACATGAAATCCGGTCGCGCCTTGAGCCGAACCTCGAGCCACCGCGAGGCCATGTTCAAGAACATGGCGTCGTCGCTGTTCAAGCACGAATTGATCAAGACCACGCTGCCCAAGGCCAAGGAATTGCGCCGCGTCGCCGAGCCGCTCATCACGCTGGCCAAGGCCGACAGCGTTGCCAATCGCCGCCTCGCGTTCGCGCGCCTGCGCGACAAGGTTGCGGTAGGCAAGCTGTTCGTCGAGCTTGGCCCGCGCTACCGTGAGCGCAAGGGCGGTTACCTGCGTATCCTCAAGTGCGGCATGCGCGCCGGCGACAATGCGCCGATGGCCTACGTCGAGTTGGTCGACCGGCCGCGCGTCGAAACCGAAGCCGCGGAGTAAGCCGCTTCGTATCGTGTTCTCAAGGCCTCGGCGGGAAACTGCCGGGGCCTTTGCATTTCTTGCGCCGGAACATCGGCGTGTGCGCATGGTCTGAGTCGCATCGTCCAAATCGGGATCCCGAATGCTCAATCCTTTCCGCTGGCCGTTCCGCACGCAGTGCATCGCCGGGTTCGCCGTCTGCCTTGCCTTGCTCGCTTATGCGTACTTCGTGCAATTCCAGCTCGGCATAGAGCCGTGTCCGCTGTGCATCTTCCAGCGGTTGGCGTTCATTGGCATGGGCATCGTCTTTCTTGCGGGCGCGATCCATGGGCCACGCGCAACCGGTCGGCGCGTCTACGGCTTGCTCGTCTTGCTTGCGGCGACGGTGGGCGCTGGCATCGCCGCCTACCACGTCTGGGTGCAGCAGCAACCACCCGATCCGATGGCTGGTTGCGCGCCGGGGTGGAATTACTGGGTCGAGAACTATTCCATCAAGTACGCGTGGAGCAAAACTGTCCAGCAGGCCTTTACCGGGCACGCCGACTGCGCGCAAGTCAACTGGACCTTGCTTGGCATGTCGATGCCGGTGTGGACCTTCGTCTGCTACGCGCTGATCGGCGCGGGAGCGTTGTGGGCGGGATTCCGCCGCCGCGATTGAGCCGCTTCCATTGAATCGGGTGCTTGCATGGCGCTGCCGCTGTGGCATGATGGAATGCCGCAGCGCAACATGAGCGATGCCGATGCAAGCCGATCCGCGCAACCTGAGCGCCGTCCGCGAGCCCCGTGACTGGGCGCCGGATTCGTGGCAGCGCAAGCCGGCGGTGCAGCAGCCATCGTATCAGGACGCCGATGCGCTCGCCGCCGCGCTGGCGCAACTGCACGCGTTGCCGCCGCTGGTGACGTCGTGGGAAGTCCTCGCGCTCAAGCACAAGCTGGCCGATGCCGCCGAAGGCCGCTGTTTCCTGTTGCAGGGCGGCGATTGCGCGGAAAGTTTTGCCGATTGCACGTCGCCCATCATCTCCAATCGGCTGAAGGTGCTCCTGCAGATGAGCCTGGTGCTCGTGCACGGGCTCAAGTTGCCGGTGGTTCGCGTTGGGCGTTTTGCTGGCCAGTACGCCAAGCCGCGCTCGGCCGATACCGAAACGCACGATGGCGAGACGCTGCCCAGCTATCGCGGCGACATCGTCAATGCGCCGGAATTCACCGCCGCCGCGCGGCGTGCGGATCCGCAGCGCCTTATCGAAGCCCATTCGAAATCGGCGCTGACCATGAACTTCACCCGTGCCCTGATCGACGGCGGCTTTGCCGACCTGCATCACCCGGAATACTGGGACCTGGCCTGGGTCGAGCATTCGCCGTTGCAGGACGAATACCGGCGCATGGTCGAGGCGATCGGCGATTCGGTGCGTTTCATGGAAACCCTGGCCGGCCAGATCGGCAGTTTCGGCAAGGTGGATTTCTATACTTCTCACGAGGCGCTGCTGCTGCATTACGAACAGGGGCAGACGCGCCAGGTGCCGCGCCAGTGGGGCTGGTTCAATCTGGCCACGCATTTCCCGTGGATCGGCATGCGCACGGCGCAGCTCGACGGCGCGCACGTCGAATACTGCCGCGGCATCCGCAACCCGATCGGACTCAAGATCGGATCCGGCGTGTCGCCGGATACGCTGCTGCGCACGCTCGACGTGCTGAATCCGGACAATGAGCCAGGCCGTATTACATTGATTCACCGTATGGGAGCTGCGAAGATCGCCAGCGAACTACCGTCGCTGCTGCAGGCGGTAAAGACGGAAGGCCGGCGCGTGCTGTGGTGCTGCGATCCCATGCACGGCAACACTGAGGCGCTGGCGAACGGCGTCAAGACACGGCGTTTCGCCAAGATCCGCGCCGAGCTCGACGCGGCCTTCGACATCCATGCCGCGCACGGCACGCGCCTGGGCGGCGTGCATCTGGAACTGACCGGCGAAAACGTCACCGAGTGCCTGGGTGGTGCGCGCGACCTGGCCGAAGCCGACCTCGCGCGGGCCTATAAATCCAATGTCGATCCGCGCCTGAATTACGAACAGTCTCTCGAATTGGCGATGCTGATCGTGCGCAAGCGCGGCCACCGTTAGAACCGGCGCGCGCCAGGCGAGGAAAGACGACGGATCGGCGTACTGGCGGCTGCAAGCCGCTCAGCGGATCCCGACCATCCCGCGCACCGAATCGATCAGCTTCGCCGGATCGTAGGCGACGCCGTCCTTGAACACGAGCGCGATGTTTTCGATGTCGTCGATTTTCGCCGCGGGATCGCCGCGGATCACGACGAGGTCGGCTTGCTTGCCGATGCCGATCGTGCCGATGCGGTCGAGCCTGCCCTGATAGCGTGCGCCGTTTTCCGTGGCGATGCGGATCGCTTCGAGCGGGGTGAAGCCGGCCTCGACCAGCAACTCGACTTCGCGCTGATCGCCGAAACCGGGCAGCACGCCGCCGTTGCCGGTCGGGTCGGGCCCGGCCAGCAGCAGGCCGCCCGCAGCGACGAAGGCGCGCTCGAACGCCATTTCCTTTTTCATCGCCGCTTCGGATTTCGCGGCGCGTCCCGCAGTGGTCGCGGCGCCGGCGCGCGCGGCGAGATAGCTGCGCAGCGATTCGGCCGACATCATCTGCATCTGGCGCCGTGACAGCAGCGGCCGGGTGGGGATCGAGGCTTCGAACACGGGTAGCGTGGAGGTCACCGCCACGCGATGGGAAACGAGGTTGCGGATCAGCTCGCGTACCGGTGCGCTGTCGATGTCGCGATCGACCCACGAGGCTGCGATCGCGGGAATCTGCGGACACACGCCGGGCTTGCGGCCGGGCACGAATTCCGAATCGGTGAAGACCGGGCCGTGTTCCAGGTCGTCGATGCCGAGTTTGATCGCTTCCGGATAGTCGACCGAGCACAGGTGTCCGGTGACCTTGGTGTGCCGGTGATGGGCCTCGGCGATGGCTGCGCCCAGGGCAGACTCGGAAATGTCCATGTAGGCCTTGAACGAAGTCACGCCCTGGTCGACCCAGAAATCCACGGTCTGGCGCGCCTGCACGGCGCTCGTCAGTTCGGCCATCTGCGGGAAGAAGCTGCCGGGACCATCCAGGTAGGGACCGGTCACGTCGATGTGCGGGCCTGGCATGGCGCCGCTGTCGATGAGATTGCGGATGTTCAGGTCGGTGTACGGCTCGATGCTGCCGGTGCTGCGCATCGTTGTCACGCCGGAAGCAAGGTACAACCGCGGCGCCGAGAACGCGAGTTCGGTGACGAGAAACCCCGGCGGCGGGATCTTGCCATCTTCGTCGATATTGATCGAAGCGGTGTACATCAGGTGATCGTGCATGCCGACAAGGCCGGGGATCACGCTGTCGCCGGAAAGATCGACGACGCGCGCACCCGTGGGCAGCGGCGCCGTGGCGTCGGCGATCGCGGCGATCTTGCCGTTGCGCAGCACCACGGTGCGGTCGTCCTGCGCGGGGGCGCCGGTGCCGTCGATCACACGCACATGGGTAAGCGCGATCAGCGGATCGTCGTGGACGACGTATTTCCGCACTTCGGCGGAAAGCGCCTGCGCCTGGCACGCGCTGCCGGCGAGCGCCAGCAGGATGCCGGCGCCGCCCCCGTACAAACCCAATGCCGACTTCACGATGTGGGCCAGAAACAGCCGAACGTGCCGGCCGTGATGGATGCGTAGATCAAGCCGTCGATCATGTCCTTGGCCACCGCGCCCCAGGGTTGGCCCCACCAGATGGCCATCGGCAACGCGCCGAACGCGAAGCCCATGAAGGCCGCCGTGCCGACGATCTGGAACACATGCAGGTAAGGCGCGGCGACCGGAAGCGCGTGGATCGCGATGTAGCCGGCGAACAGTGCGACGATCAGGCAGAACACGAACCATGATCCGAGCGACTTGCCCATGTTCGGCATGCCGCTGGCGCGCAGGATGATGAAGGCGACCGGACCCTCCGTGAACCTGGCCTGCGCCGCTGGCTGTTTCATCTCCTCCATCTTGCACCACGGCAGCATGTACATGCCCGGCGTCGGATTACCCTTGCGTACGGCCGCGCGGACTTCGTCTTCGTTGGCGAAGCCGTGGTAATCGGGCATGTGCCAGAACTTGAGCAACATGTGCAGGATGCTGCTGGCGATGAACACGAACACGCCGGACAGCAGGATGGGCAACCACAATTGTGCAAGCGAAACCATGACATTCCTCCCGTTCGATAGGTTGGTACAACGCGACTAAAAACCCACAGACATCATTCTTCTTCCACCTTCGGCTTGTAGGCATCCGCCAATTGCTTCTGCACCTGCGCCGGTACCGCATCATAGTGGCTGAACTCGATCGCGTAGCGGCCCTGGCCGCCGGTCATGGCCTTGAGTTCGGTCTGGTAGTCGGTGACCTCCGCCAGCGGCACCTGTGCCTTGATCACGATCTCGCCGCCGCGCAGCGAATCGGTGCCGCTGATGCGCGCACGCTTGCCGGCGAGTCCGCCGGTCACGTCGCCCATGTGCGCGTCGGGCACGAACACCTCGAGGTTGACGATGGGCTCGAGCACCTGCGGCTTGGCCTTGCTGATTGCCTCAAGGAATGCTTTCTTGCCGGCGCTGACGAAGGCGACTTCCTTGGAATCGACCGGGTGGTACTTGCCGTCATAGACGATGACTTTGACGTCCTGCATCTGGTAGCCGGCGATGGCGCCGTGTTCGAGTACCTGGCGCACGCCTTTTTCCACGGCGGGAATGAACTGGTTCGGGATCGTACCGCCCTTCACCTCGTCGGCAAACTCGAAGCCGGCGCCGCGCGGCAACGGCTCAACGCGCAGGAACACCTCGCCGAACTGGCCGGCGCCGCCGGTCTGCTTCTTGTGGCGGTGATGACCTTCCGCCCTCGACGCCACGGTTTCGCGGTAGGCGATTCGCGGCGGCCGCGTCTTCACCTCGACCTCGTAGCGTTCCTTCATGCGCGCGAGCATCAGTTTCAGGTGCAGGTCGGATAGCCCGCGCACCACGGATTCGTTCAGTTCCTTGTTGTGCTCGAAACGAAAGCACGGATCCTCCTCGCTCAACTTGTGCAGTGATGTGGCAAGTTTCTGTTCCTGGCCCTTGTGCGCTGGTTCCACCGCCAGGCCGAACATCGGCTGCGGGAAATTGAGCGGTTCGAGATGGATCTGGTCCTCGTCGTGCGAATCGTGCAGCACCGCGTCGAAGTGGATTTCCTCGACCTTGGCCACCGCGGCGATGTCGCCGGGGATGGCGCTGTCGATCTCGATGTGTTCCTTGCCGCGGAGCTTGAACAGGTGTCCGACCTTGAACGGTTTCTTGCCGTCGTCGATGAAAAGCTGCGTGTCCTTTTTCACCGTGCCCTGGTAGACGCGGAATACGCTGAGCTTGCCGACGAAGGGATCGTTGACGATCTTGAACACGTCGGCGATGACATGGTGTTTCGGATCGGGCACCGCTTCGATCGGTGCCGCATTCGCGCCGACGCCCTTGCGGAATGGCGGCGGGTTGCCCTCGGCAGGGTTCGGCAGCAGCTTGCCGATCAGGCTCAGCAGTTCCTTCACGCCCGCGCCGGTGCGAGCGGACACGAAGCAGATAGGCACCAGGTGACCTTCGCGCAGGCACTGCTCGAACGCGTCGTGCAGTTCCTGGCCCGAAAGCCCCGTCTCGCCGACATCGAGGAAATGGTTCATCACGGTTTCGTTGATTTCCACGACCTGGTCGATGATGCGCTGGTGCGCTTCGGCGACGGAAGAAAAATCCGCCACGCCTTCCGGCTTGAAAAAACAATCGACGACGGATTTGCCGTCCTGCGCGGGCAGGTTGATCGGCAGGCATTCCGCGCCGAACGTTTCGCGCAACTGGTCGACCAGCACGCGGCAGTTGCCGCCGTCCATCTTGTTGACGATCAGCATGCGCGCCAGCCCGCGCGCCTTGGCGTGGTGCATCATGCGCTGCGTGCCGTATTCGATGCCGTTGTGCGCGTTGACGACGACGGCGCAGGTTTCCACGGCGGCCAGCGCACTCAGCGTCGGCCCGCGGAAATCCGCGGCGCCCGGTGTGTCGATCAGGTTGATGTGGCAATCGCCATAGTCGATGGAGGCGATCGCCGTATTCAGTGACTGCTTGCGTTCCTTTTCCATCGGGTCGTAATCGGAAACGGTGGTGCCGCGCTCGACCGAACCCGCCGCGCCGATCACGCCGCCCGCATGCAACAGGGCTTCGAACAGCGTGGTCTTGCCCGCGGCGGAATGTCCGGCGAGCGCGATGTTTCGGATGCCATCGGTGGTGTAGGCCATGAGCGTCTCCCGTCAGCGTTGCGTGGACCTGCAAGCGTTCTCCTTTCGGGACGCTGCGTCAAGGCGCGATGCGACAGCGCAAGGTTAACCCCTGATTTACATGCCGATTGCTAGGCTCGCCGCGCCAAGCGTGGACGAAGGATCGCGGTGACGCAGCAGCAAGGTTTCGATGGCCGCGACGCTGCGACAATGTCTGCGGAATGGGATGCCGACCTCCGCGTGCGTGCGCTGGCACGACTCGGCCGGCGTCTTGCGCGTTTGCCGCGATACGCCCGCAGTGTCGCGCTTGCGCTGCTGATTGGACTGCATGCGCTCTTGTTCGTGTTCTGGTATGCGAGCCGGTTTCCACTACCCGCATCGCAGCCATCGGTCGTGCAGGTGCGCCTGGTCGACGAACCCGCGCCGCCGCGCGCGCCCGAACCCGTGGCGCCGTCCCGCACCGCTGCGCACATGGCTGCGGCCATGTTGCCCGCCGCGCCATTGCCTGTGTCTGCACCGGTCGTACCATCTGTGCCGGTGCCGCAATTGTTCGATCCAGACGGTGCGGTGCGTCTGCCATCCGAAGCGCGCTTCGTCGCGCCGCACGATGTAGGCATCGCGCGCGGCGAGGAAATGCTCGCCCGCGGCCATAACCTCATCCGCTGCCGGCGCAGCCGGTTCGACGATTCGCCGACGCCTGCGCAGGCGGCCGCCGCCGCTGCGAGCGGAGCGCACATGGCTCACCTGGTGATGGGCAATCCGCTCGATCCGCTCAACGACGTCGGCCAGCAACAAGCCGAAGATGCCGCCGGCGAGCGTGCGGCGGAAAAACGCCGAATCGAGGAGCAGGCTTGCGATTATTGATTGTTCAAAGCAGCCGCAACAACTCCGGCAACAACGGCAGCCTGCGCACGCGCACCGTGGTCGCGGCATAGACCGCGTTCGCCAGTGCCGGCGCCGCGCTGGCGGCGACGATGTCGTCGAAGCTGGCGGGGTCGGTGCTGGTATCGACGCTGTATACGTCCACACTGTGCGGCGACTGGCCCATGCGCAGTAGCGGGTAATCCGGGAAATTGCGCTGCTGCACCTGGCCGTTCTTGAGTGTGATCGCCTCGTGCAAGGTCGCGGAAACGGCGGCCAGCGTCGTGTTCGCCGCCTGCGCTTCGAGATTCAGCGGATTGAGCGTGCGCCCCGCGTCGACCGCACATACGGCGCGGTGGATGACGAGGTCGTTGCCGCTGATCGAGACCTCGAATGCGTGCGCAGCGTAAGCGCCGTTGCCGGCATGACAGGCGATGCCGAGACCGTGCCCGTTCTTCGGCTTGTGCTGCCAGTCGATTTTGCCGGCAGCGATGCGCAGCACGCCGGCCAGGCGACCCGTGTCGAATCCCGGACGCAGCATGCGCGGAGCGCCGAGCAGGTCCATGCGCAGCACGACCGGGTCCTGGTGGGTGGCAACCGCGACTTCGTCGAGGAAACATTGCGTGGCGAAAGCCTGGAACGCATCCGCGCCGCCGCACAGTTCGCCGCGCGGCAGGCCGCAGGGCAGGGCATGGAACAGCTGCTGCAGGTTGGGCAGCAAGCCGGCGGGAAACGCGTCCGCATCGAGCAGTCCGGCGAAAATCGGTTTTCCGGCCAGGCGACTGTCGCGCCAGTTGCGCGGCGTCGCGGCGACGCGATGCGACCAGCCGCTGAGGCGCTGCTTGCGATCCAGCGTCGCGGTCAGCGCATGTACGCCGAACGGCCGGTAGAAATCGTGTTGCAAGTCGTCCTCGCGCAGCCACACGAGCTTCACCGGCTTGTCGGCTTCCTTGGCGACAAGCGCGGCCTCGGCGATGAAATCGTTGTGCAGGCGCCGGCCGAGGTCGCCGCCCGCGCGCGGCAGGCGGATGTCGATGGCCTCGCGCGGCACGCCGGTGATCGCGTGCAGCAGGTGCGATGCGCCGGCCGGATCGTGCAGGCCGGCGATCAGCACGACCTTTTCCTTCGTCACCGTGATCGTCGCGCTCGGCGGTTCGGCCGTCGCATGCGCGAGGAACGGCAGCCGGTAACGGGCGCTAAGCGTGCGTGTTCGTGCTTGTTTTTTTGCCTTGGCGAAGTCGCCATCGTTGCGCACCACGGTGGCGCTGGCGTCGTCGTCGAGCAACGCGTTCGCCTTGGTTTCGAGCGCAGTGGACGACTCATTCGCCCAGGCGGGGTCCGGCTTCCACGCGACCTTGAGCTTGTCGCGGCCGCGCAGCGCGGACCAGGTATCGTCGGCGAGCACGGCCACGCCGGCGGCGAGCACGCCATCGAACGGCGCTTCGGGTTTCGGTCCGGACAGGACGATGGTGCGATGCACGCCGCTGACCTGGCGCGCAAGCGAGTCGTCGAGTGTGTCGAGCGTGCCACCGGGATACGGGCAGCGCACGATCACGGCAACCAGTGCGTTGCCGAGGTAGCTGTCGATGCCGTACTCGGTGCGCCCGAGCACGACTTCGCGCGCGTCCACGCTGCGTGCCGGCTTGCCGATGATGCGGAACTGCGACGGATCCTTGAGCGGCGGCGGATTCACCGGTGCGTCCAGCGTCGCCGCGCTCGCGGCAAGCTCACCGTAGGCGAGTTTGCGGCCATCCGCGGTGATCACGAAACCGGCCTCGGTACGCAGCGTCGTGGCATCGAGATTCCACTGCTGCGCGGCGGCCTGTACGAGCAGCGCGCGGGCCACCGCGCCGGCCTGGCGCAGTTGCTTCCATGCTGCCGGGCCAGCGTCGCCGCCCGCACCCTGGTTGCCGTAACGGTTGCCGGGTCCACTGTCGGTCTCGAGGTAGCCGTAGGGCAGTTGTTCCACGCGCACGCGGTTCCAGTCTGCGTCGAGTTCTTCGGCGATGAGCAAGGGCAAATCGGTTTTCACGCCCTGGCCGACTTCGCAGCCGCGCGCGCCGATCACGACGGTCCCGTCGGCCTCGATGCGCACGAAATCGGTGAGTTGCTGGGCCTGGAAGCGCGCGCCCAGATACGGCAGATCGTCCTGGGCCTGTGCACGCCAGCCGACCAGCAGGGCGCCGGCCGTGCCCGCGCCGACGACAAGAAACCGGCGCCGCGAAGCATCGAAACTCATTTCTTCGCCTCGCTGGGCGCTGTCGCGGCACGAACGATAGCCGCGCGGATGCGCGGATAGGTGCCGCAGCGGCACAGGTTCGGAATCGCGTCGATGTCCGCATCGTCGGGATGCGGCTTGCGCTTGAGCAGCGCCGCCGCCGCCATGATCTGACCAGTCTGGCAGTAGCCGCAGCCGATCGCGTCCTCGGCGATCCAGGCTTCCTGCAGCGGATGCAGCGCGTCCTTGCCGGCCAGACCCTCGATGGTGACGATGTCGCGGTGCGCGAGCGCCTTCACCGGCAGCATGCAGGCGTGCTCGGCCTTGCCGTCGATCAGTACCGTGCAGGCGCCGCAGGCGCCGATGCCGCAGCCATACTTGGCGCCGGTCAGGCGCAGCACGTCGCGCAGGTACCACAGCAGCGGCATGTCCGGATCGCCGTTGTGGAAGAAAGCCTTGCCGTTGACGGTGAGCGGAACGGTCTTTTCGCCGGCGCTGGCGGCAACAGGCGGTACGGGTTGGGGCTTGGTGCGGCGGAAGGGATTGTCGGGCATGAACGCGATCTCCTCACCCGGATTTTCGCATTAATGGCGAACTTTCGCTCGCGGAGACGTGGAACGGCGCCGAGGACTGAAATGAAAACGGCGCCAATGCGGCGCCGTTTCCGGATTGCTATTGCGTGCGTTCAAAACTTGTAGCGCAGCGTCACCATGACCGACCAGCGCGAAACCACGCGGCTGGGATCGTAGAAGCCGCCATCGTAGAAAGCCAACGCCTGCGGTTGATAGTTGCCGTTCTTGTCGGTCGGCAGCGAATAGACGTACTGGCCGTTCGCGTTCACGCCACCGTAACCGACCAGGTTGCGGGTGTTGTACAGCCCGGCAACCTGCTGTTCACCCCATTTGTTGTTGAGCAGATTGAGGAAATTGAAGATATCGAAGCGAATCTCCCCCTTGCCCCACAGGCCAGGAATTTCCTGCGCAAAACTGAGGTCGAGCTGGTTCGCCCACGCCAGATGCGAACTGTTGCGACCGGCGATCATGCCGCGATGACCGCTCAAGTATTTGTCGTGTGCGAGAAAGTCTTCGAACTGCTGGATGACCGAAGCCGACGTGCCGGCAGCGAATGCCACCTTGGGGTCGTTCGCGGTCGGAATGTAAGCGGGATCGAAACCCGAGATGCTGTCGCCGTTCGCATCGTTGCTGAACGTCCACGTATACGGATTGCCGGTGCGGCCGCTGTAGAACACCGATGCCTGACTGCGCAGGTTGTCGAGGAAATTGTGCTGCCAGGTCAGCGACAATTTGACGCTGCGCGGAACGTTGTAGTTCGACGTGCCGGGGAAGTCCGCGTTCGGATTCACGCGCGCGTTGCGCTGGTAGCCGCTGTAGGCAATCGTGTCCAGCCCCGGGTCGACGTCGGTCGCGTGCGAGAAGGTGACGCTCGCCCCACCCGAGAGGCTGCTGCTGAATGGCTTGTTGACGCCGAGCGTGAACGTATCGGATTTGCCGTTATGCGTGTTCGTCAGCAGCGTCGACTGCGTGCTGAACGCGCGGTTCTGGTTGGCCAGCGCGTCGGAGGACTTTGGCGCTTCACCCGGCGTTTTCCAGAATTGTTCGCGACCGTCGGGCAAAAGACCGGTCGGTGCGCCGAAGTTGATCGCCTGGTACAGGATGCCGTCGATCACGTTGACATGCACGTATTCGGCGCTGGCGATCAGCCCCCACCACGGCAGTTCGCGATCCAGGGCAAGGCTGAACTTCAACGAGTTGGGCAGTTTGAAATCCTTCGAAATGGTGTCCACCGCGAACGGCGGCGGGCCGCTGCTCGGAATATTCTGATTGAACGGATCTGGGCTGAATGGAGCCTTCGACGGATCGAACGACGTGTAGGACGCCAGCGTCACGCCGTTGTTCGCGTACGGGTTCGATAGCCACACGGCCGGCGGCGCCGACTGGAATATGCCGACACCACCGCGCAGTTGCGTCTTGTAGCTGCTGTCGAAGTTGTAGTTGAACGAAACGCGCGGTTCGAGCACGCGGTTATGCGAGCCCACCGTGTAATTGTTCGGGTAACCGAACGCCTGCTGGAACTTTGGATTGAGTGGCAATTTGCCGTCGGAACCCGGGATCGCCACGCGCAATCCATATTGCAGCGACAGATTTTCCGTGGCTTGCCAGGTATCCTGGATGAAAGGGTTGAGCTGGGAATAGGTCCAGTTGGCAGCGATGTCGGCGAGCGCATAGCCCGGCGCCGGATGCAACAGGTTGTAGCTGTTGTAAATGCCATTGGCAAAATTGTCGATGCCCCAGAACGTGTATTGTCCGAATTCGGTGCGACCGAAGAGGTTGTAGATGTCGGTGCTGGTGTAGTCGAAGCCGGCCTTGATCGCGTGATCTCCCACCGTGTACGTGCCGGCGAAGAACAGGCTGGTTTTCTTCGTGTTGATGCGGTTGTAGTGGCGGAATTGCTCCTCGCCGAGATTGATGGTCGGTCCATTGCCGGTGGGCGACAGATTCACGGCAATCGCCGGCTGCTGCCAGGGTGCGGTCGTGATTTGCGAGTACTTCTGATAGCCGATTTTCGCTTCGGTGGAGAACTGATCGGACCAGTCGTCGAAGATACTGGCGACAAAGTTGTCGGTCTTGATCGCCTTCGTGTACGTGTAGCTGGACAAGCCGACGCTATTGGTGGAATTGCCGCCAACCGCCGGCAACTGCTCCTGGGTGCGTTGGTAGGTGAAGTTGGCGCGGTGGCCGCTCGCGATATTCCAGTCGAGCTTGGCAAGGTAACGCTTGTCATCGTAGGTCAGGCCGCCCGCTCCGGCGCCGAACACGCCCGGGTGCAGGCCCAGTGCGGTCGCCGCGTCGATGACCTTCTGCACATCGCCCGGGGAAATCTTGTTGCTCGTCGAGGATCCGCTGCCCAGACTGTAGTCGAGGCCATTTACCGAATCCGCACCGATTCCGGTCGTGCGTTCGTGTTCGGCGGCGATGAAGAAGAACAACGTGTCCTTGATGATCGGGCCGCCAAGGTTGAAGCCGCCGGTCCAGTCCAGGTGGTAGCCGTTGTACTTGTTGCCGGGCACGCCGCTGTTCAACCAGCCAGCATCACCGACCAGGTGTTTGGCGTTGCGATAGGAATAGTAAGCGTCGCCATGGAATTCGTTCGTGCCGGATTTGGTCACGGCATTGACGTCAGCACCGATCGAGTCGGATACGACATCGTAGTTCGCCGTGGCGATGTTGTACTCCGCGATCGATTCCGGCGAGATCGGTGATTTCTGGTAGGGCAAGCCGTTCGCGTTGAGCCCGAACGGATCGCCTTGGCTCACGCCATCGACAGCGATGTTGTTGTAGCGATTGTTCTGGCCGTTTGCAGATACAGAGCCGATGCCCTGGTCCATGACCGTCACGCGCGGATCCAGTCGCAGCACGTCGTCCATCGAGCGGTTGCCCGTCGGCGTGGCCTGCAGTTGGCGCTGCGAAATGTTCGTCGACAAGCCCTTGTTGTCGGAGGCGAACGTCAATGCGAACGCCGATGCGTTGACAGTAATGGATTCAAGCGTTTTTGCTGCTGCCGCAAGGTTGATCGACGACGGCTGGCCGAGCTGCAAATAGATGTTGTCCTGCTCGGCAACGGGTGCCCCGTCCTTGTCCGCGCGCACGTCGAATGGGCCGCCTACGCGCAGACCCTGTGCGGAATAGCGACCCGCAGCATCCGTGGTCGTCTCCACAACCGTGCCGGTCGGGCGGTGCCTGATGACCACCGTGGCGCCCGCGACGGGCTGGCCTGCGGCGTCGAGTACGCGACCGTTGATGCCGGATGTGGTGATGTTCTGGGCGAATGCGACGGCGACAGCGAACACACTGCCGGCCAGTATCGACAGCGATTTCACGAAGAGAGTACGGGACATGTGCGCTCCAATTGTCTTGTGGCTCGGGAAGCCCGGCGAAAAAATTACCCCATTGCCGTCAGGCCGTGGCATGAATCCAACCCGACCGCGATTGACACATACGACGGCTGGCGGATGATAGCGGAAAAATCGCGTTGGCCGCTGCATCCGGCTTCGTCATCGAACCGACATCGGATAGTCCCATTCTTTACTTGTTTTTTTGCGCCGCACAAGGACAATGACGGCTCCGCTTCCGCGCTGAAGTCCGCCCAATGATCCCTGCCGCTGCCGAGTCCGCGCCCGATCCGCACGCGCCGTGGATCGTGCTCAAGTTCGGCGGCACCAGCGTGTCCACGCGCGAGCGCTGGGACAAGATCGCCGCCATCGCGCGCGCGTGGCGCCAGCGCGGCAGGAACGTGCTGATCGTGGTGTCCGCGCTGTCCGGCATCACCGACAAGCTAAAGGCGTTGGGCGAGGCGCAAGCCGATGCCGCCAAACGTGCCGCCATCTGCGATGAAATCCGCGCACGCCATGAGGCGATGTTCGCGGAACTGGAGCTGACCGATCGCGTGCCGATGCAGTACTGGCTCGAGCGTCTCGACGCGCTGGCCGCGAACGTGCGCGCCGACGGTGGCGGTTTGCCGTGGCAGGCCGAAGTGCTGGCGCTCGGCGAGCAGTTGTCATCGACGCTGGGCGTGGCGTATCTGAACCGGCAGGATCTGCCGGCGCATTGGCTGGACGCGCGCGCACATCTGCTGGCCCAGCCCATGCCGAACCAGAACGCGTGGGCGCGTTATCTCTCGGCCTCGGTGCCGACCGCGCCGGACGCGGCGTTCGCGCACGGCCTCGCCGCGCGCGGATCCCTTTTCGTCACGCAAGGGTTCATGGCGCGCAATCCGCAGGGCGAGACTGTGATCCTCGGCCGTGGCGGCTCGGATACCTCGGCAAGCTACTTCGGCGCCTTGCTGAAATGCGAAAAAGTGGAAATCTGGACGGATGTGGCGGGCATGTTCAGCGCGAATCCGCGCCAGGTGCCGAACGCACGCCTGCTCGCCCGGCTCGATTACGAAGAAGCGCAGGAAATTGCCACCACCGGCGCCAAGGTGCTGCATCCGCGTTGCATCAACCCGGTGCGCGAAGCGCGCGTGCCGCTCGCGATCAAGGACACGAATTTCCCGGACCTCGCAGGTACTGAGGTCGGCACGATCGCGGCGGATGCCGCACCCAGCGTCAAGGCCATCAGCTCGCGCGGCGGCATCACCCTGATCGCGATGGAATCCATCGGCATGTGGCAGCAGGTCGGCTTCCTCGCCGACGTGTTCGAGCATTTCAAGCGCCACGGCCTGTCGGTGGACCTGGTCGGCACCTCGGAAACGAACGTCACCGTCTCGCTCGATCCGACCGAAAATCTGGTGAATTCCGACGTACTTTCCGCGTTGTGCGCGGACCTGGCGAAAGTCTGTCGCGTGAAAGTCATCGCGCCGTGCGCGGCGATCACGCTGGTCGGTCGCGGTATGCGCTCGATGCTGCACAAGCTCTCCGGCGTGCTTGCCGAATTCGGCCCGCAACGCGTGCACCTGATTTCGCAGTCCTCGAACAACCTCAATCTTACCTTCGTCGTCGACGAGGACATCGCCGCCGACATGGTGCCGGCCCTGCATGCGCTGCTGATCAAGGCCGAGGCGATGCGCGTGGAGGACCGATCGGTCTTCGGCCCGAGCTGGCGCGAGTTGTACCGGCAGGCACAAGGCGCGCAGGCCGCGGCATGGTGGCGGGCGCGCCGCGTCGAACTGCTGCGACTGGCGCAGACGGGCACGCCGCGCTACGTCTACGATCCGGCGACGGTGCGTGAACGCGCGCGGGCGCTGCGCGCAGGAGTGCCGTGCGTGGATCGCTGGTTCTATGCGATCAAGGCGAATGCGCATCCGGCCTTGCTGCGTGAAATCGCGGCACAGGGTTTCGGTCTGGAATGCGTGTCGCCAGGCGAGTTGGAACGTGCCATGCAGGTTTCAGGTGCTGCGCTTCTGTTTACGCCCAACTTCGCGCCGCATGTCGAATATACCGACGCGCTCGCGCGCAAGATTCCGCTCACGCTCGACAACCTGCACCCGTTGGCGCAATGGGGCGCGGATTTCTCCGGCCGTGAGATTTTCCTGCGCCTCGATCTCGGCAGTGGCCGTGGCCACCACGACAAGGTCAAGACCGGCGGCGCCAAATCCAAGTTTGGACTGGCGCTGGACGAATTGCCCGAGTTCCAGTGCCTCGCCACGCGTCACGACGTGCGCATCGCCGGACTGCACGCGCACCTGGGCTCGGGAATCCTCGATGCCGCGCACTGGCGAGATGTCTATGTGCAGCTTGCCAGCATTGGCGAGAAGATCGGCAGCGTGCACGT
>DATJIL010000221.1:0-8468 GCA_035493385.1 Rudaea sp.
GAGGGTTTCGTATTCCTGCACATACACGCGATCGGGATACAGCGCCTGCCAATGCCGGGTCGCGCGGTCGAACGCGCGCCAATGGCTGGCCAGGTCGTCGAAATCATGGGTGTAGGGATGCTGGGTGAAGATGTAGCGGTAGCAGCCCAGGCAGGTTTCCAGCAGATCGCGCCGGCAGACCACCACGCGCGCCTGCGGCAGCATCGCCAGGATCGCGCCGACATACATCCAATTGGCCGGCATCTTGTCGGAGAAGCGTGGGCGCCGCTGCCGCCAGCGCCGCGTGCGTTCCAGGTACGTTTGTCCGAGCGTGCGCCATTGTTCCGGCGTGTGTGAGGTTGCCCACTCGGTAAATGGCCGTTGCAAGCGGTCGCACTCGCCCATCAGGACCTCGCCGAGATCGTGCAGTTCGCTAGTGCCTTCCACCTGCGAATGCGAGGCGAGGATCTGCTCTGTCAGGGTCGAGCCCGAACGCGGCAGGCTGGCGATGAAAATGGTTTCGCTGCCCTGCGCCGCGTCGGCTCCCGCCGCCGGCGTGGCGAAGGCGGCGAGGATATCGTCCAGGTGTCGAGCGAATTCGGTGGAGTTGTATTTTTCCGTACGCGCGGCGAGCGCATGGCCGCGGCGCATCTGCGCGAACGCGGCAGCATAGTCGCCGACATGCTCCTGCGCCATCGCCAGCGCGAAGCCCGTTGCGATGCGATCGCTCTCGGCAAGGTCGGTGCGCTTCAGGACGCGCTGCATGGTCGCAATGTCGCGCGGCGTCAGCGGCATCGGCTTGAGCATGGCCAACCCCCACCAGGCCGATCCGGCGCGGGTCGGGGCGGCCTCGACGATACCGCGCAACTGCGTCTCGGCTTCTGCGAAGCGGCCTTCGGTGCGCAGGATATTGGCGAGCATGCTGCGGGCATTCACGTGCTCTGGCTGCAATGAGACGACATGTTGCAGCACCGGAATCACAGCTTCGCCATCGCCGTCGGAAAAAAGGCGCCGCGCGTAGTTGAACCAGCACGGCACCAGGTCCGGGCCCAACTCACAGGCACGGCGTAGCGCCTCTCGAGAGCGTCCGGCATCGCCGATCCGCTCGAAGGCGCCGCCCAGCGCGTTGTAGATCAGCGGATCGTCTGCACGCTGCGCGAGTGCCTGCGACAACGTATCGACGGCGGCGCCGAACTGGCCACGCTGGAACTGGATCATGCCAAACAGGCGCAATATCTCCGGATGCCGCGGCGCCAACGCCAATGCCGCGATGGCTGCGCGCTCGGCCTCGCCCACGCGCCCTTGCTCCAACGCCTGTTCGATGCCGCTCGCACGTTGGACCAGGTCGGCGGACAGGCCGGCGTGGCGTTGTTGTTTCGTGAGCATCGCGATCGTTTCTCCGTGTTCCCTGGCGGGAATCATCCGCGCAACGGCGCCGCGAACGCCGACAAGCCGAGCGCGGTGCGCAATGGATCGAGCAGGGCACCGTACTTGTCCGCACGCGCCGTGTCGCGGCGGATCGGCTCGCGCACCTGCGCGGCGCTCGCGGTGCGCACGCTGCGCGCGGTCTCGTGATGGCGCAGGCAGGCGGGATCGAACGGCACGCCGCAAAAATCCAGCAACTGCCGGATCTGCGGTTCCGGTTCGGCAACGAGGGTTTCGTACTGCTGCACGCGGTAGCGCGCCGGATACAACGTCTGCCAATGCCGGCTGGCGCGGTCGTAATCGCGCCAATACGCGGCAATGTCGCCGAGGTCGTAGCTGAACGGCTGGTTGGCCTGGCTGAACAGGGTGCGAAAACAGGAAAAACACGATTCCACCGGATCGCGCCGGCAATCGATCACGCGCGCGCCGGGCAGCATCGCCATGATCAGTCCCACCCGCGACCAGTTGCCCGGCAGCTTGTCGGTGAAGCGCATGCCCGGGCGCCGCCAGCGTTGCGTGACATCAAGATAGTGACGGCCCATGCGCTGCCAGTCGGCAGGCGTGGCCTCCGGCACCCAGAGTGGAAAGGGTTTCTGCCGTCGCGTCGATTCGGCTTCGATCACGGTCGTGGTGGCATCGAGTTCGCCGCCACCGTCGATCAGCGGATGCGAAGCAAGGATCTGTTCGGTCAGGCTCGATCCGGACCGCGGCAGGCTGACGATGAAAATTACTTCTTCGCCCAGGCCGGCGGGCGCGCCGGCAGTGGGCTGCGCAAAGATCCGGATGACGTCGTCGACGAAGCGGCTGAAATAGGCGGCCTGCCAAGGATGCAGTTGCCGGGTGCCCGCATTGCCTTGCGTGTATTGCGCAAACGCGTCCGCATAGCGGCCGTGGTCGTCGTACGCCTTGGCCAGGGTGAATTGCAGCGAGATGCGCTCGCCCGGTTTCAGGTTCGGCCGGCGCAGCAGTGCTTCGACGGCGGCGATATCGTCCACGCCCAAGGGCCGGGTTTTCAAGCCGGCCAGAGCCAGCCAGACCTCGCTGTCCGCCGGATCGCGTTCGAGCATCGCGCGCAACAGGCGTTCGGCATCGTCGATGCGTCCCAGCGCGCGCAACGCGTGGGCCAGGCGGATCTTGCTCGCCGCGTGATCGGTCATCGCGGCAACGCGTTCCAACGCCGGCACCGCCTCTTCGAACAGACCGTAATCGCACAAGGTTTTGCCCAGGTTCGCCCACAACGGCGCCGCTTGCGGAGCCAGTGCGCAGGCGCGGCGGAAAGCGGCGATCGCGGCCTCCCGTTCGCCGCAGGCGTCCAGCGCGGTACCCAGGCCGTTTTGCACCAGCACGTCCGCGGGCCAGCGTTGCGCGGCCTGGCGCAACAGTTCAAGTGCCTCGGCATTCTTGCCCTGCGCACGCAAGGCGAGCGCGAGCAGGCGCTCGACTTCCGGATGCGCAGGCGCCTGCACCAACGCCGTACGCAGGTCGCGCTCGGCCACGTCTGGACGCTGCTGGCGCAGCGCTTCCACGCCGGCTTGCGCCAGGCGCTGCGCCGCCGGCGTCAGGCTCGAAAGCCGCGCCTTGGCGGATGCAGGTTGCGTCGGTGAATCGTTCAAGACAAAACTCCAGCCGTGGTTCGCCTGTTGCCTTTCAGTCCGGCGCATGGCGTCGGCGGCAGCCAGTCTTAACGGCGCCCGTATTTTTCCGCCAGGCGTTTGCCCAGCGCCTTGTTCGCCACGCGCGCGGCGCCTTTTCGCTTGAGCTGTGCTTCGAGCGCGTCGCCGGCCGCGGCGAGCTCATCGCGCAATTTCAGCCAGGCCTGCCAGCGCGCCGGGTCGAGGTCGCCGGATT
This sequence comes from Rudaea sp., assembly GCA_035493385.1. Taxonomy (GTDB): domain Bacteria; phylum Pseudomonadota; class Gammaproteobacteria; order Xanthomonadales; family Rhodanobacteraceae; genus Rudaea. The sequence goes on from DATJIL010000221.1 coordinate 3,253, forward strand.
CCAGCGCCGCACGCACCGCGCAACCGGGTTCGTTACCGTGGCCGCAGTCGCCGAAGCGGCAGTCCAGCGCCAGCGTCTCGATGTCGGAAAAATTCGCCGCCGCGCCGAGTTCCTCGTCGCCGGTGAACTTGATCTCGCGCATGCCCGGCGTGTCGATCAAGCAGCCGCCGCTGGGCAATTGTACCAATGCGCGGTGCGTGGTGGTGTGGCGGCCGCGGCTGTCGTGGCCGCGCACGGACGCGGTGGCGTGACGCTCGACGCCAAGCAGGGTATTGGTCAGCGTCGATTTGCCGGCGCCGGACGAGCCGACCAGCACGGCGCTGTCGCCGGGTTGCAGGAACTTCAGCAGCGCGGCGACACTCGTCGCGTCCTTGGCGTTGATGGCCAGCGTTTCCACCTGCGGGATCGCTGCGTGCAACTCCGCGCGCAGCGCGGCGGATGTGACCTTTTCCACTTTGTCGATTTTCGTCAGTACGACGACAGGCCGCGCGCCGCTGCCTTCGATCAGCACGAGGTAGCGTTCGATGCGGCGCGGATTGAAGTCGCCGTCCAGGCCCATCAACACGAACACGGTATCGACATTCGCGGCGATGACCTGGCGACGATGGCGTTCGCCCGCGGCAGCACGTTCGAGCAGGCTGCGCCGCGGCAGGATTTCTTCGATGATCGGCGCCGTGGTGGCGCCGAGCACGACGAAATCCCCAACCGCCGGGCGCTCGGCCGGATCGACGTCGCGGCGCAGGAAGCGCGGCGCCGGTTGCGCGGCGAATTCCGTGCTGCCGTCGTGCACGCGGTAACCGTTGCGATGCTGGGCGATGACGCGCGCCAGGCGCTTTCCGGCCGGCACATCCGCGGCGTCGCCGCGCCAGCCGATGGCTTTGAGGCGGGCGAGTTCGTCAGTCGATGGCATGCCGCCATTTTAGCCTGCCCCCGCGCGTATTCCTTGAATTCACGGGTGATTGCGTTAGCATGCTGCGTTACAACAATTTCTTGTCCCGATCATGTCCGTGCCCCTGCCCCACCCGCCGGTCCGCGCCAATCCGCGCTTGGCACAAGTGCGTTACGACATCCGCGGCGAGCTGTCGCGGCGCGCGCGCGAACTCGAATCCGCCGGGCGCGACATCGTGCATCTGAACATCGGCAACCCCGGACGCTTCGGTTTCGCCGCGCCCGAACACCTGCGCCGCGCCGTTGCCGAACATGTGGCCGACAGCGAGGCCTACTGCCCGCAGCAAGGATTGCTGCCCGCGCGCGAAGCGATCGCCGTGCGGGAGCTCGCACGCGGCGCGCATGATGCGTCCGCCACGAACGTCTTCGTCGGCAACGGCGTCAGCGAACTCATCGACATGAGCCTGCGCGCCCTGCTCGATGCCGGCGACGAAGTCCTGCTGCCGAGTCCGGACTATCCACTGTGGAGCGCCGCGGTCGCGCTCAACGGCGGCAGTGCGCGCTACTACGCCTGTCCGGCCGCGCGCGGACATCTTCCCGATCCCGACGAGATCGAGGCCCTGATTACGCCGCGCACGCGCGCCCTCGTCGTGATCAATCCGAACAACCCGACCGGCGCGGTGTACCCGCAAGAGCTGCTCGCCGGGCTGGTACACATCGCACAGCGTCATCGCCTCGTGTTGCTCAGCGACGAAATCTACGACGACATCGTTTACGAAGACGCGCGCTGCGTGCCGCTCGCGCCGCTCGCCGGCGAGGTGCCGACGCTCACGTTCGGCGGATTGTCGAAAGTGCACCGCGCCTGCGGCTGGCGCGTGGGCTGGGTCAGTCTTTCCGGCGCGCGGCAAGCGTTGACCGATATCCATCAGGCGCTGGACCTGCTCGCCAGCCTGCGCCTGTGCGCGAACGTGCCGGGACAGTGGGCGATCGCGCCGGCGCTGAACGGACCGGACACGATCTCGGCACTGACCGCACCCGGCGGACGTCTGCATGAAGCGCGCCGCGCCGTCGTGGAACATTGTGCGCAAAGCGAATTCCTGGACATCTTCGCACCGCGCGGCGCGCTGTATGCGTTTCCATCCGTGCGCGGCGACGCGTTCCCGGATTTCGACGACCATGCGTTCGCGCTGCAACTGCTTGAAACCGAAAACGTGCTGATCGTACCCGGCCGCGGTTTCAACATCGTCGAACCGAACCACTTCCGCGCCACGCTGTTGCCGCCGCCGGCACAGTTGCGCGAGGTATTCGCGCGCATCGAAAACTGCCTGGAACGCATGGCGGCATCGAGCCGGCGGCATGTGGCTTAGCCTCGCCGCCGGCGTCGCGCTGGCCGCGGGAACCGCGAATCCAGCGCCGCGCTTCCTCGCCCTCGGCGATTCCTACACCATCGGCGAAGGCGTCGCGGCGGACCAAAACTGGCCGCACCAGCTCGCCGCCGCGCTGCGTGCGCGAGGCGTCGCGATCGCGGAACCTGAAATCGTCGCGCGCACCGGCTGGACCACGGACGAGCTGTCCGCGGCGATGGACGCGCACGCGTTCCATCCGCCCTACGCCCTGGTCACCCTGCTGATCGGGGTCAACAATCAGTACCGCGGGCGCGATGTCGACAACTACCGCGCCGAATTCCGCAAGCTGCTGGAACGCGCGATCGCACTGGCCGGCGGCGATGCGCGGCGCGTCGTCGTTGTTTCCATTCCGGATTGGGGCGTCACCCGCTTCGGCGCCGAAAGCGGGCGCGATCTTGCCCGTATCGCACGCGAAATCGATGCCTTCAACGCGGCAGCGGCTGCAATTGCCACGACCCTGCGCGTCCATTACGCCGACGTGACGGCGATCTCCCGCGACCGTGGCGGCGCTGCCGACATGCTGGCCGCGGACGGCCTGCATCCTTCCGCGGCGATGTACGCACGCTGGACCGTCGCGATCGCGATCCAGGCGCAAGCCGCACTGCTCAGGCGTTGATTTGCATCAAATTCGCCACCGCCATGGCTTGCGCCGGCGTCCGCGAGATGTAACATGCGTCGAAAGCCATGCGACCGGCGGAGCTTTCCGCACGGCGCACACACGGGAGGGTGATATGCGCATCGGCATCGGCGTCATGCTCGGCATCGGTCTCGTCATCGCCGGTTGCGGCGGCGGACGCAATGACCAGGCGGCGGCAGCGTGCAACAGCGAAATCGGCAAACGCATGAACGGGCGCAACTTCACGCTCGATCTGAAGGACCTGGCCGCGCACGCCAAACAGGAGTCCGCCGGCACGCTGCTGCTCACGTCTAGCGTCGTGCTCGACAAGGGCTTGCCCAGCGAAGACAAGCAATCCTACGAATGTCGCGTGCGCTTCGATGCGTCCGGCAACGCCAGCGTGCTGTATCTGCAGTTCAACTGGAATACTTCGGATTTGAAGCAGCAGCCGCAATAGTTTTGCTTTTTCGCGTCCACGGCGGATGATAGGGGCCCGACCGGCTCAAACGCGGTGCGCCCATGCTCCTCACGCTCGTCCTCGCGCTGATCCTGCTCAGCACGCTGTTGTTCCTCGGCTACGGATTCTTTGCCTGGACCGGCGCTGCGGCGATCTGGCTGATCGGCTGGCGCCTCGCCGGCGTCGCCTCGCCGTTGCTGTTCGAAGGCACGGTCATCGTGCTGATCGTGCTGGCGGCGATCTTCGGCGTCCCGCTCCTGCGCCGACAGATCGTCTCGCGCTTCGCCATGAAGCTGATGGCGCCGGTGCTGCCGCGCCTGGGCGAAACCGAACGCATCGCGCTGGATGCCGGCACTGTGTGGTGGGACGCGGAATTGTTTTCCGGCCGTCCACAGTGGCAGAAGCTGCTCGACTTCGTGCCGCAGAAATTGACCGCCGAGGAGCAGGCCTTCATGGATGGTCCCGTACAGGAACTTTGCGCGAAGCTCGACGACTGGCAGATCAACCAACAGCGCGACCTGCCGACGAACATCTGGGCGTTCCTGAAAACGAACCGCTTCTTCGGCATGATCATCCCGAAGGAATACGGCGGGCACGGCTTTTCGGCCATCGCGCATTCGCGCGTGGTCACGAAGATTTCCTCGCGCTCGGTGACGGCAGCGGTCACGGTGATGGTGCCGAATTCGCTCGGTCCGGGCGAACTTCTGCTGCATTACGGTACCGAGGAACAGAAGAAGTACTACCTGCCGCGCCTGGCGCGCGGCGAGGACGTGCCCTGCTTCGGTCTGACCGGGCCTGAAGCCGGCTCCGACGCCGCGGCCACGCAATCCACCGGCGTCGTCGAGAAGCGCATCGTCGATGGCAAGGAAGTGCTTGGCCTGCGGCTGAACTGGAAGAAGCGCTACATCACGCTCGCGCCGGTCGCCACGCTGGTCGGCCTGGCGTTTCGCATCCAGGATCCGGATCACCTGCTTGGCGACAATGAAGACCTGGGCATCACTTGCGCGTTGATCGAAGCGCACCTGCCCGGCATCGAGATCGGCCAGCGCCACGACCCGATGGGCGTGCCGTTCATGAACGGGCCGATCGTGGGCAAGGACGTGTTCGCGCCGCTGGATTGCATCATCGGCGGGCGCGAGGGCATCGGCCACGGCTGGCGCATGCTGATGGAAAGCCTCGCCGCGGGACGCTCGATCTCGCTGCCCGCGCTCAGCGTCGGCGCGGCGCAGATGATGACGCGCATTTCCGGCGCCTACGCCACCGTGCGCGAGCAATTCGACACGCCGATCGGCCGCTTCGAGGGCATCGAGGAGCCGCTCGCGCGCATCGCCGGCAAGACGTACTACATGACGGCCACGCGCACGCTCACCTGCGGCGCTCTCGATGCCGGCGAAAAACCCGCCGTGCTCTCGGCGATCGCGAAGGCCTATCTCACCGAAGGCATGCGCGAAGTCGTCACCGACGCGATGGACATCCGCGCCGGCGCGGCGATCCAGAAAGGCCCGCGCAATCCGCTTGCGCGCACCTGGGACGCTGTGCCCATTGGTATTACGGTCGAAGGCGCGAATATCCTCACGCGCTCGATGATCATCTACGGACAGGGTGCGATCCGCTGCCATCCGTTCGTGCAGCACGAGATCAATGCGATCGCCGAAAAGAACCTGAAGCAATTCGACAAGGCGATCTTCGGCCACGTGAACCTGCTGTTCCGCAATGCGACGCGTGCGAAACTGCTGGCCTGGACCGGCAGCCGCCTCGCCTCCGCGCCGCGCACCGAGGACACCGTGCGCTACTACCAGCATCTGTCGCGCTTCTCGGCCGCGTTCGAGCTGCTCTCGGATGTCGCCAT
>DATJIL010000222.1:0-28816 GCA_035493385.1 Rudaea sp.
CGATGCGGAAAACCGGCGCGTGGAAATCGGCCATACCTGGTACGCGGCCAGCGCGCAGCGTACCGGCATCAACACCGAGGCCAAGCGCCTGCTGCTCGCGCACGCGTTCGAGGAACTGGATTGCATCGCGGTCGAGTTCCGAACGCACTTCTTCAACCGCGCCAGCCGCACGGCGATCGAGCGCCTCGGCGCCAAACTCGACGGCATCCTGCGCAATCATCGTCGCGGCGCCGACGGCAACCTGCGCGACACCTGCGTGTACAGCATCATCGCCGGCGAATGGCCGACCGTGCGCACGCACCTGGATTTCCAGTTGCACACGCCGCGAGGCTGACACGAAGCTGCCGCATGCCGTAGCATCCACGGATGGATTCAGCACAACGCCGACAGATACCGGGATTATTTTCCTGCCTCGCCACCACCGCGATCGCGGGACTCGCCGCCGGCGCACTGTGGTGTCTACTCGCGCTAGGGCTAACCCGCGGCGCGGAATTCCTCATCGTTCCGCTCGCCGCCGCGATCGGATTGTATTTTCGTTGGCTGGGATTTCGCGGTACGCGCAGCGCGATCTGCGCGACATCCGCCGTGCTGATCGCCTTCGTTTACGCGCAATACCTGTTCGCCGCCGTGCGCGTGGCACAGATACTCGGATTCGCGCTGCGCAACACGTTGTTCAAGATGGATTGGGGGCTGGCGTTGCAGGCGGCGAGCGCAAATCTTGGCGCTTGGGATTTAGTGTGGCTGTTGCTGGCCTGCGCGGTAGCGGCGTGGATGACGCGAAACTCGAGGACACTCAGGCTGCCTCGGCAGGAATGACTTCCGCCGTGATGCGCGCGCCAACCCGGCGGCTTTCTTCCGCCAGATCGAATGCGGTTTGCAAATTCAGCCAGAAGCGCGGACTGTTGCCGAAGTAACGACCGAGCCGCAACGCCGTATCCGGAGAGATGCCGCGCTTGCCATTCAGGATTTCGGTGATGCGTCCGGAGGGCAGGCGCAGCGCAATCGCAAGACGATTCGCGGACAACTCGCGCGCCATCAATTCGCGCTTCAGGATTCGGCCGGGATGAACGCTGATCATGGATGCACCTCAATGATAATCGACGATCTCGACATCCCAGGCGTCGCCGTCGGCAAACCGAAAACACAGACGCCACGGGCCGCTGATCGTCATCGCCCACTGTCCTTTGCGATTGCCGGTCAATTTGTGCAGACCGACCGATTGCAAAGGGCTTAGATCGGCCAGAGCGGAAGCCGCGTCGAGTACCGCCAGCATTTCCATTGCGGATTCGACATCCATGCCACGAAACCGCGACTTGCCCTCGTTGGCGAATTTCCGCGTCGCGCTGTTCGCCCAAGATTTGATCACGCGTCAATCGTACTACGTGTGGCGTAGTATGGCAATCAATGCCCCCCGCCCCCATCCACCGCCTTCAATCCGGCGATCAGGCCGCTGGCCGCGGCCTGACCATCGGCGTAGAGCATGCGGCAGTTGTCCTGATAGAACAGCGCGTTCTCGATGCCGGCGAAACCCGTACCCTTGCCGCGCTTGATCACGATGATCTGCTTGGCCTTGGCGACATCCAGAATTGGCATGCCGTAGATCGGCGATGACTTGTCGGTCTTGGCGACGGGATTTACGACGTCGTTCGCGCCGATGACGATGGCGACGTCGCAGTTCGGGAATTCCGGATTGATGTCGTCCATGTCCGCGATCAAATCGTAGGGCACGCCGGCCTCGGCGAGCAGCACGTTCATGTGGCCGGGCATGCGCCCGGCGACTGGATGGATGGCGAACTTCACGTCCTTGTCGCGCTTGATCAGGTTCTGGCTCAATTCCCAGATTTTGTGTTGTGCCTGCGCGACAGCCATGCCATAGCCGGGCACGATGATGATCTTCTCGGCAAGGTACAACAAGGACGCCGCATCATCGGCCTCGATGGGTTTGAGCGAGCCGGAAATTTCCTGCGCGGCGCCGCCGCCGGAACCGAAATTCGAGAACAGTACATTGCTGATCGAGCGATTCATCGCTTTCGCCATGAGCCGGGTCAGCAGCGTGCCCGCCGCACCAACCACGATACCGGCGATGATCAAGGCGATGTTGCCCTGCACGTAGCCCTCGAAGCCGACGGCGAGACCGGTGAACGCGTTGTACAGCGAAATCACGACGGGCATGTCGGCGCCGCCGATCGGTAACGTCATCAAAATCCCGAACAGCAATGCGGCGGCGAAGAACAGCACGATGGTCTGGGTCTGCGGATGCAGCACCACCATCGCGCCGAGCACGACCGCGGCGAGGAAGCACAAGCCGTTGACCGCCTGCTGGCCAGTGAAACGGAAGGTCTTGTCCATCCAGCCTTGCAGCTTGGCGAACGCGATCATGGAACCGGTGAACGAGATCGAACCGATCAGCGCGCCGATCACGGCGAGAATCATCTGCGAGTGATTCACCTGCGGCATGGACGGAACGAAGCGCGGCGCGTTGGCAATGGCCGCGAAGCCGAGCAGAGCGCTGGCGCCGATCGCCGCGGCCGAACCGCCGCCCATGCCGTTGTACAGCGCGACCATCTGCGGCATTGCAGTCATTGCCACGCGCTTGCCGCTGTACCAGGCGAGGATGGTGCTGATGGCAATGGCGACGAAGATCAGCGTGGCGTTCTCGATCAGCAGGCGATGCTCGCCACCGTGATGGAAGAATGTCGCGATCACCGCGACCAGCACGCCGACACCGGCCCACTGGATGCCGCTGCGCGCGGTCACCGGCGAAGACATGCGCTTGATGCCCATGATCAGGAGCACGGCAGCGACGAAGTAGCTCGCCTGAATCAGCAGCGAAACGATCTGCGCGGAAGTCATTGGCCTTCTCCCGACTTGGCCGGCTTCTTCGAGGACTTGAACATCTCGAGCATGCGCTCGGTGACGACGTAGCCGCCGGCCGCGTTGCCCGCGCCGAGGAACACGCCGATGAAACCGATGACCTGCTCGGTCGGCGTGGTCGCTTCGCCGAGCGCGACCATCGCGCCGATCAGGACGATGCCGTGCACGAAATTCGAGCCGGACATCAGCGGCGTGTGCAGGATCACCGGTACGCGCGAGATGATCTCGTGGCCGGTGAAGGCGGCGAGCATGAACAGGTATAGCGCGAGGAATCCGTCGATCATGACTTTGCTCCTTCCACCAGCTGCTTCGTCGCTTCGTGCTTGATCTCGCCGGCATGCGTGACGCAGGTCTTGGCGATCAGTTCGTCGTTCCAGTCCAGGTTCAACGCGCCGTCTTTCAGGCTCAATTCCAGGAAGTTGTACAGATTCTTCGCATACAGCTCGCTGGCGTGGATCGGGGCCGTGGCGGCGAGATTCACCGGACCGATCACGCTCACGCCGTTGGACGAAACGATGGTCTTGCCGGCCTCGGTCAGTTCGCAGTTGCCGCCGGTTTCGGCGGCGATGTCGACGACGACCGACCCCGCCTTCATGCCTTCGACCATCGCCTTGGTGATGATGCGCGGTGCCTTGCGGCCCGGCACCGCCGCGGTGGTGACGATGACGTCCACGCCCTTGATGTGTTCAGCCAGCGCGGCCTGCTGCTGTGCGCGCTCCTCGGCGGTAAGCTCGCGCGCGTAGCCGCCCGTACCCGCGGCGCTGACGCCAAGCTCGACGTATTTCGCGCCCAGCGACTGGATCTGTTCCTTCGTTTCCGGGCGCACGTCGAAGCCTTCGACCTGCGCGCCCAAGCGGCGCGCCGTGGCGATCGCCTGCAAGCCGGCGACGCCCGCGCCGACGATCAGCACCTTCGAGGGCCGCACCGTGCCCGCGGCGGTGGTCAGCATCGGGAAGAATTTCGGCGAAGCCTCGGCCGCGATCAGTACGGCCTTGTAGCCGGCGATATTAGCTTGCGATGAAAGCACGTCCATCGCCTGCGCGCGCGTGGTGCGTGGCAGCAGTTCCATCGCAAAGCTCGTTATCTTGCGGTCGCGCAGCGCCTTGATGCGCTCGGGTTCCAGATGCGGCTGCAGGTAACCGATCGTGATGCTGCCTTCGCGCAAGCCGGCGATTTCTTCGAGTGAGGGCGGCTGCACGGTCAGCAGCACATCGGCCTTGGCGAGCACGCTGCGCGCATCCGCGGCGGTTTCCGCATCCTTGTACGCCGCATCCGGAAAACTGGTCTGGCCGGCACCGCGCTCGACGAGCATGGCGGCACCCTTGGCCTTGTATTTCTTCGCCACGTCCGGCGTCAGCGCGACGCGCCGTTCGCCGTGCGCGGACTCGCGTACCACGCCTATGGTGATTGCCATGAACCCCTCCCGATTGGCGGCACGAACGGCGATGCTAACCGAGCGCGGGCGCCTTGGCCATAGCACGCGCTACACATCGGCGTTGCTCGCGCAATGACGTGCGTCAAGGAGAGCGCTGGCGTATCTTTGGGAAAATACGCGGCCCAACGGAAAGGTCCCATGAGCACCATCGAAACCTACGACGACAAGGTCGTGCGCCTGTTCCTGTTCGCCTCTGCGGTCTGGGGCATCATCGGCATGCTGGTCGGCATGTACCTGGCCGCCGAGCTGGCATGGCCGTTCTTCAACCTCGACATCCCGTTCCTGACCTTCAGCAAGCTGCGTCCCGACCACACCTTCGGCGTGATCTTCGCGTTCGGCGGCTCGGCCCTGATGGGCACCTGCTACTACGTCGTGCAGCGCACCGGCCACACGCGCCTCGCGCTGCCGGGCCTGGCCGAGTTCACGTTCTGGGGCTGGCAGCTGATCTGCGTGCTGGCGATGGTGACGATGCCACTTGGCATGACCCAGAGCAAGGAATATGCGGAACCCGAGTGGTTCGTCGACATTCTCATCGCCGTCGTCTGGGTCAGTTTCGGCGTCGTGTTCTTCGCCACGCTCGCGCGCCGGCGCATCCGCCACATCTACGTGGCGAACTGGTATTACGGCGCTTTCATCATCGCCGTCGGACTGCTGCACATCGTCAACAACATCGCGATTCCGGTATCGATGACCAAGTCGTATCCGGTCTACTCCGGCGCAGTCGACGCGATGGTACAGTGGTGGTACGGCCACAACGCGGTCGCGTTTTTCCTCACCGCGGGTTTCCTCGGCATGATGTATTACTTCGTGCCGCGCCAGGCGCAGCAGCCGTTGTGGAGCTACCGTTTTTCCATTGTCAATTTCTGGGCGCTGATCTCGGTCTACATGTGGGCCGGCTCGCATCATCTGATGTACACCGCCCTGCCCGACTGGGTGCAGTCTGTGGGCATGGCGTTCTCGCTGGTGCTGCTGATGCCAAGCTGGGGTTCGGCCGCCAATGGGCTGTTCACCTTCAATGGATCCTGGCACCGCCTGAAGGAAGATCCTGCCGCCAAGTTCATGGTGATGGCGCTGGTGTTCTACGCCGCGGCCACGTTCGAAGGCTCGATGATGGCGATCAAGACCGTGAACTCGCTGTCGCACTACACCGACTGGACCATCGCCCACGTGCACTCCGGCTCGCTCGGCTGGGTGGCGATGATCACGATCGGCTCGCTGTACGCGATGGCGCCGCGCGCGCTCGGACGTCCGGCCATGTATTCGCGCCGCGGCATGGAAGTGCATTTCTGGCTGCACCTGACCGGCACCCTGCTCTACGTCATCGCCATGTGGATCGCTGGCGTGACCGAAGGCATGATGTGGCGCGCGACCAATCCGGATGGTGCGCTCACGTATTCCTTCCTCGACAGCCTGATCGCGATCAAGCCGCTGTACATGTTCCGCTGGTTCGGCGGCGTGCTGATCTGGCTCGGCATGTGGGTGATGGCGTGGAACCTGTGGTACACCGCCGCCGACGCGCGCAAGCCGATCATCTCGCCGATTCCGGTTCCGATTCCAGAACCCGAACCCAGGCAGACGCCGGCACCGCTGCCGGCGCAGGGTTGAGGATTTGCCATGGCCTATCGTCATTTCGAGTTCATCGAAAAACATGCATGGACGCTCGGCATCCTCACCGCGATCATGGTGTCGATCGGCGGCCTCGCCGAGATCACGCCGCTGTTCATCGAGGCGAACAAGGTGCAGCCGGCCGAAGGCGTCAAACCCTATGCTCCGCTGCGCCTCGCCGGACGTGACGTCTACGTGCGCGAGGGCTGCTACCTGTGTCACTCGCAGATGATTCGCGCACTGCGTTTCGAGACCGAACGCTACGGACATTATTCGACGGCCAGCGAATCGGTTTACGACCGCCCGTTCCAGTGGGGCAGCAAGCGCACCGGGCCGGACCTTGCCCGCATCGGCGGCAAGTATTCGGACCTGTGGCAGCGCCTGCACCTGACGAATCCGCGCCAGGTCGTGCCGCAGTCGAACATGCCCAATTACCCGTGGCTGTCGCTCGCCCTCATCGACGGCCGCGACATCCAGGCGCGCATGCGCGTGCTGCGCATGCTCGGCGATCCGTACACCGACGCGGACATCAAGGGCGCGCCCAAGGCCGTGGCCGGCAAAACCGAAATGGACGCGCTGATCGCTTATCTGCAGGGACTGGGCATAGACAACGAACCGCAAAAACCCGCCGCCGCGCCGGCCGCGCCAGCATCCGACGGAGGCGCGCCATGAATCCGATCTGGGGCCACATCGCCGGCGCATTCATCATCGCCATGATGATCGCGTTCATCGGCATCTGGATCTGGGCCTGGCTGCCGTACCACAAGCGCACTTTCGGCGATCTGGCGCGCTTGCCCATGGAAGACGAGGTGGTGGAAGACGAGGACGCCGCCGCCATCGCCACGGAGGACAAGCCATGAGCCACGGCTGGTCGCTATGGGTGATGTTCCTCGTGGTGTTCAACATGGGCATCACGCTGTTCCTGTTCCTGTGGGCGCCACACGCAAAGATTCCCACCCTGCCCGACGGCACCAGCGGGCATGTCTGGGCGCACGGCGTGCTGCGCGAAGGCGTGCGCAAGCTGCCGCTGTGGTGGATCCTGATGTCCGCGGCCATGTTCATCGCCGGTTTCGCCTACCTGTTCCTGTTTCCGGGATTCGGCAACCACAAGGGTTATCTCGGCTGGACGTCGCATGGCCAGTTGGCGCGTGAAACGGCGACGAACGACGCCCGCCTCGACGCCGCCTTCCAGCGCTTCGACAAATACACCGTGGAGCAACTCGCGGGCGACCGCGAAGCGCTGGGCATGGGCGAAGTGCTGTTCCGTGACGATTGCGCCGCCTGCCACGGCCGCGAGGCGCACGGCAATCCGCTGCTCGGCGCGCCGAACCTCGCCGACAACGACTGGCTCTACGGCGGCGACGGCAAGGCGATCCTGACCAGCATCCTCGACGGCCGCCACGGCGCGATGCCGGCCTGGGGTCCGCAGTTCGGCGATGCCGGCGTGGAAAACCTCGCCAACTATGTGTTGAGTCTCTCCGGCGCCGCGCACGATGCAACGAAAGCAATTGCGGGCAAGGCGCTGTTCACGGTCTGCGCGGCCTGCCACGGGCCGGAGGGCAAGGGCAATCCCGCATTGGGCGCACCGAACCTGACCGACGCAATCTGGCTCTACGGCGGCGATCTGGAATCCGTGGAGACATCCATTCGCGAGGGCCGCGGCGGCGTCATGCCGTCATGGCGCGCGCGCATCGGCGAGAACGATGCGCGCGTGATCGCTGCCTACGTCTATTCGCTGTCCCACGGTGATCCGACCAACACGAAATGATGACGCGCCACGCGACAATTCGCGCGCGTGGTACCGCCAGGGCATCGTCTGGCTGGGCGCCGCCGTGTTCGCGGCGTCCATCGCCGGCTGCATCTGGCTGATCGTCGTTGCCGAACGTAATGCCGATCCGCCGCTGCCGATAAGCGGACCGCAAATCATGAAGGTGCCGGTCGCGCGGCCCGCACCGAAGCCGGATCAGTCGCCGTGAACGCCAACGCTTGCTGGCATTGCGGCGAGGCGCTTCCAGTCGATCCGCCACAGGCGACGGTTGCGGGCGTTGCGCACGCGGTGTGCTGCCACGGTTGCCGCGCCGCCGCGGAATGGATCGACAAGCTCGGTCTCGCCGACTACTACCGCCTGCGCAGCGCCACGCCGCCGCGCGCACCCGATCCGCAAGCCGCGCAGCGCAGTGCGCGAACCTGGGCGCGGCCGGAATTGTCGCGCCACGTCGTGCGCACGCTCGACGCGGGACACTGCGAAGCGCTGCTGCTCGTCGACGGCATCCGTTGCGCGGCCTGCGTGTGGCTGATCGAACGCGCAATCGGCGCGGTGGCCGGCGTGGAATCGGTGCAGGTGAACGCGGCGGCACAGCGCGCGCGCGTCGTGTGGAATCCCGCACAGACCGATCTTGCCGCCATCCTCGCCACGTTCGCGCGTACCGGCTATTCCGCGCTGCCGCTGGATGCGGCAACACTGGACGACGCGCGCCGGCGCGAAGCGCGCGCCGCGCTCAAGCGCCTGGCCGTGGCCGGATTCGGCACGATGCAGGCGATGATGTATGCGAGCGCGCTGTACCTGGGCGCCTTCACCGCGATGGATACGGCCACGCGCGATGCGATGCGCTGGCTCGGCCTTCTGGTCGCGACGCCCGTGGTGTTCTATTCCGCGCGGCCGTTTTTCGCTGGCGCCATGCGTGCCCTGCGCGCGCGCACGCTCGGCATGGATGTCCCGGTCGCGCTCGCCATCGCGCTGATCTACGCCGCCAGCGTGGTCGAGGCGATGCGCGGCGGCGGCGAGGTGTATTTCGATTCGGTCAGCATGTTCGTGTTTTTCCTGCTCGCCGGGCGCTACCTGGAAATGCGCGCACGCCATCGCGCCGGCAATCTCGCCGATGCCATGGCACGATTGACGCCCGCCTTCGCCGACCGCCTGCGCGCGGACGGCACGCCCGAACGCATTGGCGCGCTCGAACTCGAAAGCGGGGATCGCGTGCAGGTCGCGCAGGGCGAACGCGTGCCGGCCGACGGCGTGCTGGAAAGCCCAGCCTGCCGCGTCGACGAAGCGCTGCTGACCGGCGAATCCGCGCCAGTGGGCAAACGGCGCGGCGACGCGCTCACCGGCGGCAGCGTCGTGCTCGATGGCCCAGTCATCGCGCGGGTGACGCGCGTGGGCGCCGATACCGCGCTCGCCGGCATCGCGGCACTGGTCGCACGCGCGCAGAGCGAGCGCCCGCGCCTGGCGCAGGCGGGCGAGCGTATGGCAGCCGGTTTCGTTGCGCGCGTACTCTCGCTCGCCGCAGTTTGCGCGATCGGCTGGAGTTTCGTCGATCCGCAACGCGCGCTCACCGCCACGCTCGCCGTGCTGGTCGTCTCGTGCCCCTGCGCGTTTGCGCTGGCGGTGCCGGCGGCGTTGACACGCGCGCTGTCCGTGCTCGCCGCGCGTGGCGTGTTCATCGTACATACTGATGCCATCGAAAATCTTGCCCTCGCCACGCACGCGGTTTTCGACAAGACCGGAACGCTGACGCAGCCGGCTCTCGATGTTACCGGAGTCGATGTCGCTGGAGTCGATGCCACCGATCGCGACACGGCACTGGCGCTGGCAGCGGCACTCGCACGCGGCAGCAAGCACCCGGTCGCACAGGCGCTGGCGCAGGCCGCGGAAAACCTGCCGGTCAAAACCGCCGCTGACATGCGCACCATCCCCGGCGGCGGCCTCGAAGGCAGGATCGACGGTCGCAACTTGCGTCTCGGCCAGCGCGCGTTCGTCATCGGCGGCAATGTCGACGACGACGGCGTGATCCTCGCCGAAGACGGCGACATCATCGCCACGTTCCGCCTGCGCGAACGCCTGCGGCCCGGTGCGCGTGAGGCGCTGGATGCGCTGCGCGCCGATGGCGTCACGATCGAACTTGCCAGCGGCGACGCCCAGGCGAAGGTCGCCGCCGTCGCGCAGCGGCTCGGCATCGAAACCTGGCATGCGCGCATGAATCCAGCCGACAAGCTTGAACGCCTGCGCGCGCTGCGCGCGGATGGCGCGCGCGTTATCGCCATCGGCGACGGCATCAACGACGCGCCGGTGCTGGCCGGTGCGGATGTCGCGATCGCGCTCGCCTCGGGCGCGGAACTTGCGCAAGCCGCCGGCGACATCGTGCTCGATGGCGCGCATTTGCCTGCGCTCGCGCAGGCACGCGCGGTCGCGCGCGAGACGCTCGCCGTGCTGCGCCAGAACCAGCGCTGGGCGCTCGCCTACAACCTCGCCGCGGTGCCGCTCGGCGCGCTCGGTTTCGTGCCGCCGTGGCTGGCCGCGATCGGCATGTCGATGAGTTCGCTCGTGGTGATCCTGAACGCACTGCGCATCGGTCGGCGCACACCGACTCCGGCGCAGACTACCCCATCGGCCACCTTGCGCACGGCGCCATGAACATACTCGTCGTCATGATTCCGCTGTCCATCCTGCTCCTGATCGGTGCCGGCATCGCGTTCTTCTGGGCGGTGGAACACGACCAGTTCGACGATCTGGACACGCCGAAATTGTTGCCCTTGCTCGATGATCCGGCGCCGAAGGAATCCACTCCGGAAAAGGTCGAGCGCGAGGATCCGCCGAAATGAACGGCACGCTGACGCTCGCTGCCGCGCTCCTGCTGGGTCTCGCCGCGAGCGGGCATTGCCTGGTCATGTGCGGGGGCATTTCCGCGGCGCTCGGCATTGCCACGGCCAAGCGCGCCGACGGCCGCCCGCGCCCGCTGTTGTTGGTCGGCTACCAACTCGGACGCGCGACCTCGTACACGCTGGCCGGACTCCTGCTCGGCGGCGCACTCGGCGCATTGATCGGCGTGCTCGACATCGAATCGGTACGGCGCGCGCTGCGCGCGTTGTCCGCCGCCGCGCTGCTGTTCGGCGCGCTGGTCGCATTCGGGCGCCTGCGCGATCCTGGCTTTGGCATCGGCCATCGCCTGTGGCAGCGCATCGCGCCGCTCGGACGGCGCCTGCTGCCGGTGACGAGCCTGCCGCGCGCGCTCGCCTTCGGCATGGTCTGGGGCTGGATGCCCTGCGGCTTCGTCTACACCGTGCTGCTGATCGCCGCGTTGCAGGGCGACGCGCTGCAGGGCGCAATGACAATGGCGGCGTTCGGCGTCGGCACCCTGCCTTCGATGTTCCTTGCCGCGTTCGGGGCGCAGCGTTTTGCCGGCTTCAGCGCGGCGCACCCAACTGCGCGGCGCATCGCCGGATTTGCCCTGCTTGCCAGCGCGGTCCTCACGCTGGCGGGGCCGTGGCTGCCGCCGATTCCGTGGTTGCATGCGTGTCTGCCGTTCGCCTGTCGCACGCCCTGATCCGAGCGGCTGCTATCCTTTGCGGATTCCCCCACGACTTCGCGACATGGACTTTCTCGATCTGCTCGATTCCCGCCGCTCCACGCCCGCACGCCAGCTTGGCGAGCCCGGACCGACACCCGCGCAGCTTGAGCGTCTGCTCGGCGCAGCGATCCGCGTTCCGGACCACGGCAAGCTCGCGCCGTGGCGATTGCTCACGATCAGCGGCGACGCGCGCATCGCGCTCGGCGAAAGGCTCGCGCAAATCCATCAGCGCATCGAACCTGACATCGCGCCCGCGCTGCTGACCAAGGATCGCGAGCGTTTTTCCTTCGCGCCGCTGATCGTCGCGGTGATCGCGCGCATCGACGAGCAGCATCCGAAGATTCCCGCGCAGGAACAGCTGCTGTCCGCCGGCTGTGTCGCTTACAACTTGTTGCTCGGCGCGCAGGCGCTCGGTTTTGGCGCGCAGTGGCTGACCGGCTGGGCGGCCTACGACGCCGATGCCGCGGCATTGTTCGGATTGGCGGCGCACGAGCGCATCGTCGCCTTCGTGCACATCGGCACACAGAAGGAGTCCGCGCCCGAGCGCACACGACCCACACTGCGCGATGTCGTCGGCGAGTTGCGCCTGTGATGCATACGGTTCATTTGATCGATGCGAGCCTGTACATTTTCCGCGCCTGGCATTCGATGCCACCGGATTTCGTCGACGCCGATGGCGCGCCGGTCAACGCGGTGCACGGCTTCACCCGCTTCCTGTGCGATTTCCTCGAACGCACGCGGCCGACCCACATCGCGGTTGCCTTCGACGAATCGCTGACCAGCTCGTTCCGCAACGCGATCTATCCCGCCTACAAGGCCAACCGCGAGTTGCCACCAGCGGAGTTGAAGGTGCAGTTCGATTACTGCAAGCGCGTCGCCGCCGCGCTCGGACTTTGCGTATTGCGCGACACGCAATACGAAGCGGACGACCTGATCGGCAGTGCGCTCACCGTCGCACGCGCGCATGGCATGCGCAGCGTGATCGTCTCCGCGGACAAAGATTTCGGCCAGCTCATCGGCGATCACGATGAACAATGGGACTTCTCGAAAGACCAGCGCTGGGACGCACACGGCGTCAAGCAGCGCCTCGGCGTGCGTCCGGACCAGGTCGCCGATTTCCTCGGCCTGACCGGCGATGCCGTCGACAACATCCCCGGCGTGCCCGGCGTCGGCGCGAAAACCGCGGCGCAACTGCTCGCCAACTTCGACTCGCTTGACGCGCTGTACGGGCGCATCGAGGAAGTCCCCTACCTGCGCCTGCGCGGCGCCGGACAGACCTATGTGCGGCTGAAAGAACACCGTGCGCAGGCGATGCTTTCGCGCACGCTCGCGAGCATCGTGCTGGATGCGCCGGTGCCGGCGCATCCGTCCGGTCTTGTACGTGCCGTCGTCGATGCCAACGCGCTGGATGCGTTGCTGGATAGGCTGCGTTTCGGGCCCTTAACCAAGAAACGCTGCAAGGCCCTGCTCGCCTGATCAGTGCTTTTCCGCCGCGGGCACATCCGGCTTGATATCGACTTTCTTGCGCTTGCCCGACTTGTCCGGCGCGATTTCAGTGGCGCCGCCGCCGCTGACGCCGCTCTGGCCCCAGGCAAAGCGCAAGTTGCTGCGGAAAATCGTCGTCGGGGCGAGCTTGTCCGCGCCTGTCAGCACGCCGTGTTCGTCGTACAGGCGGCCTTGGCGGTTGACGATGGTGTAGAGCTTGTCGCCCGCGATTGTGCTGGCGCCGAGCTCGGTGAATCCGGCATGCGCGACGTCAAGCGGCATCGCATTCGCGATCTTGCGTCCGTCTTTGTCCAGTTGCAGGCGCATGATGCGCTTGGGCACCATGCCGTCCTCGACGACGACCAGCGTGCCGTCGTACCACTGCATCGAAACGATGCCGCCGAGCACCAGGGTCGATTGATCGTAGGCGACCTGGAACGCCTTGCCGGTGGCGAGGTCGTATCCGAAGATGCCGAGTGCGTAGTCGGCCAGGTACAAGGTGCGTCCGTCGCCGGACACGGCCAGCGCACTGAAACTCGTCAATTTCGGATTGTTGACGATATCGCGCAGCTTGCCGTCTTCGAGCTTGAAGATCTGCTTGCGCGCGGCATCGGCGGCGTAGACCTTGCCATCGGAGGCGACGACCAACGCGGTCAATCGATGCGTGCCGGCACCCGCCTCGAACGCGTACTTTTTCAGGAATTTGCCGCTGGCGAGGTCGAATTCGAAGATCCCCGCCTTGCCGGCGTTGTCGCCGCTGAAACCCCGATAGATCGTGGTCGAGGAGCTGCTCGCGTAGAGTTTGCCACGCGTCGCATCGACAGCGAGCGCATCCACGCCCCACAGGCCGTTGCCCGCGTCCGCCGAAATGAAATCGGTGACCTTGCCATGCGCATCGATGCGCCGGATCGAGCCGTCGCGCACGCTGCCGACGAGCAGGTCGCCACGCTTGGCGTCCCAGGCCAGCGCGTCGTACAGGTAATCGCCCTTGGGCAGGGTGAACGCGGCCCGGCCCTCGCCGAACTGCTTGGCGTTCACGTTGAGATTGGCGACGATGTAATCCCACACCTTGGTGCCGTGGATCGGATCGAAGCGCTTGTCGTTGGCGATGTCGTAACCGAAACCCTGGGCCTGCATGCGGACCAGGGTGTCGTAGGCATGCGGCTTGTCGTCGATCTTCGCGTAGGCGAGCGCGAGTTGCAGCTTGAGTTCGCCGGAGTTCGGCGAGAGCTCGCCAACGCGTTTGAGCACCCAGATGAAGCGCGGCATGTCGTTCTGTGCGGCATAGACCTGGCCAAGCGCGCTCAGCCCCGCCATGTCGTGGGACTGCTCGACCTGTTGCTCGGTCAGCGCCTCGGCGCGCTTGACCAGCTCGGCGCGGGCCTTGGCGGCGGCGTCTGCGGAGGGAGCTTGCTGGGCAGCGGCAGCGAACGGCATGGCCACGGCCGCGGCGGCCAGAATCCACGATTGAATGCGCAACGATTGAATCGGCATGGGTGAATCCGTGATGATGGGAGGCGGGTATGACCGCGGCGCCGCGGCGAAGTTCGTGCGTCGCGCAACGACAATCGGAAAAAGCTGCCCAGAATGACGCAAACGCAGACTCTTTTCAACGGCCAGTGGCTGCGCCTGCGCAAGCGCGGGCGCTGGGAATTCGCCGAACGCACGAATCCCGGCGGCGGCGTGATCATCGTGGCGCTGACGCCGCAAGATCACATCCTGTTCGTCGAGCAATGGCGCGAGGCGATCGGCGCCAAGACCATCGAGATGCCAGCCGGCCTGGTCGGCGACCGCGACGGCACACCCGGCGAAAACGCCGTGGACGCGGCGCGGCGCGAACTGCTCGAAGAAACCGGCTACCGCGCCGGACGCGTGGAATTCCTGCTCGCCGGGCCATCGTCCGCGGGCATGAGCAACGAGGTCATCGCATTCGTGCGTGCCTTCGACCTGGTGCGCGAGCACACCGGTGGCGGCGACCACACCGAAAACATCATCGTGCACGAGGTGCTGCGCCGAGATGCCCCGCGTTGGTTGCTGGCCAAGGCGCGCGAGGGCTATTCGATCGATCCGAAATTGTTCGCCGGACTGTATTTCCTCGACCATGCCGACGAATTGTTCGGCATGGCTGCCGATTAACCGGCTATTTTGCCGATAGTGCGCCGTCGCGCTGCACGCCTTCGAGCGTGGCCGCGCCGAGCGGCACGACGCGATAGCTCACGCGCAGCATGCCGACCTGCGGCTGCGCCGAATCGCCGCCGGCGTATAGCGCGCCGTTCACCGCGCTGAAACTGGCGGCGAGGTTCGGCGGAAGTCCGGCATCGCTGACCGGGTAAGCCTGCGGCGCATGCTGGGCGGCGAGCAGGGCCGAGTCGACAGCGAATGCGCCGAGCTTGAGTCCCGGCGCGACGAACGCTGCCGTGGCAAACGGCGCCGACGGATTCTCGTGACCCTTGGCCTCGCGGAACTTGCGCGAATCGCTCGGCGCACCCCAGCCCGTGTCGTACTTGCACGCGGCGCCCGCGCAATGCTCGCGCCATTGGTACATTTCCACATTGCGCAAAAGTACGGCAGCGGCGGCGCTCACGCCCAACTGCGCATCGCGCACCGGGCCATCGGCCGCAAGCAGGCCGGTAATGCGCACGCGCCGGCCATCGTTGGCCTTGTCGACGTGTGCGGCGTCCACCGCCAACACGCCGGCAGGCGCGCTGGCCAGCGACGGCAGGTGCAATGCCGGCAGACGTGCGCGTCCAAACCACAGCGCCGCAGCGATGACCGCAACGACGAGTACCGCGACAGGCCAGCGTGGCATGGACGCCTTCTTGCGCTTGCGCTTGGCCACGTCAGGCCACCAGACCGGTCAGTTCCGGCATTTCGTCGGTGGTGCCGAAGCGGCCCTTTTCGTCGCGCGCCACCCGCGCCAGCGCGCATTGCACATCGTGGGTGAAAAACAGGCGCACGTTGCGGGCGAGCTTGTCCTCGAGGAAGGCACGCTTCTCATCGATCAGCAGCTCCGGTGCGCGGTCGTAGCCCATGGTCACCGGCAGATGCACCCATGGGCGGCCGGGGATCAAATCCGCACAGAAAACTACTCCACCCGACGCCACGACGATTTCTGCCAGCATCAGCCCCGGCGTGTGACCGTCGCTGAAGGTGAAGCGCACGCTCTTGCCCAAGGCGAACGAATGCGCGTTTTCCACCAGTTCCAGGCGCCCGGACTTTTCCAGCAGCTCCGGCAGTTCGGGAATGAACGAGGCGCGGTCGCGCGGATGCGGATGCATGGCACGCTCGAACGCGCGCTTGCCGACGACGAACTTCGCCTTCGGGAACAACAGCTCCGGGGCCGCGCCTGCGTGCCACAGCGCGAGCAGGCCGCCGGCATGGTCGAAATGCAGGTGCGAGAGCACGACCGTGTCGATGTCCTCGTGCCCGAAGCCCGCCGCGCGCAGCGAATCGAGCAGCACGTGACGATCCTCGACCACGCCATAACGCTCGCGCAACTTCGGTTCGAAGAATGCGCCGATGCCGGTTTCGAACAGCACGTTCTTGCCGTCCAGATCCTGCGCGAGCAGCGCGCGGCAGGCCAGCGGAATGCGATTGTCCGCGTCGGGGACAATCCAT
Source organism: Rudaea sp. (assembly GCA_035493385.1). GTDB lineage: Bacteria > Pseudomonadota > Gammaproteobacteria > Xanthomonadales > Rhodanobacteraceae > Rudaea. Next base: position 16,363 of record DATJIL010000222.1, read on the forward strand.
TTTTCCCACATCGCGCGCGGCGCGTTGCCGAACATCGCGCCGCCATCGAGGCGCTGCGAGTTACCGAGGATGGACCAGAGCTTCATTTCACTTCGCCCAATCCGGACTCATGGCGCGGATCGCTGGCCGCATCGAGCTTGTTCGCGCGCAGGTCCCAGGTCACCACGTTCATGAAGCCCCAGTGCCCGCGCGCCTTGACGTCGTAGCCCATGCCGGCCAACGCCTTGGTCGTGTCCGCATCGAAGGCGCCGGGCTCGACGTAAACGACATCGGGCAGATATTGATGGTGATAGCGTGGCGTCGCCGCGATTTGCGCAGCGGATTCGCCGTGCATGAACGCGAGCATGCCTTCGAACACCTGGGTGATGATGGTCGATCCGCCCGGCGAGCCGAGCACGCCGACGCGTTGCGGACTGAATACAAATGTCGGCGACATCGACGACAGCATGCGCTTGCCCGGCGCCGGCGCGTTCGCCTTGTTGCCGAGCAGGCCGTAGGCGTTCGGCGCGCCGGGGACGAGGGCGAAGTCGTCCATCTCGTTGTTGAGGAACACGCCCGTGCCCGGCGGCACCAGGCACGAGCCAAAATGCGTGTTCACGGTCTGCGTGGTCGCCACCATGTTGCCGTCGGCGTCGACGATGGAAAAATGCGTGGTATGCATGCCCGGATCGTGCGCCACGGACGATGGCAGCATCGAAGACGGCGTCGCCTTGTCCGGCAGGATGCCGGCGCGCAGGCCGGCCGCGTACTGCGGCGACAGCAGAGTCGCCAGCGGCATCTTCACGAAATCCGGATCGCCCAGGTATTCGTTGTGGTCGCGGAACGCACGGCGCATCGCCTCGATGATGTAGTGCAGGCGCTGCGGGCGCTGCATCTTGTCCAGGTCGTAGCCGGACAGCACGTTAAACATTTCCTCCAGCGCCACGCCGCCGGACGAAGGCGGCGACGCGGTGACGATCTTGAAACCGCGGTAGTCGAAGTCCAGCGGCTCGCGTTCGACGATCCGGTAATCGGCAAGGTCGGCCGCGGTCCAGTCGCCGCCCGTCTTGCGCACGGCCTTGAGCATCAGTTCGGCGGTCTTACCCTTGTAGAAGCCGTCGTTGCCGTGCGTGGCGATGCGCTCGAGCGTGGTGGCCAGGTCCGGATTGCGGAACGTCCAGCCCGCTTTCGGCACCTCGCCGTTCGGCATCAGCAGCGCCTTGGTCCCCGGATAGCGCGCGATCTGTTCGCGATGGTCGGCGATCGCGCCGAGGAAGGTCTTGCCGGGCTGGAATCCCTCGCGCGCGATGCGGATCGCCGGCGCCAGCGACTTAGACAGCGGCAGCTTGCCGTAATGCGCGGCGAGCCAGACCAGCGCGGCGGGCTCGCCCGGAATGCCGGCGGCCAGCGGTCCGTACAGCGCGGTGTCGCGGTTCGGCGTGCCGTCGGCCTTGAGGTATTGCGATTCCTTCACTGCCGCCGGCGCGGTTTCGCGCGCGTCCAGCATCACGTTCCTGCCGTCGCTCGCGCGATGCAGCAGGAAGAACCCGCCGCCGCCGATGCCGGAACTTTGCGGTTCGACCACCGACAGGGTCGCCGCCACGGCGATTGCGGCGTCGAACGCGTTGCCACCTTCCGCCAAAACCTCGAAGCCGGCCTGGGTGGCGAGCTTGTGCGCGCTGGCGATCGCGGCGTGGCCGGGACGCTCGGCAGCATTCGCGCCGAAAGCGAGTGCGGCGAAGGCGACAAATGCGGCGATGTACAGTTTTTTCATTTTGGCTCTCCGCCGGTCAGCGCCTGGTACTTCGCCAGCAATGCGTCCGGCGATTCAACGTGGTCGGCATCGACGATGATGCACTCGACCGGACACACCTCCACGCATTGCGGTGCATCGTAGTGGCCGACGCACTCGGTGCAGCGCTGCGGCGCGATCTCGTAAACGACCGTTCCCGCCGTGATCGCCTTGTTCGGGCAAACCGGTTCGCAGACGTCGCAGTTGACGCAGGTGTCGAGGATTTTCAAAGCCATCGCAGTTTCCCTCTGCCGTTGGCGGCAGAGGGAACATTCCCGCGTCACTTCATCTCGATAAAGCGCAGCTCCGCACCCGACTTCGCGATCGCGTCCTGTACGCGTTGCTGATCCGCAGCGGCACCGGCGAACAGCACCACCACACTCTTGAACGAACCGTCGTTCGCTCCCGGATAAGCCTTGTCCGGTGTGCCAGCGAAAGCGTCCACGATCAGGTCGGCAGTAAGCTTGGAATCCGGGCCGCCGAAGGCGAGCATGTTGCCGGGCAAAACGCCGCGCGCGACCGTGGTTGAGACATTGTCGAGCTGGCTCTTGCGCGCGTCCTGCGCTTCCTGGCTGTCGCCGGCCGGCACGTAATACATGAACGGATGATTGGTCTTGACGCCCTGCATGTTGTGGGTCACGACCGAGACCAGGTACTTCTGCCAGGCCGCGTCGTCGGCGCCGGCGGCGGGCAGCGGCACCGGCTTGGCCGCCTCGGCTGCGGCAGCATCCGCGGCGGCTTTCGCCTTGTCTTCGTCGCTCGGGCCGCAGGCAGCGAGCATGAGCATGCTGGCCAGCGCCAGGAAAAGTATACGAATCCGGTTTTTCATGATTTCACCTTTGCTTTTCGGGAATTTTTCCAGCGGTTGCGCAGCGCTTTCTGCACCGCCGGGTGGACGAAATCGGAAACGTCCCCGCCGAGGCGCGCGATCTCGCGCACCAACGATGAGGAAATGAAGCTGTACTGCTCGGCCGGCGTCAGGAACAGGGTTTCGGCATCCGGGATCAGGTGCCGGTTCATGCTGGCGAGCTGAAATTCGTATTCGAAATCCGACACCGCGCGCAGACCGCGCAGGATCACGCCCGCGCCGGTTTCGCGCACGAAATTCGCCAACAGCGAGGCAAAGCCGCGCACTTCCACATTCGCGATGCCGTCGAGCGCGTTCCTGGCCAGCGCGATGCGTTCGTCCAGGGTGAAGCTCGGACTCTTGCCCGCGCTCTGCGCGATGCCGACGATCAGGCGATCGAACAGCGGCGCGGCGCGACCGACCAGGTCGGCGTGGCCGTTGGTGATCGGATCGAACGTGCCGGGATACACCGCGATGCGCGCGCGAGCCGGCTTGAAAGATGCTTTGGGCATGACTGCTAAAGCTTAGCCGATGCACCCACGCGGCGGTAGAGCGCGTAACGCACGTCCCCGGCGCGGCCGTCGCGATGCGGCGCCCAGTTTTGCGGCAATTCCAGCGTGGCGTTCGCGGGACTTTCGACGTAGATCCACGCCGATTCGCACAGGCCGCCGTGCGCTTCCAGCGCCCATGCCGCATCGCCCCACAGGTTCGACGCGAATGGCGGATCGAGGAAGACCACGTCGTAACGTGCCGCATCCCGCGCCAGAAAACGCAGCGCGTCGGTACCGTGCACGTTTGCATCCTGCTTGAGCCGGATCAGGTTGGCACGAAGCAGGTCGGCAAGCCGCGCATCGGCCTCGACGAAATCCACCTGCGCGGCGCCGCGCGACAGCGCTTCGATGCCGAGCGCACCGGTGCCGGCGAAAAGGTCCAGGCAGCGAGCACCATGGATGACCGGCGCCAGCCAGTTGAACAGCGTTTCGCGCACGCGGTCCGGCGTGGGTCGCAGGCCTGGCACGTCCGGCACCGCAATGCGCGAGCCGCGCAACGAGCCGCCGATGATGCGCAGTTTTCCGGAAGGTGACGAGGGTCGCGGTGATACCATGGCGCCATTGTCGTGGAAGTCGATGCGCAATGCTCAAGTTCTGGAAGAAACAGGAATCGGAAAGCGGAAACCGCAAGCCGGAAAACCCTGCCGAAAACCCCGAATCGGTGAAAAAGACCTGGCGCGAACGCCTGGCCGGCAGCGTGCTCAATCGCGATATCCGCGACCTGTTCGCGCGCCATCCCAAACTCGACGAGTCCCTTCTCGACGATCTCGAAACGATTCTCATCGGCGCCGATCTCGGCGTCGCCGCCAGCACCGAGTTGATCGAAGCCTTGCGCGCGCGCCTCGCCAAACGCGAATTCGCCGATGCAGGACAACTGCTGGCAGCGTTGCGCGAACGCCTCGTCGCCCTGCTCGCGCCGGTCGCGCAACCGCTGCGCATCGACCCCGCGCACAAGCCTTTCGTGATCCTCATGGTCGGCGTGAACGGCGTCGGCAAGACCACCACCATCGGCAAGCTCGCGCGGCGATTGCAGAACGACGGCAACGAAGTCCTGCTCGCCGCCGGCGATACCTTCCGCGCCGCAGCGGTCGAACAGCTCAAGACCTGGGGTGAGCGCAACGGCGTGGCGGTGATCGCGCAAGCTTCCGGCGCGGATGCGGCCAGCGTGATCTTCGACGCGCTGCAATCGGCGAAATCCCGCGGCGCCGACGTGCTGATCGCCGATACCGCCGGTCGCCTGCACACCCAGGGCGGACTGATGGACGAACTCGCCAAGATTCGCCGTGTGTTGGCCAAGCTCGACGCGCAGGCACCGCACGAAGCCCTGCTCGTGATCGACGGCACCACCGGCCAGAACGCAATCAACCAGGTGCGCCAGTTCAAGCAGGCGATCGGCGTCACCGGGCTCGTCGTGACCAAGCTCGACGGCACCGCCAAGGGCGGCGTGGTGTTTGCGCTGGCGCGCGAATTCGGCCTGCCGATCCGCTACGTGGGCCTGGGCGAGACGCTCGACGACCTGCGTGAGTTCGATGCGGCCGCCTTCGTGGATGGACTGCTGCCCGAATCAATCGGCAATGCCTGATACGTTTTCCAGGCGTTTGTTGATCTGGTTTGATGCGTACGGTCGCCACGACCTGCCCTGGCAGCATCCGCGCACGGCCTACCGCGCGTGGATCGCCGAGGTGATGCTGCAACAAACCCAGGTCGCCACCGTCGTTCCGTATTTTTTGCGCTTTGTGGAAACGTTCGCATCATTGCGCGCGCTCGCCGCCGCGCCGCTGGACGACGTGCTCGCGCAGTGGTCGGGGCTCGGCTATTACAGCCGCGCACGCAACCTGCATCGCGCCGCGCAGATCTGCATCGAACGACACGGCGGCAAACTTCCTCGCGAATTCAATGCCCTCGCCGCCCTGCCCGGCATCGGCCGCTCCACCGCGGGCGCGATCCTCGCGCAGGTGCACGGCCTGCGCTTTTCTATCCTCGACGGTAACGTCAAGCGCGTGCTGGCGCGCCATCACGGCGTGCGCGGCTGGCCCGGCGCAACCGCCGTACAGAAGAAGTTGTGGGCGTTGGCGGAATCGCACACGCCGCACGAACGCGTCGCCGACTACACGCAGGCGATCATGGACCTGGGCGCGACCGTCTGCACGCGCGCCAAACCGCGCTGCGGGGATTGTCCGCTCAAGCGTAGCTGCGTCGCGTATCGCGAGGGCTCGACCGCGCAATTGCCGGAACGCAAACCGGCGCGCGCGTTGCCGACGCGCCGAACCATCATGCTGCTGCTGCGCGACCGCAGCGGACGCATCCTGCTCGAACGCCGTCCGTCGACCGGCGTGTGGGCGCAATTGTGGAGCCTGCCCGAAGCCGACGATGCGGATTCCGCGCGCCGCGGCCTGCCTGCACGCATCGCTTTTCGCGCGCTGCCTGCGTTCGTGCACACGTTCAGCCACTACCGGCTCGAGGTCGAGCCGCTGCATGCCACCGTCGACCGTCCGCCACGCGTCGCCGATGCGCCGGAGCGCCGCTGGCTGCTGCCGCGCGAAGCCGCAGCGCTGGGCCTGCCCGCGCCGGTGCGCAAACTCATCGAAAATTTTCCGGAGGAAAACTGATGTCCCGCACTGTGTTCTGCGTCAAGCTCAAGCGTGAAGCCGAAGGCCTCACCTTCGCGCCGTATCCGGGCGAACTCGGCAAACGCATCTTCGCGGAAATCTCGCAGGAAGCCTGGCGTGCGTGGCTCGCGCACCAGACCATGCTCATCAACGAGAACCGCCTCTCGCCGCTCGACCCGAAAGCGCGCAAGTTCCTCGAAGCGGAGATGGAGAAATTCCTGTTCGGCGAAGGCTCGTCCGCGCCGCCGGGTTATTCGCCGCCGGCCGCCTGAGGGATGTCGCTCCTGGCAGCCTTGTCGTGCTGCAACGCCTTGTAATCGAGCGGCTGGATCTGCGAAATCCGGCAATTCTGGTGATCGAACACGATCGAATCGAATTTGGCGTCCACGTGCATGGAGGTGTTCTGCGTAATGCCGATGCCGCGCGCCCAGTCGAGGTTGTTGCACGACTTCTCCACGGTGATCAGGTAAGCCGTGTTGACTCCCGTCCAGACCACGACATCGTGCTTGCCGACCACCTGCCACTGCCACAGGCTGACCATCGGGAATCGCTCGACCGGCGCCTGCGCGTATTTCTGGTAGCGCGCGAGTTGCTGCGCCATGTAGGCGGCAGTGTCGGCCTGCGCCGGCAGCGCGGTGCACAACGCGAGGATGATGAACACGATGAGGTTGCGCATGGCGGCTCCTTGAAAGCAGATCATGCCGGACAGACGCCGGCACGCGCAATTTCGTCGCGTGCACGGCGGTTTTCCTTGACTCGCCCGCGTCGAACCGCTGTAATACGCGCCCTTCCGCGGTGCCGTCCGGCCCCGCACGCAAACCCAGTGGCCGGGTAGCTCAGTTGGTAGAGCAGGGGATTGAAAATCCCCGTGTCGGCGGTTCGATTCCGTCCCCGGCCACCATTCCCAATCAATCACTTAGCGACAGTGGACTAACTGCAGTTTCTGCCGCAGTGGCGTAAACGTGCCATCAATCCGGCTCGCCGCGTCACGCAGATGATCGGTCGCCAGATGCGCGATAGCGCACAACCATGTCGAAGCTCGACCAACCGCCGAGTTCCATCAGTTCCTGCAGCCGCGTTCCGCTTTGCACATGCCACGATGCCCAAGCGTGGCGCAGATCGTGCCAGCGAAAATTGCGATCGATTCCCGCACGTACGACAGCCAGCTGCGCAACGGCGACACGCTGATCAGCGATCAGTTCAATCAACGCGTAATCGAGGTCACCCCCTCATGCCAGATCGTTTTCACTCAGGGCGAGCTCAACATGCTTGGCGACGGCTTCGACATGCTCAATGGTCCCTATGATGCAAAAGACATCGACGACTTCACCGGTCTGACCTCGCCCGAGGAATTGGGCGAAGGCGAGCAGGGCCTCTGCGGCAACGGCTGAGTCCGGTCGAATTCAGAGGCTGCGATCAGGGCCTGGTGTGGCCCTCGCAGCCTCTTTCTACAGGCATATGCGTTTACCTGCCACTCTTCCCGTCACGCAGGATCAGCTCGACATCGAGTACCAGGCCTGCGTCGGCCACGTCCGTCGCGGGGGTTGCCTCGGCGGATGGCGTGGTCATGATCACGATGCGCCGCAATGCAATACCGAATCTGGAAAGGCACTCTGCCACGGCATGCGCACGCCGTTCCTCGAGCCTTTCCGCATCCTTGCCGGTACCATTGGCGCCCACCTTCACTACAACAGCCGTCTTCCTGTACTCGACGAGCGCGCTCGCCAACGGCTGCAATAGCCGGCAACTCGCCTCACTGATCCAGGGGCCTCTGGATTCGAATGGCACACGATGCGCAAGATCGATCCCGATGCGATCCGGCGTGCGCGACAATTTCACATCGGCGCCGAGAGCCTGCACGAGCCGGGCTTGCAATACATCCAGGTAATAACCTGCTTCGGACACGCTCAGCGTATTGCGTTCGTTTTTCGCCAAATCCCGCTTTACTTCCGCCTCGCTTCTTTCCGTATTCCCGCTGCCGTGCCCGCGAACAGACGGCACTACGGCGGCGGGACGCGTTGGCGCATGCCCGGCGCATGCGACCAAAGCGCACGATGCGAGCATCAGTGCCACCAGCCGCGTCAAAATCGCAAACCCGAAGGAGAAATTATCGGTCGTCATGCGCATGTCTCGAGCGCAGGAATTCGATGAAATCGGACAGGTCGAGCGGCCGGCTGAAAAGATAGCCTTGCGCGTGGAAGACGCCGTTCTCGACGAGCCAGCGCGCCTGCTCCTGCGTTTCGACGCCTTCGGCAACGATCTGCAGTCCGAGCGATTTCGCCATCTCGATGACATGCAGGATTACCTGACTCGTCGCGGCACCGGTGCCGATCGCATCGACGAACGACTTGTCGATCTTGAGCACATCGAGTTCGAAGGACTGCAGATAAGACAAGCTCGAATAGCCGGTGCCGAAATCGTCGATCGCCACCTGGTGACCACGATCGCGGAACTTGTGGATGAGCTGACGCGCGGTGTCGGTATTGACCAGGGCGCGCTCGGTGATCTCGAGTTTGATCAGCCGCGGCTCCAACTGCTCCGCCTTCAAACCTTCGGCCAATGCGTCGCCGAGGCGGCTGTTCCTGAGATCGTCGCGCGAAAGATTCACGTTTATGCTGACCGTCCGCGCTTCGCGGCGGATGCGCGCGAGATCCCGGATCGCGGTGCGCATGACGGTCAAGGTGATCTCCTGGATCAGTCCGGCCTCTTCGGCAACGGGTATGAACGCGGCGGGACTCGTACTTCCACCATCCTGGCGACGCCAGCGCGCCAGGGCCTCCGCACCGACGCAGGCACCCGTGCGCAAATCGATGACGGGCTGATACTGCACGCAGATCCGGTGCGCGGCGAGCGCCTGCCGCAACTCGGTCGCAGGCCGCAACTGGTAACGCGAGAAGCGGAAAACAATGTCGGTCCATCCGAGTACCAGAAGCAGGCCGAGAACGCTGCCGAGCGTGAGGAGTGAGGCGTGACGGCTCCAGAAATTCTCGATCGGCTCGCTGGCCACGATATCGATGGGCAATATTTCGTCGCGTGCGTAGTGCGAAACGATTACACCCTGGCTTCGCTTGAGCGTAACCCCGATCGGCACTGCGCCGGGAGGCGGTAATTCGGCGTCCGGCGGCATGGCCGCCATGCGCAGCTTGTCGACCCACAGTACCGCCTGCCTGTGCCGGGACGGACCAAGATCGAGCAACAGGCTCGGATCGATGGCGACGTCATGATCGCCATAGCGCATCAGGAAAAGCTTCACGCCACCGACTTCGGTCTGCTTGCTGGGCCACCATGCGATTACCCCATTGGGATAAATGCGATCGGCGCGGAGCGGCTTGATGCCCGCCGGCGGCAGGAAGCCAACCCCGCACAACCGCTGCGCCGCCCGCCAGAAGCCGATACCGCGGATGTAGGGTTTCGACACCGCCGCATTCTGCAATGCGTCCAGATGCTCCGGCGAACACCGCTGTGCCGGCAGCTTGTCGAACGTGGCGAGCATGTCGCGGACATCGGCAATGATCCGTTCCGTGCGCTCGCCGAGCGTGGTGGCGAGATTGCCCGCGTAGGCATTTTCCGCAGCGATCGACTCGCGCCAAAGCACCCACGCCAGCGACGCGAACAACACCGACATGCCCAGCAAGCCGGCAAGAAAGGTCCCTATGATGATCTTTTCCCGGCGGTGCATGTTGTGCGCCTGCAACGAAGTGGAAACCCGCTATTTGCGCCCGTGCCACTGTTCCGCTCTGTATATTAGGCGCTCATGCACGCGATGAAACAACGAATCGTGGAATACAACGGCGACGTGATCTTCGTCGACGGATTCGGAAACTGAACGCAGCGAGCTTCGTGCCGCGCGGCGCAGTAGCGCCGACACGCGGTATCCGCCATAACAATTTCTTCAAACATGGGGCTCGGCACAGTGCTAGCCTGAATTCGTGGCGCCTCATCAGGGAGACGTGTCATGACCACACTGGCAGTTCGCGTTCCGCATGCAGATGCCTTGAACTGGCCGCGCGTCGGCGCGTGGTCGGGATCGATATCGATCCACTTGTTCATCGTCGTATTCGTGCTGATTCCCGGCGCGGCGATCCAGATCGTCCGCCACGCCGACGTCGTGCCGATCGTCAATGTCATTACCCCGCCGCCAAGCAAACCGCTGCCTGTGCTGCCGACACCCGCGCCGTTGAAGGCGCGCCCCCACACCGCGCCCGTTGCGCCGCCGGTAATTCCAGTCGTCGCGGCGTCGAATCTGCCGGTCGTCACGGTCGATATCGCGCCACCGGCATTGACGCCACCGGCAAACACGGCCATGCAGGAAACTGCTCCGAGCGCGATCGCCTACGGCAGCCGCACAAAAGTCGCCTATCCGATCGAGGCACTGCGCAACCGCGAACAAGGCACCGTGATCCTGAGCGTGCTGGTCGGTGCGGACGGCTCCGTCCTTGGCGTCGAGATCGAGAAAACCAGCGGTTCGCGCAGCCTGGATCGCGCTGCGCGCGAGGCCGTGGCCAAGTGGCGCTTCCATCCGGCCACGCGCAATGGCGTTGCGCACAGTGCGTGGGCGAGCGTACCGGTGACCTTCAACCTCTCGCAATTGTGAGGGATCGGTGGCGCCGGTGGTTGGACTATCATCCGGCGCCATGAACGCCGAAACGCAGAACCACTGGAATCGCGTCTACACGACCCGGGCCATCGACGCGGTGAGTTGGTACCAGACGCAGCCGAAAATTTCATTGGAACTGATCGCGGCTGCGGATCTGCCTGTCGATGCGCCGATCATCGATGTGGGCGGTGGCGCGTCGGTACTCGTGGATTGCCTGCTCGCGCAAGGTCGCAGCGCACTTTCGGTGCTGGATGTTTCGGCCGCGGCGCTGGCGAGTGCACGGACACGTTTGGGTGCGGACGCCGCCAAGGTACGCTGGATCGAAGCCGATGTGCGCGGGTTCGAACCACCGCAACGCTACACCCTTTGGCACGACCGCGCGGTGTTCCACTTCCTGACCGATCCGGTCGGCCGCGAAAAATACATGGCGGCCCTGCATCGCAGCCTGAATCCGCGTGGCCATGTCGTCATCGCAACATTCGCTCTGGACGGACCGCCTCGTTGCAGCGGCCTCGACGTCGTGCATTACGACGCGGCGACCCTGCACGCGCAGTTCGGCGGCAGTTTCGAGATGCTCGATTCGCGCCGCGAAACGCACATCACGCCGGCCGGCGCCGAGCAGCGGTTCACGTGGGTGCACCTGCGCTTGCGCTAGCATTCGCCCATGCATCTGCAGATCCTCGACCTCGACGGCTCGCTGGCCGCGCAAACTTCGCTGAGCACGGTCGCACCGTGGCAATCCGTATCCACGGTCGATTTGCGCGATCTCGGACCTCGTCTGCGCCTGTGGAGCCGCAACCGCACGGTGCGCCTCACGCGCACGCGCCTCGCCGCGCAGGCGCCCGCTGGCCCGACCCTGCACCTGCTCGGTTCCGGCGATTTCCATCACCTTGCCGCCGTGCTGATGGAACGCGCCCACGAGCCCGTCACTGTCGTGCACATCGACAACCATCCGGACTGGGTACGGCTGGCGCCGCGCTGGCATTGCGGATCGTGGGTCAACCGGGCGCTGCGCCTGCCGCGGGTCGAGCGCGTCGTGACGCTGGGCCCGTGCAGCGACGATCTGGTGCGTCCGGACCTTAAGGGCGGCAACCTGCCGGCCCTGGCCAGCGGAAAACTCGTGCTGTTTCCCTGGGAACACGCACCGTCGCGGGTCTGGCGGCGCGTCGCGGACGGACCCGGCCGGCGTTGGGAAAACGGCCACATCCACTGGCAAAACCTCGCCGAATCGGGCCTCGAAACGGCGCTGGATGCTATAATTTCGCTGATTTCTACCGATGCGGTGTGGCTGAGCATCGACAAGGACGTGCTCGACGAGCGCGAGGCGCTGACGAATTGGGACCAGGGCCGCATGCCGCTGGCGGCCTTGCTGCAAATCGTTTCCGCCGTCGGCGCGCGCAAGCGCATTGTCGGCGCGGACATCTGCGGCGAGTTTTCGACCATCGCGCACACGAACTGGTTCAAGCGCTGGGAAGCGCGTTCCGACCAGCCGCAACGCAGCGCCGATACGTCGATGCTGGCGCGCAACGAGGCGACGAACAAGGAACTGCTGGTGACGATCGAGAAGTCCGCACGATGCTGATCCTGGCGCTGTTGCTCGGCACCGTGCTGTGCGACGTCGGCGGCCAGGTGTGCTTCAAGCTCGGCGTCGGCCACGAAACGACGCCTGCGCCAGCGGGCGGACTGCGCGGATTCTTCGGTGGGCTGCTGGTTTCGCCGTGGATCGCCGCCGGAATCGGCGTCTACGTGGTCGAGATCACGCTGTGGTTCGCCGCGCTGAGCATGACGCGGTTGAGCATCGCGTTTCCGTTCATGGCGCTGTCGTACTGCGGCGTCGTGATCGCCAGCCGCTTCATCCTCGGCGAGCGCGTGTCGCGGCAGCGCTGGCTGGCCACCGGCGTGGTGGCGTTCGGCGTGGCCCTGGCCTGTTGGCCCGGTATTTAAGGTATTCGTAAACCGACCAGTCGGATAATTGCAGAACAAGGTTACGGGGCAGTACATGATCAAGAACGTCGAATTCCACATGCCGGGCGGCCGTAATGGCGTGCTGCTGATCCACGGCCTGACCGGCACGCCGAC
>DATJIL010000223.1:0-6874 GCA_035493385.1 Rudaea sp.
CGCGACCGATCTCTGGAAAGTGTCCGCGGACAGGCTGCGGACAGTGCGGCGAACATGCCGAAAAGATCCCTGCGACCTTTCTTCGCGCTCGTGCATCAAAATGCAGATGGTGAGCACATCCGCATTCCAGATCGACCTGCCCGCAGCGCTGATCGAACGCGTCAAGAACGGCGACACGGCGGCCTTCGAGCAGATCTATCGCCGCTTCGAACGGCCGGTCTACACGCTCGCCCTGCGCATGCTCGGCGATGCGGAAGCCGCGCGCGACGCGCTCCACGACGCCATGCTCAAGGCCTTCCAGCGCATCGCACAGTATCGCGGCGACGCGCCGTTCTGGGCGTGGCTGCGCCAGATCGCGATGAACGAGGCGCTGATGCGACTGCGCGGCGGCGAACGCTTCACCGTGAGCATGGAGTCGGCCGGCGTCAACTCCGACGCGCTCGCCGACGATGCGCCGGCGCCGTGGGCGCATGCGGACGCGCGCATGCTCGAACAAGCGCTCGCACAACTGCCGGCAGTCACGCGCAGTGTGCTGTGGCTGTATCACGTCGAAGGCTTCACGCATGCGGAAATCGCCACCGCGATGTGCAAGTCGACGAGTTTTTCCAAATCGCAACTCGCGCGCGGCACGGCACGCCTGCGCGCGCTGCTCGATCCCGAACCGGAGGCCCTGCCATGTCTTCTGCCAACCGCGTGACCCTGGGCGAAGCGCTGCGCGCCCTGCCGCTGGCCGCGCCGCCGGGCGACCAATGGACTCTGCTGCATGAGCGCTTGCAGCCTTTGCAGACGCGGCCGTCCGCGTGGCGCCGCTACGCCCTGCCCGCCGCGCTGGCGGCGGCGCTGGCCGGCGCTTTCCTGATCCTGCGCACGCCACCTGCATCCGCGCCTGCGACCGTTGCGCACGTCGGCGCATCTTCATCCACGAATGGCGCACAGGCAGTACGAATCCACAATGCACAAAATGCGGCGAATCAACCCGATCGGCTCGCGCAACTGCAACAGCGCTCGCAGGCGCTGGAACGCTGGCTGCGCGAAACCGGACGCGACGCCGCACCGCTGCAAGGCCAGGACCTCGCCGCCGCGGCCGAGATCGAGAATCTCATCGGCCTCGTCGACGTGGAACTGGCCGCACCGCGGCAAACGCGGGCGCCGGCATTGTGGCAACGCCGCGTCGGCCTGCTCGAGGATCTGGCTGCGCTGCGCTATTCCAACTACCGCCTCGCGGCGGGCGGCCAACTGGCCGCGTCCTGGCAAATCGACTGAGGAAACGTCATGCTGAAGAAATTGTATACAACTCCACTTCTGGCCAGCGCGCTCGCGTTGTGCATCGCCGCTCACGCCGATGAGCCGAAATCGACGGAGCAAGCGGCGCGCGATGCTGCGCAAGCCGCACGCACGGCCGCGCAGACGGCGCGCACCGACGCCGAAGCCGCGCGCACGCAGGCCGAGAGCGCGCGTGCCGACGCGCAGCGCGAACTCGAGCAGATGCGCGGGCAGATGCGCGAGCTGTCGCGCAAGATGGCCGACCTGTCGATGAAGATGGGCGACGTCGGGCCACGCACCTATGCATTCCGTTACCTGGGCGATCCCGACCGCGGCATGATCGGACTCGTGCTGTCCCCGGACAAGCAAGGTCTGCGCGTGGACGCGGTCACGCCCGGCGGTCCCGCCGACAAGGCCGGCGTGCGTGACGGCGACGTACTCACCGCGATCGACGGCAAGAAACTCGCGGGCGAGGATGCCGGCGATGCGCTGCACGATCTGAAGATCGGCCAGGGCGTGAAGCTGGCGATCCTGCACGACGGCAAGTCGCGCGAGGTCGCACTCAAGGCCGAACGCCGCGAACCCTTCGTTTTTTCCGATGCGTTCGGCAAGGGTGGATTGCTGCCGCCGGATTTCGACCATCAGGTGCAAGTGCGCGTGCACGATGCCATGCGCCACGCGAACGGCGGCATGCACGAGTTGCGCCTGCTCACGCCATGGTGGGGACTCAACCTTGCCGCGCTCAATCCCGATCTGGGCGGCTATTTCGGCACCGACAAGGGCGTGCTCGTGCTCTCCGCCGACGCGGATTCCTACAAGGGACTCAAATCCGGCGATGTGCTGCAGGAAGTCGGCGGGCACGCGGTGAATCGCCCGGAAGACGCCTTGCGCCTTCTGCGCGACGCACCCGCCGGCAGCGAAGTGAAAATGCAGGTATTGCGCGAACGCAAGCCGCTGACGCTGAGCTTGAAGGCGCCGGATTTCAAGGGCATCTTCGTGCCGCCTCCGCCACCCGCGCCTCCGGCTCCACCCGTGATGCCGGCGCCACCAGCGCCACCCACAGCGCCAGCTCTGCACGCCATGCCCGCGCCGCCGGCACCGCCCGCTCCACCGCCGCCACCACGCGACGACGAAACCGTGTGAGGTAAATGCCAGCGCAAGGACGCGCGCGGCAGTGCGTTACACTCTTCGCTTCGTTCGAATGGAATTTTGCCGATGCGGCGGCGTGCATTTGCGCCGGCTGACATCGACTACGCGTAATCCGTGTCTGCCACCGACGCAAAAACCATCATCGAATTCTGGCGCGACGCCGGCTACCAGCGCTGGTTCACGCGCGACGATGAGTTCGATGCGCGGTTCAGTGCACGCTTCCTGCCGTCCCACCACGCTGCCGCGCGGCGCGAATTCGAGCACTGGCTCGGCGATGCCGATGGTGCGCTGGCGTTGATGATCCTGCTCGATCAGTTGCCGCGAAACGCATTCCGCGACAGCGCGCACGCCTACGCGACCGACAGCTTGGCGCGCCACTACGCCGGGCGTGCGATCGATGCCGGACTCGACCGCAATATCGAGGGGCCATTGCGTGCCTTCATCTACCTGCCGTTCGAGCACTCCGAAGCGCGCGCGGACCAGGATCGCTCGGTCGCACTGTTCCGCGCGCTCGGCGACGCGGAGTACTGCAAATACGCCGAAGCGCACCGCGAGGTTATCGTGCGCTTCGGGCGTTTCCCGCACCGCAATCGCGCACTCGGCCGCGCATCGACGCAGGAAGAACAGGCGTGGCTCGATGCCGGCGGCGGATTTGGCTGATTCGGCCAGCGGATGGCGGCCTGAGCCGACCGACTGCTCGTCATTGGCAGTCGCAGTACATTGGCGAAGAACATGCCGAAAGTGCGCTATTCTGTGTGCTTTACGCGCAACCTTCCATGCAATCCTTCCTAGTCTCCACCGCCAGCGTCGCGCTGGCCGAACTCGGCGACAAGACGCAGCTGCTGGCGCTGGTGCTGGCGGCGAAATACCGGCGGCCATGGTTGATCGCCCTCGGGATCTTGCTGGCGACGCTGGCCAAT
This sequence comes from Rudaea sp., assembly GCA_035493385.1. Classification (GTDB taxonomy): domain Bacteria; phylum Pseudomonadota; class Gammaproteobacteria; order Xanthomonadales; family Rhodanobacteraceae; genus Rudaea. The sequence continues at coordinate 3,333 of DATJIL010000223.1, forward strand.
CACGCGCTGGCCGGTGCGTTCGGTGCGCTGGTCGCGCAGTGGTTCACGCCGCAGACTCTGCGCTGGCTGGTCGCGGCGAGTTTCCTCGCCGTCGCTGCGTGGACGCTGGTCCCCGACAAGATCGACGAATCCGAATCCGCTCCGCTGCGCGGACACGGCGTGCTGCTGGCGACGATGGTCGCGTTCTTCCTCGCCGAAATCGGCGACAAGACGCAGATCGCCACCGCCGTGCTCGGCGCCGAATACCAACCGCTGTGGCAGGTGATCGCCGGCACCACCTGCGGCATGCTGATCGCCGACGTGCCCGCGGTGTGGCTCGGTGCGCGGTTCGCCCACGCGCTGCCACTGCGCGCCACGCGCATCGTCGCGGCGGCGCTGTTTGTGGCACTGGCGGTGTGGATCGCGCTGGGACGCTCAGGCTGACTTGCTGAACGTCGCGCCGTCGGCAACGACCACGGCATTGCGCCCGGCATCCTTGGCCTTGTACAGGGCCTGGTCGCCACGGCGCAGACAATCGTCAAGGCTCTCGCCGGATTCCAGATTCGCCACGCCCACGCTCAATGTCACGCGCAGTCCGCGGCCATCGACATCGAGGGTGGCGACGGCGCGGCGGATGCGTTCGGCCTCGCGCACCGCGTCGGCGAGCGGCGTGGCCTGCAGCAGGACCAGGAATTCCTCGCCGCCCCAGCGCGCGACGTGACGCTGGAACCCGTCGCCTGCCAGTTCGCGCAGGCGCCCGGCGACCGCGCGCAGCACGCGATCGCCGGTATCGTGGCCGAAACGGTCGTTGACCTTCTTGAAGTGGTCGATGTCGGCGACGATGACGCTCAAGCCGGCAGCGCCCGGCCGGTGCCGCCCCGCCGCCTGCTCGAGCATCTCCATCATCGCGCGGCGGTTGACCAGGCCGGTGAGCGCGTCGGTCAGCGCGGCCTCTGCGAGCAGCGCCTGCACACGGGTGCGCTGCTCGAGCTCGGCCTTGAGCTGCGCGGTGGCGCGTTCCAGTTCGGACGTGCGTCCACGCACGACCTGCTCGAGCCGGGCATTGGCCTCGCGTACGGCGGTGTGCGCGTTCTCGCGATCGCGCGCCGCGTCGCGCAGGCGCGCGGCCATGGCGTCGAATTCGCGGGCGAGATCGTCGAGCTCGTCGGCCTTGCCCGTCGGCAGCGACGGCAACGGCTGGCCGGCCGCGAGCACGCGGCAGCGGAAGGCGAGATCGGTGATGCGCGCGACGATGCGGTTGGCGAGCAGGCGGCTCAGCACCAGCGCGGCGAGCACGCAGACGAGGAAGGCGAGCGCGGCGGAAAGACGCAGAGCATACAAACTGCCGGCACGCGCGACCTGCTCGGCCGCCACCCAATAAACGACCGCGCCGAACGTGCCGGCGACGACGACCACGGCGAACAGATGGCTGAACAGCAGGCGCTGCCGGATGCCGAGCGCAAATCGCATCGTGCGTATCCCCCTCTCCACTGCCAAGCTTAGCAGCACATGGCTTGCCCGGATGTGCGCCATGCCCTACCCTCGCCCGATTCGTCTTGCCGCCGGGGGAGAGCCGCGTGAGCCTGAAACTGCGCCTGATCGTGATGAATTTTCTCCAGTTCTTCGTCTGGGGAGCGTGGCTGATCACGATAGGTCGCTACTGGTTCGAGAACCAGCACTGGTCCGGCACCAGCTTCGGCGCGATCTTCTCGACCATGGGCATCGCCTCGCTGTTCATGCCGGCGCTGATGGGCGTGGTCGCGGACAAGTGGATCAACGCGGAAAAGCTCTACGGCATGCTGCACATCGGCGGCGCGATCATGCTGGCGCTGGTGCCTTCGGCGGGCGATCCGCACACGCTGTTCTGGGTGATGCTGGTCAACATGATCTTTTACATGCCGACGATCGCGCTGGCGATCACGGTTGCCTACAACGCGCTCAAGGAAAACAACCTGGACGTAGTGCGCGACTATCCGCCGATTCGGGTCTGGGGCACGATCGGCTTCATCGCCGCGCTGTGGACGACCAGCCTGCTTGGGTTGGAAACTTCGCCCGGACAGTTCTATGTCGCCGCCGCCGCATCGGCCCTGCTCGGCCTGTACGCTTTCTCCCTGCCGCCCTGTCCACCGCGCATGAAGCGCGCCGAAAGCCGCTCCCTGCTCGACGTGCTCGGACTGACCTCGTTCCGCCTGTTCAAGGATCGCAACATGGCGGTGTTCTTCGTCTTCGCCATGCTGCTCGGCGCGGCGCTGCAACTGACCAACGCCTACGGCGGCACCTTCCTCGGCGAATTCAGCACCCATCCGGCATTCAAGGACGCCCTCGCGGTGAAGTATCCCGCGATCATCATGTCCATCTCGCAGGTATCGGAAACGCTGTTCATCCTGACCATTCCGTTTTTCCTCCAGCGCTTCGGCATCAAGACGGTGATGACGATCAGCATGCTCGCGTGGTTCGTGCGCTTCGGCCTGTTTGCCTATGGCGATCCCGGTCCGGGCCTGTGGATGATCGTGCTCTCGTGCATCGTCTACGGCATGGCCTTCGATTTCTTCAACATCTCCGGCTCGTTGTTCGTCGAGGGCCAGGCCGATCCGAAGATCCGCGCCAGCGCGCAGGGCCTGTTCATGCTGATGACGAACGGCGTCGGCGCCGTGCTGGGCAGCTCGATCAGCGGCTGGATGATCGACCGCTGGTTCACCGCTGCGTCCGGCGCGAAGGACTGGCACGGCATCTGGGTCACGTTCGCGCTGTACTCGCTCATCATGGCCATCGCGTTCGTGCCGCTGTTCAAGCACAAGCACGAGCCGCATCGCGCGATCGCCGTGCACGGTGCCGGCGATGTCGACAATCCCTGACGGCGGGCAATCGCAGGCCGCGGTGCTGCAGGCGCTGCGCGCGCGCCACCATCGGCGCGCGCTGAAACAGGACGCGACGCCATGAGCGTCGCCGTCGTCGGCTCGTTCAACGTCGATCACGTCTGGCGCGTGGCGGTGCTGCCGCAGGCCGGCGCGACGCTGAGCGGCGACTACGCCAGCGGTCCCGGCGGCAAGGGGTTCAACCAGGCGATGGCCGCGCGCCGCGCGGGCGCCGTCACGGCATTCGTTTGCGCGCTCGGCAACGACACTGGTGCGCAGCTCGCGCGCGCGTTGTGTGCCAGCGACGGCATCGAACTGCGCGAGCACGCCTGCGATGCACCGACCGGCACCGCCGGCATTTACGTCGATGCGCAAGGCCGCAACGAAATCGTGGTAGCCGCCGGCGCGAATGCGCGCCTGGAACCCGGCTTCGTCGAATCCGCGTTCGCCGCGCTGTCCAAGCCCGCGGTGGTGCTGGCGCAACTGGAATCGCCCGGCGGCGCCATCGAATCCGCGTTGCGTTTCGGCCGCCGCTGCGGCGCAACGACAATTCTCAATCCCGCGCCGGCGAACGCCAGCGTGAGCGCTGCGATGCTGCAATTCGCCGACGTGCTCACACCGAACGAAACCGAATTCGCCGCCCTGCTCGCGCACGTAGCGAACACGCATGTGGATACAGGCGAGCTCGCGCGCCACGACGACGCTCGA
>DATJIL010000224.1:0-3365 GCA_035493385.1 Rudaea sp.
CAGGCGCGGATTGCTTCCGCCACATCGGCGATGAGCACCGCGTCCAGCACGATATCCGGTTCCAGATGGATGGACCTGATCTCGAACCTGCCATCGCTGCGATGCGCCTTGGCGTCGAGCCGGCCGACCAATTTTCCGCAATGCAGGATCGGCAGCACGAAGTAGCCGTGCCTGCGCTTGTGCGCCGGCAGGTAGCATTCGATCCTGTAGTCGAATCCGAACATCCCGCTCGCACGTTCGCGATCCCAGACCACCGGATCGAACGGCGACAGCAACGCCGTATGCGTGGCGCGCAGGGCCGAACGTTGCGCACGGCGCAGCAGCGGCAGGTGCTCGCGATGCACGTAGCCCGGCGCGTCCCAGCCGCGCACTTCGACGCGGATCAATTCACCGGCGTCGACGAATGGCTGCAAATCCGCGTCCCTGTACTTTCGGCCGGTGCGGAAGTAATCGGCGACCCAGCGCGCCTGCGCGATGCCGAGTGCGCGCACTGCTCCCATCACGAATTCTCGGCGCAACTCCACCTCGCCCAGGCGCGGTGCATCCATGCTCAATGTCGCCTTGGCGAGCACGCGTTCGGTGACATCGTAGACACGCTGGAAACTCTCGCGTCGCGCGATCATCAAATCGCCCTGCGCGAACGCGGTTTCCAGCCAGCGTTTTTCCTGCGAACGGTTCCACCAGCCGCCGCCCTTGCCTGCACGCTCGAAGTCCGCGGATTTCACCGCGCCGTTCGCGCGGATATGTTCGACCAGTTCGGCAATCTCGTCGCGATGCTCGCGCCGAGCAGCCACGGCATGCTTGTGCGCCCAATGCCCGGCGCGGAGCGGCGACGGATGCCGGTGCAGCGCGAAGTCGGACATCGGCGCGAAGCAGGCCTCGTGTGCCCAGCATTCGAAGATCCTGCCGCGTGCGAGCAGATCGTCCAGCCAGCGCGACTTGTAATCGCCGAGCCGCGCGAACAGCACCAAGTACGGGCTGCGCGCGACGACATTGATGGTGTCGATCTGCAGCAGGCGCATGCGGTCCATCGCGGCAAGTACGCGTGCGCGCGTGGCGCGGGCGCGCGGCGGCGTGAGCAGGCCCTGAACGGCCAGGTGCAGGTTGCGCGCCTGTTGCGCGGATATCCGAACTTCGCCGCCGCTTTCCGGTCTGTTCATGCGTACGCTTCGATCCAGACGACGAAGTGTATCGTGCCTGTCAAACAGGCGATCGATTCAGGAGATTGCCATGAACCGCATGTTCGTCTTGCTTGCCGCATCGTCCCTGCTCGCCAGCGCCGGCGCCTACGCGCAGGACCAAACCGTGCAATTCACCCAGGCCGACGGCACCCGCGTCACGCTGACCTCCGGCCAGCCGGCGCCGGATCACTACGGCCCGCCGCCCGCCTTCGCCACGCTCGACACACAGCACAAGGGACGGATCACGCGCGAAGAAGCGCAGGCCTACCCGCCGCTGTTGAATGACTTCGACTATATCGCGCACCACGCCAACAGCATTACGCTTGCGCAGTACGAGCGCTGGGTGAAATCGCAGAATTGATGGTCCCGCAGGGCTTTTCATTTTTTCGATTCTGGCGCAACATCACCGCATCCACGGGGAGGGTGCGGTCATGTCCAGCGACACCGCCGCGGCAAACGGCAGTCTGTTTCGCGACGTCAAGAACGCTTTCGGCGAATTGTTCAGCGGCAAGCTCGATCCGCATCAGGAACTGCTGATCCAGGTTTCGTTCGGACTGCTCGGCGCGATGGCACGCGCCGACGGCGTGGTCTCGGCGGAAGAAGCCGCGTTCACGAATACCTGGATGGACGAACTCAAGCTCACCGCGCGAGCACGCCAGGTCGCCACCGAAGCATTCGCCACCGGCTGCCGCCGCGATTACGATTTCAAGGCGGACGTGCGCCGCCTGCTCGCGCAGTTCAAGCCGGGTTCGAGCGAAGTCGACAAGCTCTACACCGGCCTGCTGCGCCTGGCGATCGCCGACGCACGCATCCGCCCCGGCGAAACGCGCTTCCTGCAGCAGATCACCATCGCACTCGGTTTCCCCGAATCCGAACTGCACAAGCGGTTGCCGGGAATCACCGCAACCGCCTGACCTATTCGAGCCCCTGAAGAACCGTAGCGAGCTGTCGAGCTAGCAGGTTTTTCTCAGTGACTCAGGTTGTCCGTGCGGCCGATAAAAGCCGCCGCCACGTCGTGCAGCTTCTTCAACGACTCCTCGTGTGCGTAGACCATGTGCCCGGAGGGGAAGAACGCGTATTCGATGTTCGCCTGCAGCTTCTGCGGAATCGGCAGGTGGCGCATCTCGAATTCGGCGGCGAAATACGGCGTGGCCAGGTCGTAGTAACCGCCGGCGAGCAGAACGTGCAGTTGCGGGTTGTACTTCATCGCCACGGCAAGATCCGACATCACGTTCGTCGATGACGGGAAGAATCCGGGCGGCAGGCCCGGCGTACGATGCTTCCAATCCCACGGATGTACGTCGCCGAATTCGTGGAAGGTCATGCCGTCGCCGAACTTGAGCGTGCGCCGCGCATAGTCGTTGAACATCGACACATAGGCCGAACTGATTGCCGCGGATTGCGGATCGTAGGCCGACTGCTGCTCGAGCGGGTCCATGGCCGGGCCGGAGAAACGCGAGTCGAGGCGGCCGGTGGTCGTGTCCGACGAATCCTGCAGGGTCTTCTCGAATTCGCCGCCAAACACGCGCAGGTCCGCCTTGTCGATGTAGGACTCCGGCAGGCCGGTGTAGTCGTGCAATTTCGCGATGATCGCCTTGCGCCGTTCGGGATCGAGCGTGGAGCCGGCCGCGAGCGCGACGGTGTAGTCGGTCATCGCGAACTGTTCGACTTCATGCAGGAACGGTTCGAGCTGGGCCGGCTGGTTTGGAAGCTTGTGGTGGTACCACGCCGTCGCCGCGTAGGTCGGCAGCGCCAGCGCGTACGGCTGGTCGACGCCGGGATCGTATTGCGCCGCGTCGATGTCGTTCGCGAACGAAAGAATCTGCGACAGCAGCATGACGCCGTTGAGGTCGACGCTTTGTTCGGTTTCCAGCACGTTCGCGAGCACCGCCGAACGCGTGGTGCCGTAGCTTTCGCCGAACAGGTACTTGGGTGAATTCCAGCGCCCGTACTCGGTCAGGAATTTGGTGATGAACTGGGCGAAGGCCTGTGCGTCCTGATCGACGCCATAGAATTCCTTGCCGCGTTCCTTCATCGCCGCCGCGCGCTTGGCCTTGTCTTTCTCGGTCACCAGCAGGCGCGAGAAGCCGGTGCCGGGCGCGTCGATGAAGACCAGGTCCGAGGCATCGAGCAGGCTGTAGTTGTTGTCGATCAACTGGTACGGCGCCGCCGGCGTGTGCTGGT
>DATJIL010000225.1:0-4215 GCA_035493385.1 Rudaea sp.
CCGCGAAGGCACCGAATACCGGATGCGCTTCAAGGACGGCGAGGCGGTCGGCAAACTGGAAACCTTGGGCGACGTCCCCAAGCGCCGCACCGGCACCACCCTGCGTTTTCTGCCCGATCCCAAGTATTTCGATTCGCCGAAGATTTCGCTGCCGAAACTGAAGCACTTGTTGCGCGCGAAAGCGGTGTTGTGCGCCGGATTGACGATGCGGCTGTCCGATGAAGCGTCCGGCGAACAGGAGGAATGGCGTTACGAAGATGGTCTCGCCGAATATCTGAAATCGGAACTCGACGGTGCGGCCTGCCTGCCGCCCGATCTGTTCGTGCACCACGCACAACGCGACGACGGCGGCGTCGATGCGGCGTTCGCATGGGTTCCCGAAGGCGAGCTGGTGCAGGAAAGCTACGTCAACTTGATCCCGACCATCCAGGGCGGCACGCACGTCAACGGATTGCGGTCCGGCCTGACCAATGCGGTGCGCGAGTTCTGCGATTTGCGCAACCTGTTGCCGCGCGGCGTGAAGCTGGCGCCCGAGGATGTCTGGGAGCGCGTGGCGTTCGTACTGTCCGTGAAGATGCGCGACCCGCAATTCGCGGGACAGACCAAGGAACGTTTGAGTTCGCGCGACGCCGCCAGTTCGACCGAGAACGCGATCCACGATGCGTTTTCGTTGTGGCTGAACCAGAACGTCGCGGCCGGCGAGGCGATCGCGCAGCTTGCGATCGAACACGCCGCGGCGCGCATGAAGGCGGCGAAACAAGTCGTCCGCAAGAAGATCACGCAAGGCCCCGCCCTGCCCGGCAAGCTGGCCGATTGCGCGTCGAGCGATCCTGACCGCACCGAACTGTTCCTGGTCGAGGGCGATTCGGCCGGCGGTTCCGCCAAGCAGGCGCGCGACAAGGACTATCAGGCGATCCTGCCGTTGCGCGGCAAGATCCTCAACACCTGGGAAGTCGAATCCGGCGCGGTGCTGGCCTCGGAGGAAGTGCACAATCTTGCGGTCGCGATCGGCTGCGATCCCGGCAAGGACGACATCTCGGGCCTCCGCTACGGCAAGATCATCATTCTTGCCGACGCCGATTCCGACGGCCTGCACATCGCCACCTTGCTGTCCGCCTTGTTCCTGCGCCACTTCCCGGCGCTGGTGCGCGAAGGGCACGTCTGCGTCGCAATGCCGCCGCTGTTTCGCGTCGACGTGGGCAAGCAGGTGTTCTATTGCCTCGACGAATCCGAACGCGACGCGTTGTTGAAACGCATCGAGCGCGAGAAGATCAAGGGCGCCTTGTCCGTCACTCGATTCAAAGGCCTCGGCGAAATGAATCCTTCGCAGTTGCGCGAATCGACCATCCATCCCGATACGCGGCGGCTGGTGCAACTGACCGTCGACGACGGCGAAGCGACGGCGAAATTGATGGACATGCTGCTGGCCAAGAAGCGCGCATCCGATCGTCGCAACTGGCTGGAAGAAAAAGGCGACCTCGCTTCGCTGGAAGTGTGAGGAAACTCGGGACTCGGGACTCGGGACTAATCCGATCGTCATTCCGGCGAAAGCCGGAATCCAATTTCAATCTTGTAAGTGCAGCAAATGGATTCCGGCTTTCGCCGGAATGACAGCGTCGTATTTCGTTGCAGTCTGACGCACGTCCTGCATGTCGCCCTCAGACCTCAGCAACCATCCACTTCGGCTTCGGCTACGCCCCATACCAACGCCAGCACGGCCATACCCAGTATCGCCAGCAGCAACGTCACCGCCGGCGCAGACCAGTGACCGCCCAGGCAATCGCGCCAACCGGCATCCACGACCGGCGAAAACAGCAGGGCGAGCCAGCACGTGGCGGCGCCCGCCAGCATTCCGCCCCACACCGGCCACGCGACACGACGGCGATGTTGCGGCAATCGCTGCACCACCCGCCGGCTGAAGCCTTCGTCAAGCACAGGCCCATCGAACTGCGAGCGCAACAGCGCGTCGATCAATTCGTCATTTGATGGATTCATGATGCCTCCTCCACGCGGGCGGCTTCGTGCCAAACCGCCAACGATGTCTTCAACTTCGCCTTGCCACGCGTCGCATGCGTCTTCACCGTCCCGAGCGGCATCGCCAGCACGTAAGCGGCTTCCTCGTGGCTCAGTCCCATCTGCACGCAATGCAGCAGCACCGTCTGCTCGGCCTTCGACAACCGCCGCATGGCACGCTCGAAATCCAGTTGCAGGTCCGTCGCCTCTTCTGGGGCCGGCAATCGTTCTGCCTCGGCTTCGCCCGCACCGCCGACAGGCGGCGGTTTCTTCCGGCTCGCCTGCAGGAAGCACGAATAGGCGACGCGATAAAGCCAGGTGGAAAATCGCGCTTCACCGCGAAACTGGTCCAGCTTTCGCCACGCCAGCAGGAACGTTTCCTGCGCCAGATCATCGGCGGTGGCGACATCGCCATGCAACAAGCGACGCAGCTGTGCGCGCACCATGCCTTGGTGCCGGCGCAGCAACTGTTCGAACGCGGTGCGATCGTCGCCCAATAAAACCCGCGCCACCAACGCGCGGTCGATGCGCGCCTCGGCCGCGCTGTCAGCCACGCAGCTCACCGCGCCGGTTCAGCCACCAACTCGCGAGATAACCCAGTCCGATCATCAATGGCAACAGGCCGAGCCCCCACAGACTGCCCACGCTGAGGCCATTGTCGAAGTGGCCTGGCAACGCGATGAACATCACCATCAGCCCCAAGCCTGCGCCGATCAGCACCAGTGCACGCCGCCGTTCAGAGTAGCCGACCCGCGGCTCCGACAGCATGTGCGGCGCCAGTTCCACGCCTTTCTCGGCCAGCTGCACCAGTGTCGTGTAACGTGCCTGCGCCTGCAGGTAGCGATAGCGGAAGAAGATCAGCACGATGAGCGTCGGGCCGAAGAACAGCACGAGAGGGATGAAAATGGAAGGATCCATGGCTTTGCTCCAGAGTTGTGATCAGATGGGGTGGATGGATTGCCGTTTCATTCCGGCAGGCCGGATCAGCTCACCTGCAACAGGTGCTTCAACGATTGGATGCGTACAGGGGTCCCCATGGATTCATTCTTTTTCACGGCGACAGGAATGACTGGAAACGGCAATTCGGTCGCCTCCACCGCGAGGTGGACGCGGGCCAGTGCCTGCGATCAAACTGCGATGGTTCCGCGCCGCAATCACGCTTGGTCTGTCGCGGACACGCTTTCCTACAAGCGTCGATGCGCGCCGGGCGTGGCATCGGCATGGGTCTTCCACAATCGTCGCAATTGCCGTGCCGATCCGATGCCTGCGCTCTCCGCGGCGGCTTCGACGCTATTGCCGTTCGCCAGCGCCTGCCGCGCCAATGCCACACGCAGGCGCGCATGGTAGTCGTGCACCGACATGCCCGCCGAGTCGCGAAAGCGTCGCGTCAATGTCCGTACGCTCATGTGGCCAAGCCCGGCCAGCCGCGCCAGCGTCCAGTCACACTGCGGTGCGCGTGCCAAGGCATCCTGCACTTGGTGGACGCGCGCATCCATGTGATTGCGACCTTCGAGCCAGGGCGACAACGCGGGATCGTCGGGCGCGCGGCGCAAGTACACGACCATCTCGCGTGCGACTTCGACCGAAAGCCGCGGCGACGCCATCTCCGCGATCAGGTGCAATGCAAGGTCGATGCCGGCGGTAATGCCGGCACTCGTGCAAATGCTTCCGTCCTCTACGAACACGCGACTGTCCAATACATCGGCACGCTGCGCGATTTCGCGCAACGCCGCAACCAGCGTGTGGTGGGTGGTGCAGCGTCGACCTTCCAGCAGGCCGGCGCGTGCGGCGATCAGTGCACCCGAACACACGCAGGCAAGACGCGGCAGCGGGGTCAGCCGCCGCAACCAGGATGTGATCGCACGGGTTCCACGCGAATCGTGCGCGGCGGCATCACCAGCCACTCCGCACACGACCAGCAGCGCACCGGACTCGATCCGCTCCGGCAAGGGTTCGACCCCGGTCAGTCCCGCTCCCACCGACGTGGTGACCGTTTCGCCAGGCTGGATTGCCGCCGTCATGCGCAGGCGAAATCCTGCGCCGAAGCGGGCCGCGATGCGAAACGCCTCGGCCGCGCCGGCGAAATCCAGCAGGACCACGCCGGGCGGCAACACGAACCAGACGTCAGTCGTCGGCGAGCAAGGCATCGACGCTGCGGATGCGGGCAAAGCGTCCATCGAGCACCAGTTCCGTGCGCTGCTT
>DATJIL010000226.1:0-3676 GCA_035493385.1 Rudaea sp.
CGTCGATACCGCGCGCGAGACGGTGGCGCAGATCACCGGTAAGGATTTCGGCGACCTGAAGAAATTGCGCGACGAGCTGCCGCTGGACAAACCCAGCCCCGACAATCTGCAGGCCTGGGTCGACCTGGCGCTGAAGCAAAGCCCGGTTCTGACGTCGTCGCAGTTTTCGCTCAACGCCGCGCAGGACAACGTCTCGGCCTCGCGCGCCGGCCATCTGCCCACCCTGTCCGCTTCGCTGGTACGCACCGATACGCCTTCCTGGGGCTCGCGCAGCAGCAACTTCGCCGGCCTCAACGTAAACTCCCCGGGCAACGCCTGGTCCGGCGACACCACGATCGGCGTCACCTTGAACGTGCCGCTGTTCACCGGCGGACTGGTGCATTCGCAGGTGCGCCAGGCGCTGTTCCAGCGCGATGCGGCGCAGGATCAGCTCGAATCGACCCGGCGCACCATCGTTGCCGGCACCCGCAACGCCTATCGCGCGGTGCTCGCCGGCATCAGCGAAGTGGAGGCGAACAAGCAGGCCGTGGCTTCGGCCGAAAAATCGCTGGAGGCCACGGAAGCCGGCTTCGAGGTCGGTACCCAGACCATCGTCAACGTGCTGCTCGCACAGCAAGCGGTGTTCCAGGCACAAAGCGCCTACTCACTCGCACGGCATCAGTTCGTGCTCAGTGGCCTGCAGCTCAAGCAGGCGGCTGGCGAGGTGTCGATCAAGGACGTGGAAGCGGTGAATTCCCTGCTGCAGTAGAGCCCGTGCATAACCTGCTCGACCGAGAGGCCATCGCTCGCGACGGTTCTTCGCAGGTTCTTCAATTCGAATTGGGCGGCGGCGCGTCGAGTACTTTTTCGACGATTTCCAGGGTACGCAGCACGCCGCCTTGTTCGCGCTCGAACGCCACGCGCGCGGCGGCGCCCAGGCGTTTGCGCTTGGGCGCGTCGGTCAGCAACTCGATCACGGTGATGCCGAGTTCTTTCGCATCGGCGACGCGCAGCGCCGCACCAGCGTCGATCAGGTTCGCCGTGATTTCCACGAAATTGAAGGTCTGCGGACCCACCACCACCGGTACCGACAGGGCTGCCGGTTCCAGTACGTTGTGCCCGCCGATCGGCACCAATGAGCCGCCGACGAAGGCGACGTCGGCCGCCGCATAGAAGCGCAGCAACTCGCCCAGCGTATCGACGACGAAACACTGCGTGTCCGACGCCGCCATGCGTTCCTCGCTGCGCGTGCGCGTTGCAAAGCCCGCCTCGCGGCATTCCTGCACGACCGGCTTGAAGCGCTCCGGATGACGCGGCACGAGCAGCAGCAGCGCATCCGGGAGATGGTGCAGCACCGCCGCGTGCGCCTCGAGCACGGCCTCTTCCTCGCCCTCGTGCGTGCTGGCAGCGATCCACACCGGACGCCGCGCGCCCCATGCCGCGCGCATCTGGCGCGCCTGCTCGCCCAGTTCCGCCGGCACACTCATGTCGTACTTGAGATTGCCGAAAATCCCCAGCCGTTCCGGCTCGGCCCCGAGATCGCGCAGGCGGCCCGCGTCGGTCGCCGATTGCGCGGCGACGTAGCGCGCACTGGCCAGCGCACTCTTCGCCAGCGGTCGCACCGGACCGTAACCGCGGAAACTTTTCTCCGACAGCCGCGCGTTGGCGACGACCAGCGGAATGCTGCGCGCACGGCACTCGAAAAACAGGTTTGGCCAGATCTCCGTTTCCATCACCACTGCCAGGCGCGGCCGCACGCGGTCGAGGAAGCGCCGGATCGAGGCCGGCAGGTCGTAGGGCAAGTACACGTTGAACACGCGATCGCCGTAGACGCGGCGCACGCGCTCCGAACCGGTCGGCGTGACCGTGGTGATCACGAACGGCGCGCCGGAATAGCGCTTCATCAACGCGTCGATCAGCGGCATCGCCGCGTTGACCTCGCCCATCGACACCGCATGCACCCAGATGCTGTCGCGAAGTTTTGGGTCGTGGAAAAATCCGAAACGCTCCAGCCAGCGCGAGAAATATTCCGGATAGCGCAAGCCGCGTATCGCCAGCCGATACAGGATCACCGGCGTGAGCAAATACATGGTTGCGGTGTAGATGAATCGGCGCAGTTTCATGACGAACCCGGAAAGCGGCCACGAAGTATAACGGTCGCTCCGGCTACAATCCGCCGATGCCGCCCGCTTCCGTGTATTCGCCGCGTCATTGGCCGTCCTGGATCGGCCTCGGCGTCGTGCAGCTAATCGCGAAATTGCGCTACCGCACGCTGATTGCGCTCGGTCGCGGACTCGGCGCGCTGACCGCGCGCCTGCCCGGCGCGCGCCGGCGCGTGGCGCAGCGCAACCTGGCCGTGTGTTTCCCGGAACAGTCCGACGCCGAGCGCACGCGCCTTCTGCACCGCAATCTCGCCGACCTCGGCCTCATGCTCGTGGAATTCGCCTTCGCCTGGTTCGGATCCGACCGTGCGATCGCGCGCGTGCCGTGCGCCGTCGAAGGTCTCGAACATCTCGAGCGCTGCCACGCGCAGGGCCGCGGCGTGCTCCTCGTGGGCGCGCATTTCTCGCACCTGGAATTGTGCGCGCGGCTCGTCTCGCAACGCATCCGCATCGCCGGCATGTATCGGGTGATGGACGATCCCGTGTTCGAACGCGCCGTGCTGCGCGCACGCCTGGGCTATGCGCAGGCGATGTTCACGAAGGATGAGCTGCGTGCGAGCGTGAAGTATCTCAAGCGCGGCGGCACGCTGTGGTATGCGCCGGACCAGGACATGCGCGGCAAGGACACGCTGTTCGCGCCGTTCTTCGGCGTGAACGCGTCCACGCTCACGGCCACCCACCACCTGGCGCGGCTGTCGGGCGCAGCGGTGATCCCGTTTTTCCACAAGCGCGAACCGCACGGCGGCTATGCGATCCGGCTGGAAGCGCCGCTGGAAAATTTCCCTTCCCCCGACATCGTCGCCGACACCGCGCGCGTGAACGCCTGTATCGAGCGCATGGTGCGCGCGGCGCCCGAGCAATACCTGTGGGTGCACAAGCGTTTCAAGACGCGGCCGCCGGGAGAGACATCGCTGTATTGACGCCGCAAAGCATGGCCTTGCGCCGCTTTCCACGGATCATGCTAAGGTGCCGCCGCTCGCGTGCTGATGGGGATCGCACATGACTTTCCTGCTTATGCTGGTTGGCGCCGCACTCGGCGCCTTTTTTTGTGCCGGCGTGTTCGAAGAGCCCACTGGTTGGACGGCGGCAGTGCTGGGCGGCTGCATCGGCCTGTTGCTGGGACAGCTGCGCACGCTGCGCCGGCGATTGACCGACGTCGAAAAAAGCCTGGGCGCTCTGCGTGTCGAGGCCGCACTGCAAGGCGCGCGTCTGGCCGAACCCGCGCGCGACGCTCCCACGTCGGCACCGGCGCCCGCGCCACAACCCAGTTCCGAATCCGTGCCCATGCCGGTGTCCGTACCACCCGCGCCGGCAATCGCGGAATACCGTGCGCCGGCACTGGTCATCCCGGAGCGTGTGCCGCCCGAGCCGCAGATTCCGGCGCCGCCCGCGCCACCGGACTTCATCGCGCAGTCGATCGATCGCGCGAAACGCTGGTTCACCGAAGGCAACGTGCCGGTCAAGGTCGGCATCGTCGTATCGTTCTTCGGCGTCGGCGCCTTGCTCAAATACGCCGCGGACTCCGGCTGGCTGGT
>DATJIL010000227.1:0-12251 GCA_035493385.1 Rudaea sp.
GACAGGAAATCGAATCCGGATCGGGCTGGAAAAAGCGCTCGAGCATGCCGCATTATCCCCGCAATCACCCAACTCGCGCCAATCTGCGCCGCACTTGCAGACTCACGCCGTCCAAAGCCTGCAATTTGCCGTAATGCTTGCTCGCGCCTTGCAGTCCTGCCACCACGTTGTCGTCCGTCGTCATCACCCAGCTCCCGCCGAAGTTGCGGAGAGTCTGCGCGGTGAACGGCCGTACCGGCAGTCGCGCCAGTCAGAATTTGGGCGTGACAAGTGTCAGTAAGCAAACCCGGCAATGGGATGCATGCGGGGTTCAAAGTGGCCCCATGAACCATGCGCAAAAGCGGCCCCGCCGGCAGGCCGCTTGCACGTGATAAAATACCTGCCGGAACAGGGATTTCGTATTCTTTCGACGCGCCGCGAGCGGTGCGTTTCTACCGTTTGTGGAGGTGCAACATGTCCATCATCGCCAAACTCGAAGAACTGCGCCGCAACGCGGGCAAGGTCCGCACCCAGGGTCTGCCGGACGCCACCATCGAACGCATGGCCGCGCAGTTTCCGGAACTGGCCGAAGCCGTCGACGACGCGCTCGTCGCGCAGCGTGCGCTGGCCGCGGAATTCCCCAACTTGCTCAAGCTCGACGAAGCCGCGCAACTGGCGCGCGTGCAAGCGGATTTCGTGAATTTCTACGCCGACGACGCGGTGAATCCGTATGTCGCGCTGGCCGCGCGCGGACCGTGGGTCGTCACCCTCAAGGGCGCGGTGCTGCACGATTCGGGCGGTTACGGCATGCTCGGTTTCGGACATGCGCCGAAAGCCATACTCGCGGCGCTGGCCAAACCACAGGCGATGGCCAACGTCATGACGCCGAGCGTGAGCCAACTGCGCTTCACGCACGCGCTCAAGGCCAACATCGGCGCAGCCCGAGGCGGTTGCCCGTACACGAAGTTCATGTGCCTGAATTCCGGCTCGGAAAGCGTCTCGCTGGCCTGCCGCATCGCCGATGTCAACGCCAAGCTGATGACGGATGTCGGCGGCAAGTACGCCGGCCGCACCATCAAGCGCCTCGCGGTCAAGGGCGCCTTCCACGGCCGCACCGAGCGTCCGGCCGTGTATTCGGATTCCTCGCGCAAGGCTTACGTGCAGAACCTCGCCAGCTTCCGCGATGAGAAGAGCTTGCTCACGGTCGAGCCGTATAACGTCGAGCAGTTGCGCCAGGTTTTCGCCGACGCGGACAAGAACGGCTGGTTCATCGAAGCGATGTTCCTAGAGCCGGTGATGGGCGAAGGCGATCCGGGCCGTTCGGTCACGCCCGAGTTCTACGCCGCCGCGCGCGAACTCACGCGCAGCCACGGTTCGTTGTTCCTGGTCGACTCGATCCAGGCCGGCCTGCGCGCGCACGGCGTGCTGTCGATCGTGGATTACCCCGGATTCGAGAAACTCGATCCGCCGGACATGGAAACCTATTCCAAGGCGCTCAATGGCGGTCAATACCCGCTGTCGGTGCTCGCAGTGACGGAGAAAACCGCCGCGCTCTACAAGAAGGGCATCTACGGCAACACCATGACCGCCAATCCGCGCGCGCTGGACGTGGCCTGCGCAGCGATCGGCCTGGTCACGCCGGAACTCAAGGCCAACATCCGCGCGCGCGGCGCCGAATTCCTCGACAAGCTCGGCAAGCTCAAGAGCGAGTTGCCGGGCCTGATCACCAAGGTACAGGGCACGGGCCTGTTGTTCTCCTGCGAGCTGGCACCTGAATTCAAATGCTACGGCGCCGGCAGTACCGAGGAATGGCTGCGCGAACACGGCATCGGCGTGATCCACGGCGGCGTCAATTCGCTGCGCTTTACGCCGACCTTCATGGTGACGTCGGCAGAAGTGGACCTCGTCGTCGACAGCGTAAAGCAGGCGCTGCTGCATGGACCGCGCATGGCCAAGGCTGCCTGAAACGCACAACACGCGCTAAACGGACACGTCCGTCGGCGATTTCCTACAGACGCGATTCAGCGTGCTGGCATCATTGTGCGCCGCAGCTACGCACGGCAATATCGCCGGCGTAGACTCCGGCGGCAGCACCGCCACCCTCACCAGGAGATCGCCATGAAGTTCGCCGTTACCTCGCTCGCTTTCGTCCTCGCCGCCGCTGTCGGCTCCGCGTTCGCGGCCGACGCGACGCCCGCCAAACCCATGACCGCCCAGCAGACCAAGATGGGCACCTGTTCCAAGGACGCTCACGCCAAGGGCCTGAAGGGCCCCGAATACAAATCGTTCATGAGCACCTGCCTCAAGGGTGGCGAAGCGGCAGCACCCGCAGCCGCTCCGGCAAAGACGGCGAGCGCCAAGGAAACCCAGCAGGAAAAGATGAAATCCTGCAACGCGGAAGCCAAGACCAAGTCGCTCAAAGGCGCCGACCGCAAGACCTTCATGAGCACCTGTCTCAAGGGCGACGCCGCGCCCGCCGCGCACTGATCGCGCGAATCAGAGCCGTGCAACCAAAACCGGGCCGCAAGGCCCGGTTTTTTTGTGCCTCAGCGGAATCGGTCGGTTGCCTCGATCAACTCGTGCGTATTGCCCGCCTCGAATGCCGAGTGGCCAGCATCGGGCACGATGCGCAAGTCCGCTTCCGGCCAGGCGCGGTGCAGATCCCACGCGCTGCGCATCGGGCAGACCACGTCGTAGCGACCTTGCACGATCACGGCGGGGATGTTCTTGAGCTTGTGCGCGTCGCGCAATAGCTGATCGTCGCGTTCGAAGAATCCGCCGTTGACGAAGTAGTGGCATTCGATGCGCGCGAATGCCAGCGCGAATTCGTCGGCACCGGTGGACGCGATGTAGTCCGGATTTTGGTGCAGGTAGCTGGTCGCGCCTTCCCAGGTCGACCAGACCTTGGCCGCGGCCAGGCGCACGGCCGCGTCGGGACTGGTCAGGCGCCGGTAGTAGGCGCCGATCAAATCGGCGCGTTCGCCGGGCGGGATGTGTCCGACATAGGCTTCCCACGCATCCGGATAGATCGCGTCGCAACCTTTCTGGTAGAACCATTCCAGCTCCCAGCGGCGCAGCAGGAAGATGCCGCGCAACACGAGTTCGCTCACGCGCGAGGGGTGCGTCTGCGCGTAGGCGAGCGCGAGCGTGGAACCCCACGACCCGCCGAACACCTGCCAGCGCTCCAGCGCCAGATGCTGGCGCAGGCGCTCCATGTCGGCGACCAGGCCCCAGGTCGTGTTGTCGGTGAGTTCGGCGTGCGGCGTGGAGCGCCCGCTGCCGCGCTGGTCGAACAGCACGATGCGGTAATGCGCGGGATCGAAGAAGCGCCGGCTGTTGGCATTGCAGCCCGCGCCGGGCCCGCCGTGCACGAATACCACCGGCTTGCCACGCGGATTGCCACACTGTTCGTAGTAGATCGTGTGCAGCGGCGAAACGGCGAGCCGACCGCTGTCGAACGGTTCGATGGCGGGATAGAGGGTACGGCATTGAGCGGACATCGATCACCTCAAAACGCAAACGGCGCCAGAGGCGCCGTGCTTGCGGGAATCCGATGGTCGGGGCGGCGGGATTCGAACCCACGACCCCCTGCCCCCCAGGCAGATGCGCTACCAGGCTGCGCTACGCCCCGACACGGAAGGAATTATACGCGATCAGCGCCGCAGTATTTGCAGGACTTCTTCCAGTTCCATGCGCACCTGGCGCACGATCTGGTTGGAGATGCTCACTTCCATGCGTGCCTGCTGGCCTTCCAGGCGCGCGCGCGCGCCGGTGATGGTGAAACCCTGGTCGTACAGCAGCGAACGGATCTGGCGGATCATCAGCACATCGTGGCGCTGGTAATAGCGACGGTTGCCGCGGCGCTTGACCGGCTTGAGATTCGGGAATTCCTGTTCCCAATAGCGCAACACGTGCGGCTTGACGCCGCACAGTTCGCTGACTTCGCCAATGGTGAAATAGCGTTTCGCCGGGATGACCGGCAATTCGCTATTGCTGCCCTGATCCAGCATAGGATTCGACCCGGATTTTCAGCTTGTGTCCCGGACGGAACGTGACCACGCGGCGGGCGGAAATCGGAATTTCCTCGCCCGTCTTGGGGTTTCGCCCTGGACGCTGGTTCTTCTGACGCAGGTCGAAATTGCCGAATCCCGACAACTTCACCTGCTCCCCTTTTTCGAGCGCATCGCGAATGGCATCGAAGAAAGCATCGACGAATTCCTTGGCTTCGCGCTTGTTAAGGCCGACGTCGGCAAACAACCGCTCGGCCATCTCCGCCTTGGTCAACGCCATGCTACCCCCTCAGCTTTGCCTGGCACCGGCTTTCCAGTGCCGCAACCGCCTTAGCCACACAACGATCCGCATCTTCGACCGTAAGAGTGCGGTAATCGTCCTGCAAAATCAAGCCTATAGCGAGACTTTTTGCACCTGAACCTAGATTCTGGCCAGAGTATCGGTCAAAAACAATGACTTCCGTCAGATATTGTCCCACCGCCTCGCGCACGCAGGATTCGATTGTCGCGTAGTTGACGGCCTCGGGCACCACCACGGCAATGTCGCGGCGCAGCATGGGAAAGGCCGAAATCGGCGTGGCTCGCGGCACGGTGCCGGCGGCAAGCACAGCCAAATCCGCCTCGAACACGTAAACGTCGCCATCCACATCCACCGCCTTGGCCAGGCGCGGATGCAGGGCGCCGACCACGCCCGAAGGTTTGCCATCGACCAGCAATCGGGCGCTGCGTCCGGGATGCAGCCACGGCTCCGGCGCGGATTCGAACGCGATCTTGCGGACGCTCCCGCCCAGCGCGACGAGCGTTTCCAGATCGGCCTTGAGATCGAAGAAATCCACGTCGCGCTTGTCCGTGGCCCAGCCTTCCGGCAAGGCACGTCCGCAGGCGGCCGCCGCCAATCGCGGCGACTGTCGCAACTCGCCGCCAGCGTGAAAAACGAGACCGGTTTCGAACAGGCGTACGCGCTCCTGCTGGCGATTGCGGTTGTATTTCAATGCCTCGATGAGTCCGGGCAACAGCGATGTGCGCATGACGGCAAGGTCGGCGCTCAGCGGATTCGCCAAGGCGACGGCGCCGTCCACCAACGACCAATGCTCGAGCAGATCGCGCGCGACGAAACTCATGCAGATCGCCTCGCGATAACCGCGCGCGGCAAGCTGGTCGCGCAGGCGCGTACGCGAAACCTCCGCTTCCGGGACAAGCTGCAGGCGCAATTCGCCGCTCGGCGCATGCGTGGGCAAGCGATCGTAGCCGTGGATGCGCGCCACTTCCTCGATCAGGTCTTCCTCGATCGCGATGTCGAAACGCCGCGACGGCGGCGTCACGCGCCAGCCATCGGCGGATTTTTCCACGCGCATGTCGAGCTTGCCGAGAATGCGTTCGACTTTCGCATCGGCGACGGCGATTCCGAGCACGCGTGCCAGGCGCGCGCGGCGCAATATCACTGTGGCTGGTTTCGGCAGCGCGTCGGCAAGCATTGTTTCGGACAACGGGCCGGGCTTGCCGCCGCAAATATCAAGGATCACGCGTGTCGCACGTTCCATAGCCAGGCGCGGCAATTCCGGATCGACGCCACGTTCGAAACGGTGCGAGGCGTCGGTGTGCAGGCCGAGTTTGCGCGCGCGGCCCATGATCGCGGCCGGCGCGAAGTGCGCGGCTTCGAGGAAGATGTCGCGCGTCGCATCGACGACGCGCGAATCGAATCCGCCCATGATGCCGGCAAGGCCGAGCGTGTTCTTCGCATCGGCGATGACGAGGAATTCCGGCGCGAGCGCGTGCTCATTGCCGTCGAGCAACTTCACTTTTTCGCCGGCGCGCGCACGACGCACATGTACCGCACCGTCGAGCCTGGCCATGTCGTAGGCATGCATGGGTTGGCCAAGTTCCAGCATCACGTATTGGGTGACGTCGACGATCGCGCTGATTGGCCGGATCCCGCTGCGGCGCAAGCGCTCGGCCAGCCACAGCGGCGACTGCGCGGCGGCATTCACGCCTTCGATGACGCGGCCCAGGTAGCGAGGGCAATCCGTACCAGCATCCAGCTTCACTTCGCGCTTCGAGTCGGATACCGCGGCGACCAGCGTCGTGGACGGTTCGTTCACTGCCGTGTCGAACAACGCGGCAACGTCGTGCGCAAGTCCGCGCAAGCCCAGGCAGTCGGGCCGGTTCGGCGTGAGTTTCAATTCGATGCGCGCATCGGGCAGCGTCAGAAATTCGGCCAGCGCCTTGCCGACCGGCGCATCGGCCGGCAATTCGAGCAGGCCCGAGGCGTCGGCATCGAGCGCAAGCTCCTTGGCCGAACACAGCATGCCATTCGACTCGACCCCACGCAGTGCGGCCTTCTTGATTTCGACACCGTTCGGCAGTTTCGCGCCGATCGTGGCCAGCGGCGCCTTGAGCCCGACGCGTGCATTTGGCGCGCCGCAGACGATCTGCAACAGCGCACCCTTGGCAACGGATACCTGGCACACGCGCAGCTTGTCCGCGTTCGCATGCGGCGCGCATTCGACGATCTCGCCGACGACGACGCCATCCAATCCGCCGCCAAGCGCATCGACCGCCTCGACTTCCAACCCGGCCATGGTCAGACGCCGGCACAGCTCGTCGCGGTCGGCGGGAGGATTGACGAGGCTTCTCAGCCAATTTTCGCTGAACTTCATGCCCCACCCTCAACCAAACTGCCGCAGGAAACGCACGTCGTTCTCGAAGAACGCACGCAGGTCGGTCACGCCGTAGCGCAGCATGGCAAAACGTTCCACGCCGAGGCCGAACGCGAAGCCGGTATACTTTTCCGCATCGATGCCGCATTCGCGCAGCACGTTCGGATGCACCATGCCGCAGCCCAGAACCTCCAGCCAGCGTTCGCTGCCGTCCTCACGGTCCCAACGGATGTCGACTTCAGCCGAAGGTTCGGTGAACGGGAAATAGCTCGGGCGGAAACGCATCTCGAAATCGCGCTCGAAGAACGCGCGCACGAATTCGGCAAGCGTGCCCTTCAAGTCCGCGAAACTCGACGTTTCGTCAACCAGCAAACCTTCAACCTGGTGGAACATCGGACTGTGGGTCTGGTCCGAATCGCTGCGGTAGACCTTGCCTGGGGCGATGATGCGCAGCGGCGGTTTTGCCTTGCGCATGGCGCGGATCTGCACCGGCGAGGTGTGCGTGCGCAGCAGCTTCCCATCAGGGAAATAAAACGTGTCGTGCATCGCCCGCGCCGGGTGGTGGGCGGGGAAATTCAGCGCCTCGAAATTGTGGTAGTCGTCTTCGATCTCGGGGCCATCCGCCTGCGCGTATCCCAGGCGCGAGAAGATGTCGATGATGCGTTCGAGCGTGCGCGTGACCGGATGGATGCCGCCGAGGTCGGCGTTGCGCCCGGGCAGCGTGATGTCGATTTTCTCGCCGGCGAGACGCGCGTCGAAGGCGGCGTTTTCCAGCACCCCCTTGCGTTGCGCGATGGCGTCCTGCAAGCGTTCCTTGGCGCGATTGACCAGCGCGCCCTGCGCCTTGCGCTCGTCCGGCGCGAGCTTGCCCAACGCCTTGAGCTGCTCCGTGACGAGGCCGCTCTTGCCGAGCAGCGCCACGCGCAGCGCCTCGAGTGCGTCCAGCGACGATGCCGATTCGACCTGCATCAGCGCCTGTTCGATTTGCGCATCCAGTTCCATCGTGCACTTTTCCACAAATGCAAAAAACAAAGGGGAGCAAGGCGTCCGCCCGCTCCCCTTGCGATTACGCGAAGGTAATGCGTAACCTTACGCGGCGAGAGCGCCTTTGGCTTTTTCCGCCAGTGCACCGAACGCCTTGATGTCGTGCACGGCGATGTCGGCCAGCACCTTGCGGTCGACCGTGATGCCGGCCTTTTTCAGACCATTCATCAGGCGGCTGTAGGACAGGCCGAACTGGCGCGCACCAGCATTGATGCGCACGATCCACAGGGCGCGGAACTGGCGCTTCTTCTGCTTGCGGCCGATATAGGCGTATTGACCCGCCTTGATGACCGCCTGCTTGGCGACGCGGAAGACCTTGCGACGGGCGTTGTAGTAACCCTTCGCGCGGCTGATGATTTTCTTGTGCCGACGGCGTGCGACGACACCACGTTTTACTCGTGCCATGGTTCGTCTCCTTTATGCGTACGGCAACATGCGGGCGATGCGGCCGGAATCTTCCTTCCGCACGATGTTCGGTCCACGCAGCTTGCGCTTGCGCTTCGTCGCCTTCTTGGTGAGGATGTGGCTCTTGAAGGCGTGACCGGCCTTGAACTTGCCGGACGCCGTCTTGCGGAACCGCTTGGCAGCGGCCCGATTGGTCTTGATCTTGGGCATGGCCCAACTCCTTTGTCGTGTTTTAGTACCGAATCAAGCGCTCCGCACGGGGGCGAAAGCTTTCCATCCTGCTCGATCCTGCTTGTTTAAGCTCCGCAAGTTCCACGGAGCAGGTTCCCGTTACTTTTGCGCTCGTCCCTGATCGCGAGAATCAAAAAACGGTCATCCTGACCGCACTTTCCACAAAAAGCGTCACTTCTTCTTTGGCGCAACCATCATCACCATCTGGCGGCCTTCGAAGCGCGGAAAACTCTCGATCGCCGCTTCGTTGACGATGTCGGCCTGGATGCGCTTGACCATCTGCTCGCCCAGTTCCGTATGCGCCATTTCGCGACCCTTGAAGCGCACCACGATCTTGACCTTGTCGCCCTCTTCGAGGAAGCGCCTCAGGTTGCGCAACTTCACGTTGTAGTCGCCGTCTTCGGTCGAGGGCCGGAACTTCAGTTCCTTGATCTCGACCTGCTTGGTCTTGCGCTTGGCCGCATGCGCCTTCTTCTGCATCTCGAACTTGAACTTGCCGAAGTCCATGATGCGACACACCGGCGGATCGGCAGTCGGCTGGATCTCCACCAGGTCGAGGCCTGCATCCTGCGCCATGCTTAGCGCCGCATCACGTTCGAGTACGCCGACCTGCTCGCCGTCGGCGCCGATGACGCGCACCCGCGGAACACGAATTTCCGTGTTCTTGCGGTTAGACTTTTCAGTGGCGATAACAAACCCTCCAAAATACCTGTTCAATCAATGATTTGTGCAAGGCGTTCAGGCGGCGCCGTACACATGCGATTCGGGGCGCGAATTCTAGCGGCAATCGGGCGTCCGTGCAACACGAATCCTTGATTTACAACGATTTGCAACGCCTACTTGCCGCTGCGCAAGCGCGCGACAAAGGCGTCGAGCGGCATCGAGCCCAGGTCCTCTCCGGCGCGCGTACGCACCGCGACCTGGCCCGCCTCTTTTTCGCGATCGCCGATGACCAGCAGGTACGGCACTTTCTGCAGGGTGTGTTCGCGGATCTTGTAGCCGATCTTCTCGTTGCGCGTGTCGGCTTCGACGCGGAAATCCTGCTTTTGCAGTGCCGCGACGATGTCGGCGACATAATCAGCCTGCGCATCGGTGATGTTCATGACCACGGCCTGGATCGGCGCCAGCCAGACCGGGAAGTTGCCGGCGTGATGCTCGATCAGAATACCGATGAAGCGCTCCATCGAGCCGACGATGGCCCGATGCAACATCACCGGATGACGCTTCGCACTGTGCTCGTCGACGTACTCGGCGCCGAGGCGCTCGGGCATCATGAAATCCACTTGCATGGTGCCCAACTGCCAGGTGCGCCCGATCGCGTCTTTCAGGTGATATTCGATCTTCGGCCCGTAGAACGCGCCTTCTCCGGGCAGTTCCTGCCATTCGACGCCAGCGGCGCGCAGCGCGGAGCGCAAGGCGCTCTCGGCCTTGTCCCAGGTCGCATCGTCACCCAGTCGCGGTTCCGGACGCAGCGCGATCTTGAGCTGCACGTCGGCAAACCCGAATTCCGCGTACACCTTCATCGCCTGGGCGTGGAAGGCCGTAACCTCGGATTCGATCTGATCCTCGGTGCAGAAGATGTGGCCGTCATCCTGGGTGAAGCCGCGCACGCGCAGGATGCCGTGCAGCGCACCGGACGGTACGTTGCGATGGCAGCCGCCGAATTCGCCGTAGCGGATGGGCAGGTCGCGGTAGCTGTGCAGGCCATGATTGTAAATCTGCACGTGACCGGGACAGTTCATCGGTTTCAGCGCATAGGTGCGCTTCTCCGACTCGGTAAAGAACATGTTGTCCTTGTAGTTGTCCCAGTGACCGGATTTTTTCCACAGGGTGACGTCGAGCACCTGCGGCGCCTTCACCTCGCCGTAGCCGGTTTCGCGGTAGACGCGGCGCATGTATTGCTCGACCACCTGCCAGATCGACCAGCCTTTCGGATGCCAGAAGATCAGGCCCGGCGCTTCTTCTTGCAGATGGAACAAGTCGAGCTGTTTGGCCAGCTTGCGGTGGTCGCGCTTCTCGGCTTCTTCGAGCTGGGTCAGATACGCCTTCAAATCCTTGTCGTTGAGCCAAGCTGTTCCGTAAACGCGTTGCAGCATCTCGTTGTTCGAGTCGCCGCGCCAGTAGGCGCCAGCCACCTTCATCAGCTTGAACGCGCGCAGCTTGTTCGTGTTCGGCACGTGCGGACCGCGGCACAGATCCACCCAATCGCCCTGCCCGTACAGCGAGATCTCCTCACCGGGCGGGATGATCTCGTCGATGATCTGCGCCTTGTAGATCTCGCCCTTGTCCTTGAAGAACTTGATCGCGTCGTCCTTGGGCATCACGCGGCGCTGTACCGGCAGGCCTTCCGCGACGATCTTCTTCATCTCGGCCTCGATCTTGTCGAGGTCTTCCGGCGTGAACGGCGTCTTGCGCGCGAAGTCGTAGTAGAAACCGTTTTCGACGACCGGGCCGATCGTCACCTGCGTATCCGGAAACAGCCGCTGCGTCGCCTGCGCGAGCAGGTGCGCGGTCGAGTGGCGCAGGATGTCCAGGGCCTCGGGACTTTTTTCGGTGATGATGGCGAGGCTCGCGTCGTGGTCGATGCGAAAACTCGTGTCGACCAGTTTGTCGTCGACCTTGCCGGCCAGCGCGGCCTTGGCAAGTCCTGCGCCGATGGAGGCGGCGACGTCGGCCACCGTCACCGGGTTGTCGAATTGGCGTTTGCTGCCGTCAGGGAGAGTGATATTAATCATGATTTTTTCGAGTAGTGCGGCCAGGGATGGCCGCTTTTTGATCTGCTCTTGCCTTCATGGATGAAGGCAAAAATAAAGGCGCCGCGGCGCCTTTGTCTGCGTCGTGGCGTAAATGTCTAGATTCTGGACGTTCTAGTCGACATGTCGCACCCGCGACGGCAGTTGTCCGCGCGCCACCTCAGCGTGGTTCCAAGCGATTTTCCCACGCCGCGCCGACGCTTTCAATCGCACCATGACCTTCGGCCATTACACGCATCCGGCTGGCCGCTATGCTCGTGGACCATCGTGTCCACGCTTTCGGAGCCGCGCATGCGTCTGTTCGTCCATGGATTGTTTTTAACCGCTAGCCTGGCCTGCTCGCCCTGCGTTGCGATGGCCGACGACCATTTCGCCCGCGATCCGCAGCAGCCGGTGGATCAGGCCTATTCGGCAAAGATCGCCAAGTACACGACGCAGGCCGACTTCAACTCGCCGCTGACCGACTACCTGCCGGCATCGAACACGGTGCCGACGCCGGAAAAAGTGCTCGGCGACGTTGCCGGCGCGCCGAACATGTTGCCGTACGCGGAAGACGTCTACCGCTATTTCCGCCTGCTCGAGAAATCCACGCCGCGCGTAAAGGTCTTCACCATCGGACACACCGAGGAAGGCCGCGAGATGATCGCCGTGGCGGTCGCGGACGAAGCGCTGATCAAGGACCTGGACGCGAACAAGGCGCGCCTCGCGCAACTGGCCGATCCGCGCACGCTCGGCATGGACGACGCCAGGGCAGCGGCCATCGTCAAGCAGACGACGCCGGTCTACTACATCACCGCGACCATCCATTCCACCGAGACCGGTTCGCCGACGTCGGTGATGGAGCTCGCTTATCGCCTCGCCGTCGACGACGCGCCCTACATCCGGTACATCCGCTCGCACGTGGTCACCCTGATCACGCCGGTGGTAGAAGTGGACGGCCGCGACCGCATGGTGGACCTGTACAAATGGCATCGCGCACATCCAAATGACAACTATCCGCCGCTCATTTATTGGGGCCACTACGTCGCCCACGACAACAACCGCGACGCGATGGGGGTAACGCTGGACCTGACGAAGAACGTGCTCGATACCTACGTCGGCTGGCACGCACAGGTGCTGCACGATCTGCACGAATCGGTGCCGTTCCTCTACGACAACACCGTGGGCGATGG
>DATJIL010000228.1:0-7182 GCA_035493385.1 Rudaea sp.
CGTGCTGACCAGCCCACCGAACGTGCCCGCGCCCACGCTGCGCAATTATCCGGCCAAGGTGATCGTGGAACTCGAAGTCATCGAAAAGGAAATGCCGATTTCCGAAGGCGTGACCTACACGTTCTGGACCTTCGGCGGCACCGTGCCGGGCAGTTTCATCCGCGTGCGCCAGGGCGACACGGTGGAATTCCATCTGAAGAACAGCCCGAACAGCAAGATGCCCCACAACATCGACCTGCACGGCGTCACCGGACCAGGCGGGGGCGCGGCGTCGAGCTTCACCGCGCCGGGGCACGAATCGCGCTTCACGTTCAAGGCGTTGAACCAGGGCTTGTATGTCTACCACTGCGCGACCGCGCCGGTGGGCATGCACATCGCCAACGGCATGTACGGGCTGATCCTGATCGAACCACCCGAGGGCCTGGCTCCAGTCGATCACGAGTACTACGTGATGCAGGGCGATTTCTACACGACCGGCAAATACCGCGAGAAAGGCCATCAGCCGTTCGACATGGAAAAAGCCATCGACGAGCACCCTACCTACGTGCTGTTCAATGGTCGCGAGGGTGCGCTCACCGGCGACAAGGCGCTGACCGCCAAAGTCGGCGAGACCGTACGC
The DNA here is from genome assembly GCA_035493385.1 of Rudaea sp. Lineage (GTDB taxonomy): Bacteria > Pseudomonadota > Gammaproteobacteria > Xanthomonadales > Rhodanobacteraceae > Rudaea. The sequence continues at coordinate 620 of DATJIL010000228.1, forward strand.
CTGTTCGTCGGCAACGGCGGCCCGAACCTGGTGTCCAGTTTCCACGTGATCGGCGAGATTTTCGACACCGTGCGTCCGGAAGGCGGTACGGTCGAGCAGCACAACGTGCAGACCACGCTGGTGCCGTCCGGCGGCGCGGCGATGGTGGAATTCCACACCGAAGTGCCGGGCAGCTACGTGTTGGTCGATCATTCGATCTTCCGCGCCTTCAACAAGGGCGCGCTGGCGATCCTGAAAGTGGACGGACCGGAAAACAAGACGGTGTACTCGGGCAAGGAAGTCGATTCGGTGTATCTGGGCGACCGCGCCGAGCCGAACCTCGCCGCGGTGACGCAGGCGACGAAGGCCGCCGCCGCCGGCAAGCTGACCAAGGAAGAACAGATCAAGGCCGGCAAGCAGTTGTTCACCGGCACCTGTTCGGTCTGCCACCAGGCCAATGGCGAAGGCCTGTCCGGCGTGTTCCCGCCGCTCGCGAAATCTAGCCTCATCGCAGCAGATCCCAAGCATCCGATCCGCATCCTGCTGCACGGCCTGACCGGACCGGTGAAGGTCAACGGCAAGGACTACAACTCGGTGATGCCGCCGATGAACCAGCTCAACGACGACGAGATCGCGAACATCCTCACCTTCGTGCTCAACAGCTGGGGCAATCCTGGCGGACGCATCGAAGCCGCGGAAGTCGCCAAGGCGCGCGCCGAACCCGCCCCTGCGCCCGCAGCAGGGCATTGAACGCCATGCGTATCCTGCTGGCCCTCGCCCTATTGTCCGCCGCCGGCTCGCTGCCGGCGGCGGAATACGCATCGCTGCCCGGCGGACGCTTCGCCAGCGTGTTGCCGGCCGACACGAAAACCGCGGACATCGTCGTTGCACCATTCACGTTGCGACGCGAGCCGGTCACGAACGCGCAATTCCTCGCCTTCGTGAAGACGCACCCGCAATGGCAGCGCGGCAAGGTCGCGTCGATTTTCGCCGAATCGCGCTACCTCGCGCACTGGCAATCGGCGACCGTGCTCGGCGCGGACGCCTCGCCCGATCAGCCGGTGACGCAGGTGAGCTGGTTCGCCGCGCAGGCGTTTTGCGCCAGCGAAAACGCGCGCCTGCCGAGTTGGAACGAATGGGAATTCGCCGCCGCCGCGGACGCCACCCGCGCGGACGCGCGCAGCGATCCGGCCTGGCGCGAGCGCATCCTCAACTGGTATTCGCGCCCCTCGAACGCGGCGGTCGCGCGCGTGGGCGGCGTGTCGAATTTCTACGGTGTCCGCGACCTGCACGGTCTGGTCTGGGAGTGGGTGGACGATTTCAACGCCCTGCTCGTGGCCAGCGACAGCCGCGACCAGAACGATCCGGACCGGCTCAAGTTCTGCGGCGCCGGCGCGCTCAACCTGCGCGACCGCGACAACTATGCCGTGCTGATGCGCGTGGCCATGCTGTCCGCACTCAAGGCTGCCGACACCACGGTCAATCTCGGCTTTCGCTGCGCACGCCCCACTGCATCGGGAAACACGCCATGATCCTCGTACGACTTCTCGCCGTTCTTGCCGTTTTCGCCTGCATCGCGCCAACCCGCGCCGCCGAATTGCCCGGCGATTCGGTGTATCGCCTGCCGGTCGCGCTGGCCGATCAGGATGGCCGCGCGTTCCATCTCGCCGACCGCGCCGGCAAGCCGCAACTCGTGAGCATGTTCTACACCTCGTGCCAGTACATGTGTCCCCTTATCATCGAATCGCTCAAGCGTACGCAGAAGGCGATCGCGCCGGATGGCCAGGCCAAACCGGCCGTGCTGATGGTCAGCTTCGACGCGCAGCGCGACGTGCCCACGCACCTGAAAGCCGTTTTCGGCCAGCGCAAGCTCGACGCGGCGACGTGGACGCTCGCGCACACGGACGCGGCGAGCGTGCGCCAGCTCGCGGCCGTGCTCGACATCCAGTACCGCGCCCTTCCCGACGGCGAGTTCAACCATACCTCGATCATGATCCTGCTCGATGCACAGGGCCGCATCGCCGCGCGAACGGAAAAGATGGACGGCCTCGATGCGGATTTCGTGGCGACCGCCAGGAAGGCGTTTGCGCAATCCGCGTTAAACTGAAGACACCTGTCCAATGTCGGATTGACGGGCCACCCCCGCTCGCGGATCGTGTACCCACGCTTTCGCGAGGAGTGCGCCATGCGCGTCGTGCAGCTTGCATCCGCCGCGGTTACGATCCTGATCGCGGCGCATTGCGGTGCCGCCACCTTCGATGTCGCCGTGGGCCAGAACTCATCCGGGCAGGCCGCGCTCGCGTTCAATCCGTCGACGCTCACGATTCATGTCAACGACACGGTGCGATTCACGAACGCGGGCGGCGTGCACAACGTGGACACCTACGGCGCCTCCGTGACCGCGTTTCATTGTTCCAACGATTGCAGCGGCGGCAGCAACAGCGCGCCGAGCGCGAATGCCTGGGTAGCAACGGTGACGTTCGCCAGCGCCGGCACAGTGACCTACCACTGCGACCTGCACGGCACGATCGCCGGCTCGGGCGCGGGCGCTACGTGCAGCGGCATGTGCGGCACGATCAGCGTGTTGTCGAGCGTGCCGGTGCGGCTGCAATCGTTCGAGGTCGATTGAGGACGCGAAAACGACGATGCCGGCGCGAGGCCGGCATCGTGAGACGATCGGGTGGGTTCGATCAGGCGGCTTTCTGCCACTGCCCCAGCGCGGCAAGCCCATTTTCCTTCGCGCGCATCGACACGGTCTTCTGCGCTTCGGCGAAGTTCTTGGCCATGTCCTTGGCCCAGAGTTTCAACGCCGCCGACTGCATGGCGCGGCCATAGGAGAACGACAACGGCCAGGCATGCGGGCCGATCTGGTTCATCGCGTTGAGGTGCGCGGTGGCCTGTTCGTCGCTCTGCCCGCCGGACAGGAACACGATGCCCGGAATCGCCGCCGGCACCGCGGCCTTGAGGCAACGCACGGTCGCTTCGGCCACTTCGTCCACGTCCGCCTGTTCGGCGCAGCCCTTGCCCGAGATCACCATGCTGGCTTTCAGGATCGTGCCTTCGAGCATCACGTTCTGCTCGTACAGCGCACCGAACAGCGAACGCAGCGTCGCTTCGGTCACGTCATAGCAAACCTCGATGTCGTGGTCGCCGTCCATCAGCACTTCGGGTTCCACCATCGGCACGATGCCGGCTTCCTGGCATAGCGCGGCGTAACGCGCCAGCGCGTGGCAGTTCGCCTCGATGCAGGAGCCAGACGGCGCATCCTCGCCAATCGTGATGACGGCGCGCCACTTGGCGAACTTGGCGCCGAGGCGCGCATATTCGTTCAGGCGTTCGCGCAGGCCATCCAGGCCTTCAGTGACGACTTCGCCGGGGAAACCGGCCAGCGCCTGCGGACCCTTGTCCACCTTGATGCCCGGCAGGATGCCGTTGTCCATCATCACCTTGGTGAACGGCACGCCGGCCTTGGTCGACTGGCGCAGGGTTTCGTCGTACAGGATCGCGCCGGAAATGTGCTCGCCCAGCTTCGGCGCGGTCAGCAGCATTTCGCGGTAGGCGCGGCGGTTTTCCTCGGAATTGGGCACATTCACCGCGGCGAAACGCTTGGCGATCGTGTTGGTGGATTCGTCGATCGCGATGATGCCCTTGCCGGGCGCGACCATCGCCTGGGCGATGGATTCGAGTTGTTCGATGCTCATGGCTGACTCCGCGGATGCCGGCAGCCTGCGCCGGCGAATGGGGCGCGGATTATAGTCCGGGCCGCGATCCGGTGCGAGCCTGGATGCCCGGCGCGGTCAGCGCACCGGGATCACGACGTCGTTGTCGTTCCCGTAGCCCGTGAGCTTGCAGGCAGCCAGAGCTTGCTCGCGCTTCGCAAGTTCGGCGGTGCTGGTCGAGTTCGCGCTGGGCAGGTTGAACGGCATCACCACATAGGTGCGCACCGGCAGGCGGCTGGCGTTGCTCGGCGTGGCCGCGAAGCGCATTTCGTTGACCACGTTCACGGCCACCTTGGCCAGGTCGCCGTCCGGGACGATTTTTTCCAGCGTCACGTCGCGCGTGCGGCCGTCGTTGCCGATGGTGTAGGCCACCGCCGCGCAGGTCGGCGCATCGAGGTTCTTGCCCCGGAACGGCACGTTGGCCGACGTCGCCGACTTGGACTGGAGCAGCCAGTAGCGCGCCAGATTCTCGGGCGGGATTTTGCGCACGTTTTCGGCGGCGATGGCATTGCTGGCGCAGACTGCCGCAATGACGACGATGGACAACTTGTTCATGACTGTCTCCTACAAATCCCCCAACCCTTCCGCCACCCCGCCCGCTCCGACGCCCAACAATTTGAGCGTGTTGGTGCCGCCGTGCTGGCCGGTGTGGTCGCCGTGGGTGAGGATGACGCGATCGCCTTCGGCGAGACGCTGCATATTATACAAATGCTGGATCGCCGCCTTGGCCGCATGCGCGGCATCCACGCCATGCGGATCGAACTCGACCGGAACCACGTCGCGCAGCAGCAGCATGCGCCGGCGCGCGGCCTCGCGCCGCGACAGCGCGTAGATCGGCACCGCCGAACGGTAACGGGAAAGCCATTGTGCGGTGGCGCCGGATTCGGTCAGCGCGACGATGGCGCGCGGATCGACCTGCGCGGACAGGAACATCGCCGCCTTGGCCACGGCCTGGTCGGTGCGGTCGAACTTGCGCGCGACGATATGGTAGCGCTCGGTCGTGTCGAACTGGCGCTCGGCGCCGAGGCAGACGCGGCGCATCGCGGCCACGGCCTTGTCCGGATGCTTGCCCGCCGCCGTTTCCTGCGAGAGCATCACCGCGTCGGTGCCATCGAGCACGGCATTGGCGACGTCGAGCACTTCGGCGCGCGTGGGTATCGGCGACTCGACCATCGATTGCATCATCTGCGTGGCGGTGATCACCGCCTTGTTGCGCGACAGCGCTTCGCGGATGATTTTTTTCTGGATGCCGGGCAACTCGGCGTCGCCGATTTCGACCCCCAGATCGCCACGCGCGACCATCACCACGTCGGAGGCATCGATGATTTCGCCCAATGCCGCGATCGCTTCGGCACGCTCGATCTTGGCCACCAGCGCCGCGCTGCCGCCGGCCGCGCGCAGCAGCTTGCGGCTTTCGATCATGTCTGCGGCGGACTTGGCGAAAGACACGGCGAGGAAATCCGCACCGAGTTCCGCGGCGAGGCGGATGTCGAGCTTGTCCTTCTCCGCCAGCGCGGTCAGCGACAGGCCGCCGCCGAGGCGATTGATGCCCTTGCGATCCGACAGCGCGCCGCCGATCTTGACCATGGTGTGGATCGTGGTGCCGTCGATGCGTTCCACGCCCAGCGCGATCAGACCGTCGTCGAGCAGCAGCGTATCGCCAACTTTCACATCCTTGTACAAACCGAGGTAGCTCACGCCGACGCGATGCACATCGCCCGGCGCGGCGTTCGCATCGCATTCCAGCGCGAATGGCTCGCCGGGTTCGAGCAGCACCGGGCCCGCGGCAAATTTCGCGATGCGGATCTTCGGCCCCTGCAGGTCGGCGAGCACGCCGACTTCGCGGCCGAGTTTCGCCGCGGCGGCGCGCACCGCTTCGCAACGCTTGCGGTGATCCCCGGGCGCGCCGTGCGACAGGTTCAAACGCACGACGTCGACGCCTTCGACGAGGATTTTTTCCAGCATGCCCGGCGCGTCGGTGGCCGGGCCGAGCGTGGCGATGATCTTGGTGCGGCGCAGTTGCGAATCCATGCGGCAATCCGGCGAAATAGATCGCCCTAAACTACCACAGCGCACGCTGCGAGAAACGCTTTTCGGCGGCGTCGATCCGGCTCAGCCGCGCCGCGCTTTCAACGCCGCCACGGCAGGCAACTCCTTGCCTTCGAGGAATTCCAGGAACGCCCCACCGCCGGTGGAGATGTAGGAAATATTCTTTTCTACACCGTATTTTTCCACGGCTGCGATGGTGTCGCCGCCGCCGGCAATGGAAAACGCATTCGACTTCGCAATCGCGTGCGCCAGGGTTTGCGTGCCCTTGCCGAACGCGTCGAACTCGAACACGCCGACGGGTCCGTTCCAGACCACGGTGCCGGATTTGGCGATCAGCGCGGCGTAACGCGCCGCGGTGTCCGGGCCGATGTCGAGAATCATGTCGCCGGATGCGACCGCATCCACCTTTTTCACCGTGGCCGGCGCGCTCGCCGCGAATTCCGGCGCGACGACGACGTCGGTCGGAACCGGCACTTCGGCACCGCGCGCCTTCGCCGCAGCCATGATCTTCTGCGCAGTTGGAATCAGGTCCGTTTCGACCAGCGACTTGCCGATGTTGAATCCGGCCGCGGCGATAAACGTGTTCGCGATGCCGCCGCCGACGATGAGCTGGTCCACTTTCGCGATCAGGCTTTCGAGCAGGGCGAGCTTGGTCGAGACTTTCGAGCCGGCGACGATGGCGAGCAAAGGCCGCGCCGGATGTTCGAGCGCCTTGGCCAGCGCATCGAGTTCGGCCATCAGCAGCGGACCGCCGGCCGCGACTTTCGCCGCGCGGATCGCACCGTGCGTGGACGCCTGCGCGCGGTGCGCGGTGCC
>DATJIL010000229.1:0-6856 GCA_035493385.1 Rudaea sp.
CTCAGGCAGCCGGCGCTTCTTCGGTCACCGCCTTCATCGACAGGCGGATGCGGCCCTGCTTGTCGACTTCGAGCACCTTGACCTTGACGATGTCGCCTTCCTTGAGCTTGTCGGAAACTTTCTCGACGCGCTCGTTGGAAATCTGCGACACGTGCACGAGGCCGTCCTTGCCCGGCATGATCGTGACGAACGCGCCGAAATCCATCAGCTTGGCGACCTTGCCTTCGTAGATGCGGCCGGGCTCGACGTCGGAAACGATCTGCTCGATGCGCTTCTTCGCCGCGTCGCCGGCCTCGCGATTGACCGAGGCGATGACCACGGTGCCGTCGTCGGAAATATCGATCGTCGCACCGGTTTCCTCGGTGATCGCGCGAATCGTGGTGCCGCCCTTGCCGATCACTTCGCGGATCTTGTCCGGATGGATCTTCATCGTCATCAAGCGCGGCGCAAACTCGCTCATCTCGGTACGCGAGGTGCTGATCACCTTGTTCATCTCGCCGAGAATGTGCAGGCGACCCTGCTTGGCCTGCGCCAGCGCGGCCTTCATGATCTCCTCGGTGATGCCGTCGATCTTGATGTCCATCTGCAGCGCGCTGATGCCTTCAGCGGAACCGGCAACCTTGAAATCCATGTCGCCCAGGTGATCCTCGTCGCCGAGGATGTCGGAAAGCACCACGAACTTGTCGCCTTCCTTGACCAGGCCCATGGCGATGCCGGCAACCGGCGCCTTGAGCGGCACGCCCGCGTCCATCATGGCGAGCGAGGAACCGCACACCGAGGCCATCGACGAGGAGCCGTTCGATTCGGTGATCTCGGACACGACACGCAGCGTGTACGGGAACGCTTCAAGCGTCGGCTTGACCGCGAGCACACCGCGCTTGGCCAGGCGTCCGTGGCCGATCTCGCGGCGCTTGGGCGCGCCGAAGCGTCCGCACTCGCCGACCGAGAACGGCGGGAAGTTGTAGTGGAACAGGAACGGGTCCTTCGACTCGCCTTCCGGCGCGTCGATGATCTGCGCGTCGCGCGCGGTACCGAGCGTGATCGCGACCAGCGCCTGCGTCTCGCCACGCGTGAACAGGGCCGAGCCGTGCGTGCGCGGCAACACGCCCACGCGCACCGTGATCGGGCGGATACCGTCGAGCGCGCGGCCGTCGATGCGCACCTTGGTGTCGAGCACGGAATCGCGCAGGGTGTGGTATTCGAGTTCGCCGAATTCCTTGGCGAGGTCGCCAGCAGCCCATTTCTGCGCCTCGGCCTGACCAGCAAGTGCGGTCAGCGTGTCCTGCTTGATCGCGGCGATGGCGTCGCGACGCTGCAGCTTGTCGCGAACCTTGAACGCCTCGGCGAGTTTGCTGCCGATGTTTTCCTTGAGCGCGGCGATCATGGCCGCGTTTTTGGCCGGTGCTGCCCACGTCGAGGGTTTGGTACCGGCTTCGACGGTCAGTTCATTGATCGCGTTGATGGCGATCTGCATCGCCTTGTGGCCGAACGTGACCGCGCCGAGCATGACGTCTTCGCTCAGCAGCTTGGCCTCGGATTCGACCATCAACACCGCGTTCGCGGTGCCGGCGACGACGAGGTCGAGGTCGGAGGTCTGAAGTTCGGTCTTGGTCGGATTGAGGATGTACTTGCCATTCGCGTAACCCACGCGCGCCGCGCCGATCGGTCCCTTGAACGGGATGCCGGCCAGCGATAGCGCCGCCGAGGCGCCGATCATGGCCGGGATGTCGCCGTCGATTTCCGGATTGAGCGAGACGACCTGCGCGATCACCTGCACTTCGTTCTTGTACTCTTCCGGGAACAGCGGACGCACCGGACGGTCGATCAGACGCGAGGTCAGCGTTTCCTTTTCGGTCGGACGGCCTTCGCGCTTGAAAAATCCGCCGGGAATGCGTCCCGCGGAGTAGAACTTCTCGACGTAGTCGACGGTGAGCGGGAAGAAATCCTGGCCTTCCTTCGCCTTCGCCGCCGCGACCGCCGTGACGAGGACGACGGTGCCGTCGATCGACACCATGACGGCGCCGGACGCCTGGCGGGCGATTTCGCCCGTCTCCAGCGTGACCTGATGATTTCCGTACTGGAACGACTTGGTAATTTTGGCCATGGTATTTTTTGCCTTCGGTTATTTCGTCACTCCGGCCCATGCCGGAGTTGGTCTTTCGTCTTGCGGTTTTTCGAACCACATGCAAAACAAATCCCCGCCGAAGCGGGGATCGTGATGCAACGATTAGCGGCGCAGGCCCAGACGCTCGATCAGGGTCTGGTAGCGGCCGGCATCGGATTTCTTCAGATAGGCCAGCAGGCTGCGGCGCTGGTTGACCATCTTGAGCAGGCCGCGGCGCGAGTGGTGATCCTTGTCGTGCGCGGCGAAGTGCTTGGAAAGATGTTCGATGCGCGCGGAAAGCAAGGCCACCTGGACTTCCGGCGAGCCGGTATCGTTGGCGGCGCGGCGATAGTCCGCAATGACCTTGCTGGTTTGTTCGACCGTGAGCGACATGTTGGGTACCTCGTTGATGAAACGTACGGCGCGGTTCGGCTTGTCGGGAGCGCGATCCGCGTTAGGGACTGCGGGAAATCCGCAGGGCTGGGAAAAGCCGCTTATTGTAACCCGAATTGGCGGCGCACGGAAACCGCGTTCAGTCCGACGCCGCGAACCCGCGCAGGATGTCGACCATGCCATCCGTATCCAGCCGCACCAGTGCGACCAACCTGCCCTGCGCGTCCAATGCCCGGCACAGGGGCAGCGGTCCTTGGCCGGGCAGGCTCAGGCGCTGGCCGTGGCGCAGGCGCCTGGCCTGTTCGGCATCGAGATGCAGCGCCGGCAACGCGCCGAGGCCCGCCTCGATCGGCAGCAGCAGGCGGTCGAGTGCCGCAAGCCCGCCTTCGATGGCGATTTGTTCAAGGCTTTCCAGCGTGTGCATGACCGGATCGCGGAAAGGCTCCACCCACAGCCGCCGCAGCGCGGACAAATGCGCGCCGCAGCCCAGGCGCTCGCCGAGATCGCGCGCAAGAGTGCGCACGTAGGTGCCGGAACCGCATTCGACGTGCAGGTCCAGCACATCGCCAATGCGGCCTTGCAGATCGAAACGATCGACGTCGACCTCGCGCGATGGGACCTGCACGTCCTCGCCTCGCCGCGCGCGCTTGTACAACGGCACGCCGCCCTGCTTGATCGCCGAATACGCGGGTGGGGTCTGCACGATGCGGCCGCGCAAGGTCACCAATGCCGCTTCGATGGTTTTGTCGTGAAGTTCAGGAACTGGCTGCGTGCGGACAACTTCGCCTTCGGCATCGTCAGTCGTCGTGGTGGCGCCGAGCCGGCATTGCGCGGCGTAGGCCTTGCGCGAACCGAGCAGGTATCCCGCGATTTTCGTCGCCTCGCCGAAGCAGATCGGCAACAAGCCGGTAGCGAGCGGATCGAGGCTGCCGGTATGCCCGGCCTTGTCGGCGTTGAACAGGCGTTTTACCTGTTGCAGCGCGCGGTTGGAGCTGATTCCTGCGGGCTTGTCGAGGAGCAGGATGCCGGTGACGGCCCGCCGGGCCGGTTTCACTTTTCCCCGCGCAGCAAGGCGTCGATGCGCTCGCCGCGATCCACCGAATCGTCGTACTTGAAACGCAGCTCGGGAACGCGGCGCACGCGCATGATTTTCGACAACTGCGTGCGCAAATCCTTGGCCATGGCCTTGAGCGCCTTCACGCCTTCGGTCGCCGTGTCCGGAAGCAGTGCCGTGACATACACCGTGGCCACATCGAAATCCTTGCTGCACTCGACATCCGACACGCTCATCGACGGCAACGCGTGCTCGCGCACCGCGTCGTGCACGAGCGTGCCGACGAGGCGGCGCAGCTCGGCGGCAAGGCGGTCGGAGCGGGTGAAGGAATGCGAAGGCATTACAAGGTTCTGGCTACTTCAATGCGCTCGTAGCACTCGATCTGGTCGCCGGGCTTGACGTCGTTGTACTGCTTCACGCCGATGCCGCATTCCATGCCGTTGCGCACTTCGTCGACGTTTTCCTTGAAGCGGCGCAGCGATTCGAGTTCGCCCTGGTAGATGACGGTGTTGTCGCGCAGCACGCGGATCGGCTTGTTGCGCTTGACCACGCCTTCGATGACCATGCAACCGGCGATGGCGCCGAATTTCGACGAGCGGAACACGTCGCGCACCTGGGCGGTGCCGATGATCTCTTCGCGGATCTCCATGCCGAGCAGGCCGGTCGCAGCCTGTTTCACCTGATCGATCACGTCGTAGATGATCGAGAAGTAGCGCAGGTCGATGCCGTTGGTTTCCAGCACCTTGCGCGCGGTCGCGTCTGCGCGCACGTTGAAGCCGATGACGATGGCCTTCGAGGCCACCGCAAGCGTGGCATCGGATTCGGTGATGCCGCCGACGCCGGAGGCGATGACGTTGACCTTGACTCTTTCGTTGCCGATCGCGGTGAGCGAATCGCGCAGCGCCTCGGCGGAACCTTGCACGTCGGTCTTGACGACGAGGTTGAGCACGGCCTGCTCGTCGCCCTGGCCCATCTGCGAAATCACGTCTTCCAGGCGAACCGACTGCTTGGTCAGGCGCGACTCGCGCAGCTTGGCGTGGCGCTCGGCGGCGACCTGCTTGGCCAGGCGCTCGTCCTGGACCACGACGAAATCATCCCCGGCATTCGGCACGCCGGAAAGTCCGAGCAACTGCACCGGGATCGAGGGACCGGCGCTTTCCACCGGCTGGCCGGATTCGTCGAACATCGCGCGCACGCGGCCGTATTCGACGCCGCACACGAGGAAATCGCCTTTCTTGAGCGTGCCCTGCTGCACCAATACCGTGGCGACCGGACCACGGCCCTTGTCCAGGCTGGCTTCAACGACGGCGCCGGTGGCGAGGCCGTCCACGACTGCCCGCAGATCCATCACTTCGGCCTGCAACAGGATCGCGTCGAGCAGTTGATCGATGCCCTGCCCGGTTTTCGCCGAGACCGGCACGAACTGCGCGTCGCCGCCGAAATCCTCGGAAACGACTTCGTGCTGGATCAGGTCCTGCTTGACGCGGTCCGGATTCGCCTCGGGCTTGTCGATCTTGTTCACCGCGACGATCAGCGGCACGCGCGCGGCCTTGGCGTGCTGGATCGCCTCGATCGTCTGCGGCATGGCGCCATCGTCGGCCGCCACGACCAGCACGACGATGTCGGTGAGCTTGGCGCCGCGCGCGCGCATGGACGTGAACGCGGCGTGGCCGGGCGTATCGAGGAAACTGATCGTGCCCTTGTCGGTTTTGACGTGGTACGCACCGATGTGCTGGGTAATGCCGCCGGCCTCGCCCGCCGCCACCTTGGTGCGGCGGATGTAGTCGAGCAGCGATGTCTTGCCGTGGTCGACGTGGCCCATGATTGTCACGACCGGCGGACGCGGCTCCCGGTTGCCTTGCACTTCGACCTTGGCCAGAGTGGTTTCAGCGTTCACTTCTTCCGCCTTTACCGCTTTGTGGCCGAGTTCCTCGATCACAAGCACGGCAGTATCGTGATCGATGACCTGGTTGATCGTCGCCATCACGCCCATCTTGAACAGCGTCTTGACGACATCGGCGCCCTTGACGGCCATCTTCTGCGCGAGGTCCGACACCATGATCGTGTCGCCGACGGGCACGTCGCGCACCATCGGCGCAACCGGCTTGGAGAACGCGTGCGAACCGGATGCGGCACGCGCGGGCTCGATCTGTTTGCGCGGCTTTTTCTTGACCGCACCGCGGCGCGCGTGGCCGGCATCTGACAGATGCAGCTCGGCGCCGAAATACGGCACAGCGCCTTCCACGTCCTCGCCGGCGACCGGCATGCGATGCGAGCCATGCTTGGCCTTGGCATGACGATGCGGTGCCTCGTCCTTTTCGCCTTGCCGCGCCGGACGCGCCTCGTGTGCCTTGCGCGGCGCGACTGGCGCGCGTTCTTCCTTCGCCGCGGGTTTGTCCGCACGCGCGGGTTCGGCAGCAGGCTTGGCTTCGGCTTCAGCGCGCTTGCGCGCCTCTTCCTCGGCGGCACGACGCGCTTCTTCGGCAGCGCGCAGCTTGGATTCTTCGTCGTGGCGACGCTTGTCTTGTGCTGAGAGCGCAGCTTGCTCGGCCGCGTTCTTGAGCTGCGATTCCTGCAGCTTCTTCAGCGCATCTTCGCGCTCGGCGTCGACTTCCTGGACTTCGTTGATCGTGCTGCGCTTGACGTAAGTGCGTTTCTGGCGCACCTCGACATTGACGGTCTTGCCGCGCGCGGCGCCCTGGTTGACGGTCAGTTCGCTGACGGTCTTGCGCTTGAGCGTGATCTGGCGCGGCGATGAGTCTTCCTCGACGGCCTTGTCGCGCTTACCGTGCGTGCGGCGCAGGAAGCCGAGCAGCTTGACCTTCTCCGTGCTCGACACGACCTGGTCGGGATTGGAAAATTTCATGCCTGCCTCGGCGAGCTGGACAATAAGTTTGTCCACACCCATGCCGAGCACACCGGCCAATTGTTTGATGGTTACGTCCGACATCCGTCGCTTCTCCTGACGCGATACGCGGGGTACCGCGCATCGCTTGCTTCTCTTAGGTGTTCATACGCACACCGAAATGTTCTCGAAAACCGCTGCTCTTACGCCGCGTCTGCATGCGCGCGCGCAGCCATGATCAATCCCGCCGCGCGCTTCTCGTCCATGCCGTCGAGCGCGAATTCCATCAGCTCGTCGGTGGCAAGATCCGCGAGGTTCTCGCGCGTGATCACGCCGTGCTGCGCGAGTTCGAAAGCCGTCGTTTCATCCATACCCGCGACTTCGAGCAAATCCTCGGCCGGCTTGTTGTCTTCAATGTCTTCCTCGACCGCAAGCGCTTCGGTGAGCAACGCGTCGCGCG
>DATJIL010000230.1:0-4047 GCA_035493385.1 Rudaea sp.
CGCTGTTTTTTGCCTGGTGCTGGCCGTGTGGGTCGAACTCGCCGTCGGCGGGATCAGCCAGATTGCACGCTTCATCGCCGGCTCGGGTTCCTAGCCGGCCCACCAGGCCAGCGCCGAGACGAGTACGGCGCAAATCGCGAAAATCGCAACCGCGAGCCATGTGCTGGCGAAGTGCGGGCTTTGCGCCTGTGCCAGGCGCTTGCGGCCACTCCACATCGGCGAGATCAGGTCATCGTGCTTGACGACGAGATACAGCAATACCGCTGCGATGTGCAGGCAGACCAGGATCAGCAGCACGTTCTCGTTCCAGTGATGCACGCGCGTCAGCAGCTTGACCGTGGCGTCGGAAACGTGCGCGACGAAGGGACCGTCGGTATCGATCCCGTCGCTCGCGAACAATCCGCTGATCGTCTGCGCGGATACGCTCGCGAGCAAGGCGATCACCGACCAGCCTCCGAGTGGATTGTGGCCCACGCGCGTCTGCAGGTTTGTGGAGGATTGCGAACGCAGATAACGCCACACCGCGGCCGGTCCGCGCAGGAAATCGGCAAAGCGGCTGGTCTGCGAGCCGAGGAATCCCCACAGCACGCGGAATGCGATCAGCGCGAGCGTGGCGTAGCCGAACCAGAAATGCCAGCGCATGTCGAGGAAATGGAATTCGCCGGTCGCGTATTGCAGCGCAATCAACACGGCGAGCGTCCAGTGGAACGCACGCGTGGGCAGATCCCAGACCCGGATGAATCCGCTCATGCGATTCCCAACCCTTCGATTTGCGCGATGCCAGCCGGATCGAATCCCGCCAGGCGTGCGAACTCGCGACCGCGCTCGGCGTAATTCTTGAACTGATCGAAGCTCGGCGCGCCGGGCGAGAGCAGGATAACGCCACCGTCAGCCGTCGATGTTTTCGCACGCTGCACGGCTTCAGCCAATGTTGTCACCTGCACGACATCTAACTGCGAAGCATGCAGGGCTTCGACGATGCGCGAGCCGTTCGCGCCCATTGCGAGGATGCCGTGCGGCGGATGCTTGGCGACGTACTCCACGTACGGACTCCAGTCGACGCCGCGATCGAAACCGCCGACGAGCACCGTGACGACGCGGCCATGCAGACTGCGCAGCGCTTCGATGGTCGCATGCGGTGTGGTCGAGATGCTGTCGTTGACGTATTCGACGCCGTCGCGTGCACCCAGCGCCTGCAATCGATGCGGCAGCGACTTGAACGTGATGACGTGTTTCGCGGCGGCAATGGCATCGAACCCCATCGCATCGAGTGCGGCAAACGCGGCGCACACATTCATGGCGTTGTGCTCACCCGGCAGCGGTATGGCGGACAGCGGCAGCACACGTTCGCCGCCGCGGCAGATCGCCGCATCGCGCACATACCAGCCAGCGCTGTCGCCAAATGTCGGGCGCCGCGGATGCGCCGCCGTGCGTGCGAGCAATTCCGGCTGCTCGGCGTTGACGACCAGCGTGCGTGCGGTGTCAGCGAGCTTGAGCTTGTCGATCGCATAACGCTCGCGCGTGCCGTGCCAGTCGAGGTGTTCCTCGTACAGATTCGTGAGTACGCCGACATCCAGTGGCCCGGCCTCGCCGGTCTGGAAGCTGGAAAGTTCCACAACCCAAAGCTGCGCTTCGCCGTCGAGCAGTTCGAGCAGCGGCAAGCCGATATTGCCGGCCAGCGCGGTGCGGATGCCGAGCGAACGCGCAATGTGCGCGATCATCGCGCTGGTGGTGCTCTTGCCCTTGGTGCCGGTGACCCCGATCACACGCGCGTCGGGCCGCTCGGCAAACCACAGCGCCGTGCCGGAGGTGAAACGCACGCCGGCAGCCATCGCTTCCGGCACCGGCGACTTGTATGGGCTGATACCGGGGGATTTGATCACGACGTCGAATGCCGACAGTGACGGCGCATCGACCGGTCCGGTAACGATGCGGATATGCGCGTCGTCCGCCACTAAAGGCTTTTCGTCCTCGGCACAGATCAACGTCAGTTGTTTTTCTGGAAAGCGCTTCTGCAACACCGCCAGCGCGGCGCGGCCTTCGCGGCCGTGGCCCCAGACTGCGACGCGCGCGTGTTCGAGGTCAGCCAGCTTCATGCAACAGATGTTGCAAACGCAGTGGCAGGAAATGTTCGGCGGATGGCGTGAGCAGCGGTGCCAGCGCAAATTCGCGCGCATCCAGTTGCGGCGCGATCTCCTCGGCGAAGCGCGCAACGATAGCGTCCTCGCGCCATTCCGGGCGCAGGGTCAACGCGTGCATCGCCGCGCGCGATTCACGGCCCTCGCCCACGCACTCGAACGGCTTGTGCTCGCGATATTCGAGCAGCGCATCGAAACCGGGCGCGAGCGCCGCGTCGTCGAGCAGGTTGCGGCCGAAAATACCGAGCAGGCGCGGCTTGGCAATGAATGGCGCCAGCGCGAGAAACACGAAATGGCATTTCGGACATTGCCCGCACCAGCGGTCGGCCGGGCGTTCGCCACGGATGCGGAAGTTGCGGTTGCAGCTCGAAAACACGTCGTCGTAGCGCGACTGCCGCGCGAACGCGCGCGCGACAGCGAGTTCCGACCACGGCCGCAGCAGCGAGAAATAATCCAGGTTCGCGGCGATATGCGAGGTCGTGTACTCGCGCAAGCCACGTTCGAATTCCAGCGACTTGCTCCATTGGTGATTGACCGGCTGGCCGTCGTATTCGAGCGTGGCTTCCGAGGCCGAGCGTTCGTTGGAAAACGCGATCGCATCGAAGCCGTAAAGGATCGCCGCGCAGACCAGGATCACCGAATTGATCGCGGTGACCGGAATATGGCCGTTGTAAGCGCCCAGGCGGTTGTACTCGAACAATTCCGGCGCAAGCGTGCGCTTGAGATTCAACATCGGCAAATCCGTGCGCTGCGCGCAGGCAGCGATCAGCGCGGATTCGCCGACCCAAGCTGCCGTTGTCGGCTCGCCGAGGCGTTTGAGCATTTCAACGCTGACCAGCGAATCCTTGCCGCCGCCGATGGGCACCAGGGTTCGGCGCGGCAGACTCAATGCCGCCGCAGGTGCGTGCGCCGACTTGCCGCGGGGAAAACGAATCTTGCCGCGCAGATCCAGCTTGTTCTGATAAGCGAATTCGGCCAGGCCGTGCAGATACACCTGATCGAGAAATTCCGCCGTCGCTGCATCCAGCGCCTCACCTTCGACGACGATTTGCCCGGGCACGCCCGCCTTGTAGTAGCTGACGCCCGCAATCAGGTGCAGCAGGTGCAGCGCCGCGGAGAACGCGGCTTCGCGCTCCGGCAGCAATGCCGGTGCATCCGGAAACCCGATGCGCTCGACCAGTTCCGGACCGTCGTCGAACGCGTAAACCAGCTGTGCCTCGCCGTTCGCATACGCGCAACGCACGAAGCGGAAGGAATTGGATTGACGCGGATCGTGCAGCACGTTCATATCACGATCTCCGCCGCCGGTTCACGCAGGTTGTAATGCGAAGCCATCGCCGCGCCGTAGGCGCCGGCTTGTGCAATCAGCAGCACGTCGCCTTCGCGCGTCGGCGGCAGGCGGCGGTTGCTGCCGAGCACGTCGCCGGATTCGCAGATCGGGCCGACGATCTGCACGAGTTCCGTCGCTGGCTCGTCCAGACGCGTGAGATTCACGATCTCGTGATACGCCTCATACAAGGCCGGGCGGATCAGTGAATTCATGCCTGCGTCGCAGCCGATGTAATGCACCTCGCCCTTGCGCTTGGTTTGCGTGACACGAGCGAGCAACACGCCGGCGTCGGCGACGAGGTAGCGGCCGGGCTCGGCCCACAGCTCGAATTGCGGATACGCCGTCTTGACTTCGGACAGCGCCGCGCCGAGCGCGGCGAGATCGAGCGGCGACTCGTCTGCGCGCGACGGCACGCCAAGGCCGCCGCCGATGTTGAGTACGTGCACGCTGCCGATCTTCTCGCCAATGCTGGCAAGCTGCACATAGACATCTCGCCAGTGCGCGGCATCGAGGATTCCCGAGCCCAGGTGCGCGTGCAGTCCGGCGATGCGCACGTCGTGACGCGTGGCGAGGCACTGG
>DATJIL010000231.1:0-6975 GCA_035493385.1 Rudaea sp.
CAGGACCCGCTGGTCAAGCCGGCGATCGCGAACGCGGAACCCTACAGCGGCTACTGGCGCTACGGCGACAAGCTTTACCAGGCGGCGATCATGCCGCTGGCACAGGACCAGAACCTGGTCGGATTCCTGCTCCTGGCGCAAAGCGTCAACGACGAATTGTGCCGGCAGGTGGCCAAGGTCAGCGGCGCGCAGATCGCGTTCTGGCTGCCGGTGGACAAGCATCTGGAACTGGTCGCCAGCTCGCTGGACGACAGCGAACGCACGGCGCTGCGCACGGCGATGGCCGCGCAACCGGCTGAGGTGACGTCCGCCGCAGCGAACGGACACGCAGTACCGCGCCTGCAGTTGCGTTTCGCCCGGCAGGAGTGGGGGGCGCAGCTGCTGCCTACGGCGAGCGAAGGCGTCGGACGCCTCGGTGCGGTGATGGCGCTGACTTCCACGGACAAGGTCGTCGCCAGTTACCGCGACATCCTCAACTGGGTGGTGATCGGCGGCTTGACGTCCATGCTGCTCGCGCTGGTGCTGTCCTACCTGTTCGCCAAGCGCATCCTGCGCCCGGTGCGCACGATGGCGCTTGCCGCCGAACAGGCCGTCGCCGGCAATTACCAGACGCGCATCGGCGTGACCGGCAGCGACGAACTGGCGCGCCTGTCGCACGCCTTCGACCATCTGTTGTCGGACCTGCGCGAAAAAAGCGATATCGAAGGCTATGTCGGCAACCTGTCGCGTTTCCTGCCCGATCCGGCACGCGAGACCGCACTCGTCTCCCCGCCGAAAATTCCCTCGGTCTCGGACCCCTCCGTTGCTGACGGCGTGCCGACCCTCGTCCCCGTATCGAAACCGCATAGCCGCCCATCCGGCGTGCGTGCCATGGCGCTCGACACCGGCGCGGTGGTCGGTGGACGCTACCGCATCCTGGCGCAGCTCGGCGCCGGCGGCATGGGCATCGTCTACAAGGCGCACGACCTGGAACTCGACGATGTCGTCGCCTTGAAGATGCTGCGCCCCTCGGCACTGGTGGATGGCGACCAACTCGAGCGGCTCAAGAGCGAAATCAAGCTCGCGCGCAAGATCACGCATCCGAATGTGCTGCGCACCTTCGATTTCGGCGAGGTCGACGGCCAGCCGTTCATCTCGATGGAATACGTGCGCGGCCTGACCTTGCGCTATCTGCTCAACGAGACGCGCCGGATTCCCTACACCGCCGGCCTGCGGATCGCACGCCAGCTTTGCGCGGGTCTTGCCGCGGCGCACGAGGTCGGCGTCCTGCACCGCGACATCAAGCCGGAAAACCTGATCCTGGAACAGAACGGCAACGCCAAGCTGATGGACTTCGGCATCGCCCGGCCGATCCGGCGCAGCGGTCCAGGGCACACCGAACAGGGGAGTTTCGTCGGCACGCCGAACTATTCGCCGCCCGAACAACTCGCGGGCGAGGAAGTCGATCAACGCGCCGACATCTATTCCAGTGGCGTGCTGATGTGCGAGATGTTTTGCGGCAAGCTGCCGTTCTCCGGCAGCAACACGATGGAAATCTACATCGCCCAGACCCAGCAGGAACCGATCAAGCCGTCCGCCTACTGGGCGGAGATTCCGCCGCCGATGGAGGCCATCATCCTGCGCTGCCTGAAACGCCTGCCGCAGGACCGCTTCGCCTCGGCGGCGGAGTTGGCACAGGCTTTGGTGCAGCTGCGTGGCTGATTTTTCATTGGCTTGTGATGTATTTTTAAGGTAAATTCGCCCATAGAAGCCATGCGACCGGGGAGGCCATGCGCACATCGCGGATTCTTGGTTGCCTGATCGCCCTGCTGCCGGCCGCAGCGGCATTGGCGGACGAGCCGCTCGTGCTGCCGACGCCGGAACAAGCGCCTTCCGCGTGGTCGTGGTTCGGCGACGTGTTGTTGCGCGAGGATCGGGTGCGCGACATTCCGCGCATCTACGAGCCGAATATCCAGCGCGTGTTTGGCCGCGGCCGCTTCGGCGTGCTCTACGATCCGATCCCGGAACTGGAAATCGGTGCGGCGATCAAGCTCGCGGCAGCGAGCAACGACAACAGAGAGGACCGTGCCTACAACCTCAACGAGCGCAGCAACGACATTGCGATCGACCAGTTGTTCGTACGCTGGCGCCCGAGCGGAAACACGTCCCTGCTCGCCGGCAAATCGGTGTTTCCGCTGGAATTGAGTCCGATGCTGTGGGACGAGGATTTGCGTCCGGTCGGCGTAAGCGCGCAGACGTCCGTCGCGGTCAGCGACTTCGACCGCCTGAGTCTGGTCGCGGGCTACTTCAACGGCAATCTGCCTTACGGCGACGATTCGCGGATCGGCGCGGTGCAGGGCGCGTGGCGCTGGCACGAGGGCGAACCGACGAGCGCGGCTTTCCTCGTCTCGTATCTGGATTTCTCCAACCTGCGCACGTTGACCTTGCAGGGACTCGCGCGCAGCAACGTGCATACCGGCGACGTCCTGCTCAGCGACTATCGCCTTCTCGACGCGCAAATCGTCGGCCGCTGGCATTTGGGCAACTGGCCGCTGGAAGCGCGCCTGGATATGGTGCGCAATCTCGGCGCCGACCAGGATCGCGACGGCGAGCGTTTCAGTGTAGTGCTTGGCGACCGCCGTCTGCCGCGGGGCTGGGAATTCGGCCTGGCCGATCAGCGCATCCAGCGCGACGCGGTAATGGCTGCGTTCAATTCCGACGAGTGGTGGTTCCACAGTTGGGCGCACGGCATCATGCCCTGGATCGGCTACGGTTTCGATGCGACCTGGAACATGCGTCTGGCCTACTTCCACGAACAGTTGGATGTGGCGCCCCGGCATACCGACACGCTGCTGGTGGACCTCGGTGCGCGCTGGTAGCTCGCCCCGGCTATGCTACAGTGACCTGCCTGCAAGGTGACGGCGATCGCCATGCGTTTGTGCTTTCCGAACAACGAACATCCGGATGTGCTGATCGCTCCAGGCGATACCGCCATCGGCTCGGCGTCCGACAACGCGATCGTGCTGACCGCGCCGGGCATCGCCCCGCATCATGCGCGGCTGAGCGTGAGCGAGCGCAGCACGGTACTCGCCGCTGGTGAAGGCGGCGCCCGCATCCACGTCAATGCGCGGCCGGTCGTCGAGAAGGCGATCCTGCGCCTGGGGGACGTGGTCAGCCTCGACACGACCAAATTCACGCTCAAGCCCGATCGCGACGACAGCATCAGCGCCGACGTTCCCGGCCATGTCACGCCGCCGCCCGCCACCCCCGTGGATGCGGCCGATACCGCGACGCGGGTGCGGCAATTGCCGGCGCGCGTCGTGCTGCGTGGCGTATCCGGCAGTTATTTCGGCAAGATCGTGCCGGTGCGCGGGCGCCTGCTGATCGGCCGCGGCAGCGATTGCGGGTTGATCCTCGACGAGCCGGAAATGTCGCGCCATCACGCGGCCATCGAAAACGCCGGCGACGGCATCTACCTGCGCGACCTGGGTTCGGCCGACGGCACCTTCGTCAACGGCGTGCTGGTGCGCAATGCGGTGCTGCATACCGACGACCAGATCGCGTTCGACCGCAACCGCTTCCTGCTTGAGGCGCCGAGTCTGCCGACGCGCAACGACCTTGCGCCGTCCGCGCAGGAGGTCAACATCACCCAGACCATGCGCGCGATCGACAAGCCGGCAACCCCGCCAGCGCCGCCGGCCGAGGAACGCAACCGCAACGACATCTGGTGGCTGATCGGCGCGGCCGCGCTGATCGCGGCGGGAATCGCGGTGCTGCTCTACATCAGTCTTTGAGCAAGACGGCCGCATTCGCGGGTGGCCTGCGCGGCGTAGGCATCTTCAGCGGCAAGCGCGCGCACATCAGCACGACCCAGATCGCGAGATACAACGCCGGCTCGCGGTGGTCGGCCTTGACCAGCCAGAAGTAGTGCAGCACGCCAAGCAGGGCGATCAGGTACGCGAGTCGATGCAGTTGCTGCCAGCGGCGGCCCAGGCGCCGCATCATCTTTTGCGTCGAGGTCAGCGCCAGCGGAATCAGCAGCAGCCATGCCGCGAATCCCACCGTGATGTACGGGCGCTTGACGATTTCGCCGAGCAGCTGCGACCAGAAACCGCCGAGGTCGATGGCGAGATAGATTGCCAGGTGCACGCTCACGTAAAAGAACGCGAACAGGCCGAGCATGCGCCGGAAGCGGATCGCCTTGTGCCAGCCACTGATTCGCCGTAGCGGAGTGATCGCGAGCGTGGCGAGCAGCAGGCGCAAGGCCCAGTCGCCGCTGCGATGTTCGAGCTGGGCGACGGGATCGGTCCCCAGCGTGCCGTGCACGGCATCCCAGGCCAGATGCGCGAGCGGCAGCAGGCACAGGACGAAGACCAGCGGTTTGAACGCGGCAATGCGATCGCGAAAGGCCATTAGTCAAAAATACTTGCGCAAATCCATGCCCGCGTACAGGTGCGCTACCTGTTCGGCATAGCCGTTAAACGGCAACGTGGCGATGCGGTTGCCGAACAGGTTGAAACCGGTGCCGGCGATGCGGCGCTCGGTCTTCTGGCTCCAGCGCGGATGGTCGACGGCCGGATTCACGTTGGAATAGAAACCGTATTCGTCCGCGGCCGCCATGTTCCATGTCGTTTGCGGCTGGCGTTCGACGAATTCGATTTTGACGATGGACTTGATGCCCTTGAAGCCATATTTCCACGGCACGACCAGGCGCAGCGGCGCGCCGTTCTGGTTCGGCAGTTCGCGCCCGTAAATGCCCACGGCGAGCAGGGTCAGCGGATGCATGGCCTCGTCTATGCGCAGGCCTTCGCGATAGGGCCAGTCGAGCACCGGGTACGCGAGGCCGGGCATCTGTGCCGGTCGTTCGACCGTCGTGAAAGCGACGTATTTCGCCGACGCCAGCGGCTTGCAGCGCTTGAGCAAATCGGCGAGCGGGAAGCCGGCCCAGGGGATCACCATCGACCAGGCTTCGACGCAACGCATGCGGTAGATGCGTTCTTGCAGCGCCTGGCCCTTGAGGATGTCTTCGAGCGTCAAGTGTCCGGTCTTTTCAGCCAGGCCGGCGATTTCCAGGCTCCACGGCCGTGGCTGGAAGCGGCCGGAATTGGCGGCCGGATCGCCCTTGCCGGTACCGAACTCGTAGAAATTGTTGTAGTGCGTGGCGTCCTGGAAAGTGGTTTGCACGGCGCCATCGGCATTGTCGACGTGACTGCCGACCGTCAGCGGCCTGCCCGGGACGCTCGTTTCCGGTGCCGCCGGCGTGGGAGGCGCGGCTTCAGAACCGCAGCCGGCGGCCAGTGCGGTCGCGCCGAGCCCAAGCAGTTTCAGGACCTCGCGACGGCGACGATAAACCGGTTCCGGCGTGATTGCCGATGGCGGTGGGTTTTTGGATCGAATTCGGCGCATGCGTTTTTCCCGATTGTGCCAACGGGACCGGCAATCGTGCATAAAGCTTCCAGACAAACCCCGGCACTTGACCTGCCTGTGCTTTTGCGGCGGTATACTCGGTTCGAGGAAATCAGCAAGGTTACTGGAACAAGGTTATTGGAACGGGGGACATGAATTTCGCCAGCGCGTTCCGCTTCTCGTCCAGCCTCGTCGCTGTTCTGGATGCCGGGGACGGGCGCATTGTCGACGTGAATCCCGCCTTCGAGCGCGAGCTGGGCTATCGCCGCGACGAGATGCTCGGACGCAGCACGCTGGATATCGATTTCTGGCCGCACCCGCAAACGCGGGCGGCAATCTGGGCGCACCTGCGCAGTGAACACCGCGTCTGCGGCGAACGCGTGGTGTTCCGCAACTTGGCGGGCGGCGAATTCGCGGCCGACTTGTATTGCGAATTCTTCGAGCATGATGGACGCCGTCTGGTGTTGGCCGTGTTCCAACGCGTGGCGCCGGCGGCGGCGCAGGATGCTCCGGCCGAGCCCGATCCCGGCAGCTATCGCGCCCTGTTCATGGCCAGCGTGCAAGGCTTGTACCGCAGTCTTCCGCAAGGAGGCTGGATCGAAGTCAATCCGGCGCTGGCGCGCATCTTCGGCTTCGATTCGCCGGAGCAGATGCTGCAGGAGACGAAAGGCAGCAAGCCAGGCGATTTATACGCGGATCCGGCTGCGGCCGCGGCTTTGCTCGAACGGCTGGATCGCGTGGGCCACATCGAGAACGCACGCGCGTCGGTGCGCCGGCGCGACGGCAGTATCGGCTGGATCCTGGAAAATGCCCGCTGCGTGCGCGACGCCGAGGGACACCTGTTGTTCTACGAAGGC
Source organism: Rudaea sp. (assembly GCA_035493385.1). Taxonomy (GTDB): domain Bacteria; phylum Pseudomonadota; class Gammaproteobacteria; order Xanthomonadales; family Rhodanobacteraceae; genus Rudaea. Next base: position 6,243 of record DATJIL010000231.1, read on the forward strand.
TCGGTCATGGAGATCAGCGCGCAGGTCGAGGCCGAAGCCCGCCTGCGCCAGTCCGAGAACATGTACCGCACCCTGGTCGACAGCAGCCACGACGGCGTATTCCTCATCCGGCACGACGGCACCATCGGCTTCATCAACGAAGCGATGGCGCAGACCCTGGGTTATCGCGCCGAGGAATTGATCGGCACCAGTTACCTCAAACTCATCGCGCCCGAGGCGTTGGCCGAACAGATGGTCCGCCGCAACGAACGTGCTGGTGGCTCGTACGCGGTGCAGACTTACGACACGGTGATGATCCACAAGGACGGCACGCGCCGGCTGCTGCACGTACACGCCAGCGCGGTCGACTACGAAGGCGAGGTGGCCAGCACCGGCACCGCGCGCGACGTCACCGAGGAGCATCGCCAGCGCCAGGCGCTGGAGTGGGCCGAACGCACTTACCGCGAGCTGTTCCAGAACGCGGTGTCGGGCATGTTCCGTTCGCAGATCGACGGCCGCATCGTCGCCGCCAACGATGCATTCGCGCATATCCTCGGCTATGCCGATGCCACGGAACTGCTCGAGTCGGGGCGTGGCATCGGCGACTTCTACGCGAATCCCGACAGCCGCAAGTATGTGTTGGCGCAGCTTGCAGCGAGCCGGGAGCCGGTCATGTTCGAGTTCGACGCGCGCCGCAAGGACGGCAGCCTGGTGCCCACCGAAGTGCGTGCGCAGGCGATCCGCGACAGCGAGG